>CANGIW010000007.1 GCA_947454145.1 Rickettsiales bacterium
ATGGGTTTTGTTCAAGCTACTGTTAAGCTTTAGTTTGTTATTGTTTTTAACTTGTATTTATTGTAAAATTACTTCGTGAAACCTAATTTATTAAAAATAAAGAAGTTGATTTTTTGTATATTACCAATTATTATTAATATTGTATTTAAAATACAATATTAAAATTTGTGAATTATGAATAAAATAATAAAAAAATTACATAAAACTCTTTTTTCTTTAGCTTGCTCGAGTTTTGCAATATCCATATTCTCTTTTTCTGCTGGAGCCAATATAAGGGCCGCAAGAGATTTACTACTCAACAGCTCATTTGCTAGCAGCGATCACATCTTAAGTAGGTTAAATCTTTCTGCTGCTGCAATATTATCAGGTGAAATAGACCCCGGTTTTTTTGTACACTTTGATGATTTAGTTGAGCTTCATAATTTAGGCAAAAATATACATTTAGGAGGCTATTTTTTAAAGTCATCTGAATTTGGATTGGGTGCATATATTAAATTCAACTTTACAAACAATTTTTATCTAGGGGCAAACATTGGGTTTAAGGGAGGTAATATATCGATATTATCTAATGATTATGCTGATAGAATTATAATGCCTGATGATGACCCTCCCCTACAACCCTTTATATTTTTTGGTAATAAAATATCTATAGCTGAAAATACTAACTTATCTACAGAATTATCTTGTGGTGCATCTTTTAATACTGATATTTACTATTTTGTGGAGAAGAATTATACTAATCAAACAAAAGACAAAGACTTGGATCAGGTATCATCTGATAATGAAATGCCGTCGCCAACAAACAACTTTGCTAGGGATACATCTAAAAAACAGGAGACTCTGTTAGATTTAAATTTAAATATAGGGTTGGATTTTAAAATTGCAGAATTTAATGTAGCGACAAGATTTTCAGATTTTATTGGTGATTTTATTGGTGTGGCGGGAAAAGACTCTGACAAGTACTTTATAGGAACTCCTGCATTCACAATCAGCGCTAATACAGATACATCTTGGGCTTTTTTATCATTTGGTGCAAAAACAAATTTAGAATTTGCAATAGAACCCATCATGGTTTTTTTTCAAGCTACTGTTAAGCTTTAGATGTATCCTCATATATTTAGATTATACCTAAATATATCGATGAATTAAGCAATTGTGTTGCTATTGATTATAGCGTAAACTAGATACTAAGACATATTTCTAACAGCAGATTAGTTTTAGCGCGTGACCGATAATAATTTCGTCCATTTAAGAGTAAAGAGCTCATATTCTTTACTCTCTAGTGTTTTAAAAATACCATCCATTATCAATTTAGCTGCAAAGCATAATATGCAGGCTATAGCTCTTACTGATAGTAATAATTTATTTGCTTTACTAGAATTTTCTATGGCTGCTGCTAAAGAAAAGATACAACCTATCTGCGGAGTGAGCGTTAATTTGCTTTATGAGCATGATCACAAAGCATATTTAGCAGAAATTTTGTTGTTGGCAAAAGATAATCAAGGATATGAGAATTTATTAAACCTTGTAAGCACCATATATTTAAATAATCAAAGACACCCCTGGGAACATATAACTTTTGCAGATCTCATACAATATAATACTGGGCTAATTATGCTATCAGGTTATGATAACGGTGTAATTGGAGAGCTGATTTATAGAGGCTATGAGGATAAAGCTAAATATTATGCCAATTATTTCAACGATATTTTTGGAGACAGATTTTATTTTGAAATAATGCGCCACGGCCTTGAAAAACAAAAAATCATTGAATCACGCTATTTAAAGCTATCTTTGGAACTTGATATACCTATTGTTGCTACAAATAATGTGTTATTTGCTTCAATAGAAGATCACGATAAACACGATACATTGCTTTGCATAGCTTCTGGTAAATTAAAATCAGAGACTAGCCGTCCTACTGTTAGCAATCAATGTTATTTTAAGTCTCCGACAGAAATGTCTAAAACTTTTGCCAACTTACCTTCAGCAATCAGCAATAGTGCTTATATTTCTCAGCGCTGCGCAGTTATGGCTACAACCAATCCACCAATATTGCCTAGCTTTGCAAACAAAGATATAAGCGAAGAGGATACTCTAAAATTAAAAGTTAATAATGGTCTAAATTTGCGTCTTAGTAATAAATTTAAATATGAAAAGATTGCCGATACAAAAGAACAATATAAAATAATAGAAATTTATCAAGCTCGCTTAGATTATGAGCTAAAGATTATTTGTGATATGAAATTTGCTGGCTATTTTTTGATAGTGTCAGATTTTATTGAATGGAGCAAAAATAATAATATTTCTGTGGGGCCTGGTAGGGGCTCTGTAGTTGGTTCAATTATAGCCTGGTCTTTAAGAATAACAGATTTAGATCCTATAAAATTTGGATTGCTTTTTGAAAGATTTTTGAACCCCGAACGTGTTTCAATGCCTGATATAGATATTGATTTTTGTCAAGAACGTCGTGATGAAGTATTAAAGTATATAACCCAAAAATATGGTGCGAATAGAGTAGCTAACATTATTACTTTTGGTAGCATGCAGGCAAAGGCTGTTATAAAAGATGTCTCTAGAGTTTTGGGTCTGCGTTATGATATAGCTAATTCTATAACAGAATTAGTACCCTTTAATGCCGTCAATCCCGTAACTTTATCCCAGGCTATAGAACAAGTGCCAGAACTAAGAAATGCTTATCAAGGTAAGGGGTTATTTAGCTTGGAATTACGTGACTATGAAGATCCAAAACAAACTAATAGCTTGATAAAAAAAGTATTAGATAATGCTCTTACGCTTGAAGGATTACAACGTCACGTTTCTATGCATGCCGCTGGAATAGTAATTTCTGGAGAAGAATTATTAAAACTTGTACCTATATATCGTGATAGTAACTCCCAAAATAACGTAATTCAGTATTCAATGAAATATGCAGAATTAGTTGGATTGGTAAAATTTGATCTTTTGGGCTTACAAACCCTTACACTTATTTCAAAAACTTTAGAATTACTAGTAGCTGAAGGTATCATTATCGATATTAGTAATATATCTTTGGATGACAAAAAAACTTATAAACTCTTGTCCTCTGGCGATACTAACGGGGTATTTCAATTTGAAAGCTTCGGAATGAAAGACAGTATAAAAAAAATTAAACCCGATTCAATAGAAGATCTTATAGCATTAGGAGCTTTATATAGACCAGGGCCAATGGATAATATTCCAACTTATGTTGCTTGTAAACACAAAAAACAAGAGCCAGATTACCTACATCCCTTGTTAGAACAAGTTTTGAAGGAAACATACGGGGTAATAATTTACCAAGAACAAGTTATGGAAATAGCAAAAATACTTGGTGGTTATTCTTTAGGCTCTGCAGATTTACTTAGAAGAGCTATGGGTAAAAAAATTAAGTCTGAGATGGATGCTCAAGAGAAACTTTTTATGCAAGGCGCTGCTACAAAAAATGTTGATGTGGATCAAGCTAGAGAGATTTTTGCATCAGTTGCAAAATTTGCAGGCTACGGTTTTAACAAATCCCATGCTGCTGGATATGCTTTCATATCATATCAAACTGCATATTTGAAAGCTAATTATTTACCAGAATTCTTAATAGCTTGCCTAAATCTTGACATAAATGATCAAAGCAAAATTAATAGTTTTGTGCAAGAAGCTCACACTAGGGAAATAGCAATTTTACCCCCAGATGTTAATAATTCCAAAAGTAATTTTGTTATAAAAAAAATTTCTAAGAAAAAAAATATTGTCTTTGGTTTAGCTGCTATTAAATCTATCAGCCATAATCTTGGCGAAGCTATTGAAAAAGAAAGTGCAAAGAAAAAATTCATTAGTATTTTCGATTTTATTGAACGTGTACCTATGCGTTTATTAAATAAGCGAGCTTTAGAACATATGATACTTGCGGGTTGTTTTAGCAGTTTACATGCAAATGCCCGACAATTAGTAGAAAATATTGATCTAATAATGTCTCATGGTGCTTTGAATGAAAGTGAAAAAAATTCCCATCAGTTTAGTTTAATTCCCCTATCATTAAACGCGCCTAAGATGAAGGAAGTGGGTGAAGATTTTTCTCGAACGATAAAATGCGAGCATGAGTTTGATTTGCTCGGTGTTTTTTTAACCTATCACCCAATGCTAAATTATAGAGCTCTTATCGGCAAGATGGCTATATATGATTCAAAAAAATTGGACTTACTTAGACGTGGTTCTTCTAATATAAAAATTGCTGGTATAATACAAAAGAAAGATATTCGTATGTCCGACAAGGGTGTTTTTGTATCCTTGCAACTATCTGATGAAATGGGTGTGTTTGATGTTACTATATTTAGTGATAGAATTTTCCAAAATTATAGTCATTTAATAGAAGTAAAAAAAAGGATTTTATTAACCTGTGAAGCTTATAAAGACGAAACAAGCTTACGATTAAGTGTTGTGGATATTGAAGATTTAGATGAATTTGCTTTTAAAACAGCTATATCAAATATCAATTTAAATATTAGCTCCGAAGATAAGTTACATAAAATTACTAATTTTTTGAAATCTAAGGAACTTCAAGGCTCTGATGCACTAACAATCAATTTATCGCTAAATTTGGATCATTCTCCCTTTGTAGCAAAAGTAAATATTACTGGCAATTTCAACTTAACCCTAGAAGATATAAAATCTCTAGAAACATTATAATGACAGATATAGCTATGAATCATTCTATTAGGAATTCAAGAATATTTAATGATTTTTCCCGTATATTAGCTTCTTCAAATTTAGACGGCTATATTTTTTCTTCCACTGATGAATATCAAAATGAATATATAGCTGAATGTGACAATCGCATTAAATATTTGACAGCATTTAGTGGATCTTTTGCTATCGTAATTGTTTTTCAAAATGAAGGATATTTTTTTACTGATGGCAGATATTTAACTCAGGCTCAAAATCAAATAGATGTAAAATTTTTTAAAATTCACAACATAAAAGAATTAGCTGAATTTAATTGGCCGAATTATGTAACAAAATTATCTATAGGTTATAATTCAAGAATTTTTACTCCACATTCTTTGAAATATTTCCCAAATTTACAATTATTGCCTGATAATCACAATTTATTTGATCAAATTTGGTATAATAGACCCGCCGCCTCCCAAAGAGAAGCGTTTATATATTCAATAGAATATAGCGGGCAAAGCCATAAATCAAAATTAGATGATCTTCGTAAAATTATTATTAATAAAAATGCAAAAACATTATTACTAACAAATAGCGAATCTATTTGTTGGTTACTAAACATACGCGGCCATGACATGGATTTTTGTCCTTTATTAAATGCATATGCTAGCATACATCTTAATCAATTAGAGGTTTTTACTAATTTAGCTAAAGTTTCTAAATCCCTGATAGATCAATTTGATGATGTTGAATTTTTTGATTTTAAAGACCTAGAACAAAAAATGAAACAAATAGAAGATAAAATTTTAATTGATGAACAAAACACCTCAGTTTATTTATTATCCTTATTAGATCAAACTCAAATAGAAAATACTACTGATCCTTGCCTTTTAATGCGCGCTATCAAAAATGATACTGAAATAAATCTGAGTATACAAATACATATTTATGATGCTAAAGCGATATGCGAAACTATAACTAAAATAAAATTAGAGCTAGAACAAGATATTGTTATTTCTGAGCACGATATATCTTTAGTGTTGAAATCTGAACGTAGCAAAAATAAAAATTATTTATGCGAATCTTTTGCAGCTATTTGTGGATATAAAGAAAATGCTGCAATAATCCATTACCGCGCTGAGAAAAATAATTCAAATAACAAAATTTTAAAAAAGGAAGGGCTGCTTTTAATTGATTCCGGTGGACATTATTTAGGCGGTACAACTGATGTAACTCGTACTATTGCTCTGGGCGATGTTACTACTGAACAAAGAATATTATATACTAATGTTTTAAAAGGTCACATTGCTCTTGCAAAATCCATTTTTCTCCAAGGCTCAAATGGAGCTAATTTAGATATTCTTGCAAGACAATTTTTATGGCAACATGGCTATGATTATCCTCACGGCACAGGTCATGGTGTTGGTAACCTTCTTAATGTTCATGAAGGTCCTCATTCAATAAATCAGCGCAATACTCAAATTTTAAAAAAAAATATGATTATTTCAAATGAACCTGGGTTTTATTGCCCGAATGATTTTGGAATAAGAATAGAAAATTTACTTTATATTGCACAAAGTAAATACACCAATTTTCTATGTTTTAAAAATTTAACCTTATTACCTTACGACAAAGAATTGATAAATTTGTCTATGCTAGAAAACAATGAAATAGAATATCTAAAGCAATATTATTTGGAAATAGATGAATTGATAACTCCGTTACTAAGCTCCCCTGCTAAAGCTTGGTTAAGAAACGAGTTATCAATATTTCTTTAGTATTCATAAGTAATAATCATGATATTCTTCTTGCTTTTTGCTTTTGCCAAATGTAGATTTACTTATATGTAACAATTATCTACGCAGCTTTTGTATTGCTTATCATGTCATTACTTCCCATTAATACTGTAGAGTTAGCTAAAAAATTAATAAATTTTCCTTCTATAACACCTTCAGACAAAGGTTGTTTAGAATATATAGCCCAATTGCTTGAAAAGCATGGGTTTATTTGCGATTTAAAAGTTTTTGGCCCCAAGGATGAAGAAACTACCAATTTATACGCTTGTTACCACAATAAAGGTCCTAATATATGCTTTGTTGGACATATTGATGTGGTTCCTACTGGGCCTTTAATTTCTTGGGCTGCTTCTCCTTTTGAAGATACCGATTTAAAAGATGGATATGTTTACGGAAGGGGGGCAGTAGATATGAAAGGGCCTTTGGCTGCCATGCTTGCTGCTGCTATTAATTTTGTTACATCTAAACTATTTTCAGGCTCTATCAGTTTTTTATTAACTTCAGATGAAGAAGGTAAGGCAACATATGGCACCCCTATGATGCTTAAGTGGTTAAAAGAAAATCGAAATCTGTCAATTGATTTTGCTTTGGTGGGGGAACCTAGTTGTAAAAATGTTATAGGTGATCAGATTGCTCTTGGAAGACGTGGTAGTATTAATTTTGATTTAACAATTTATGGCAAACAAGGTCATGTTGCATATCAAGATGAGGCTATAAATCCTTTAACCATCACATCTAAAGTCTTGTATCAATTGATACATACTAAGTTAGATAAGGTGCCTAGTGAATATTTTTCTCCAACAAATTTGGAGCTTACTTCTGTAGATGTTGGAAATAATGCAACAAATATAATTCCTAATTCTGTAAATATTAGATTTAATATTAGATATAATGATTGCCACAATGAAAAAAGTTTAGTATCCTTGATAAAAACAATAATAAATGAATATAGCGATAGTTTTGAGTTAAAGCATATACATAGTGCTTTGCCGTTTTTTAATAAAGTTGACAAATATATCACATTATTAAAGAGTGCAATAGAAGAAGAAACTGGGTTAAAACCTGTTTGTATAACTTCCGGCGGTACTTCTGATGCAAGATTTGTAATTGACTATTGTCAAGTCGTTGAATTTGGTGCATTATATAATCTAGCTCATCAAATTGATGAGTGTATAAGTTTTGAAGACTTAAAAAGATTGTATAACATTTATTATAAGTTTTTAGAAAAACTGTAGAAGAATTATTGCAAAAGATAATTTTGTTGGTAATTTAATATAGCGATTTGCTTTAAAAAATGCGGGTGTGGCGGAATTGGTAGACGCGCTAGACTTAGGATCTAGTACCGTAAGGTGTGGGGGTTCAAGTCCCTCCATCCGCACCAAATATTATGTATGTAAAAAAACGCAGCATACTTTCAGTTTTATTATAATTTGTTACTTGTTTATTTTAAATATTTATGGAATTAGTTCAATTAGAAAAATTAAAAGAAGATTCTTTGGTATATCAATATAAGGCTACTTTAGCAGATGAGCATGTTGCAAATCATACTAATACTGAATTAGAAAAAATACGCGCCAAAGAAAAAGTTCCAGGTTTTAGACCAGGTAAGGCTCCTTTAGAGATGATAAAAAAACGTTATGAAGCTAGTGCAAGAATTAGTGTAATTGAAGATCTTTTAAACCAATCTCTTGATAAATTAGTTAAAGAAAATAGTTGGAGACTTACTTCTGAGGCAAAAATTTCTAGTACAGAAAACGAAAATAAAACAGGTAATATTATTTCTTTTATTATCGATTTTGAAGTAATGCCAAAAATAGATTTTCCTGATTTTACCAAAATTGAATTAGAAAAAATCATTGTCGATATAGAAGCTAAAGATATAGAAGATCGTGAAAAATCAGTACTTAGATCTATAGATGACTTTTCTTCAGAATTTGATGGTTATTCCCAAGAAGAAGATAGAATTATAATAGACATAGAGATTGTATATAACGATCAAACTTTAGAGGGTTATATAAAAAAAGATTATAAAACTATTGTTTCCAAAGACTTCGCATTAGAAGAATTTGATATTAAGTTAGGAGAAAAACTTATCTCAGTTAAAACAGGAGAAGTTCTAGAATTAAAAGGCAAATATAAAAATCCAAATTCAGAATTAAATGGTAAAGAAATTGTTGCAAAAATTTTGGTTAAGAAAATATTGCGCCCAGAATTTACTTCAGCATCCCAAGAATTTATAGAAAGAATAGGGATAAAATCTATAGAAGACTTTAATAATTATATTAAAGGTTTGATGAAGAATGAATGTGACAATTTGATAGGAATGATTAATAGAGTTAGGTTATTTAATATTTTAGAAAATTTATTAGAGTTTCCTATTCCACCAAGCTATTTAAAAAGTGAAATAGAAAAATTACACAAAGATTTACCTAATGAATCTAAATCATCAAATAATTTAGAGAAAATTGCATTACGTCGCCTTAGAATAGGAATGTTACTAGCTGATTATTACGCAACAAAAAACTTAAAAATTACTAATAAAGATATTATACAAGCAATTCAATCTACTTATGGCCAAGTTTCTAATCCTACTCTTGTTGAAAACGTTTTAAAGGCTATGGACAAAAACCCTACTTTAAGGTCTTCTATTATCAATAAAGCTATTGAAAATGTCTCTAGTAATAAGATATTTGAAGAAGCTAAATTGGTAGAAAAAAAATACACCTACAATCAATTAGTAGATGAGTTAGAAAAATTTGATAAAGTGGCTTTAGAAAAATAAAATTCATAGGCAGATATATTATATCTCTCTCAATGATTAATTGTAATAAAGCTTAACCCACTTAAAAAAATTACTACTAAAAAGTTAAAAACAACTATACTTAATTGTAATAAAGCTTAACCCACTTAAAAAAATTACTACTAAAAAGTTAAAAACAACTATACATAAGTCTTTGTAACTCAAAGCTGTTTTTAAAGTTTGTCCCAAACCTTAATTTAACTTTAAAGAGGTAGAGACATTGCTAGGTATCCTCTAAGCTCTTGCATGCCAAATAAGCCGTCATTAACTGACGGGCTGCTTAAACTTACAGCTTTTCGTGCAACCAAGCCTAATAAAAGATGCTGAATTACATCATCTTTTAATCCACCTTTAGTTATTGTTAGCTCATTTATAGAGCTAAGTATGCCGTATGTAGACCAACTCAAGCCAGCTTTTATCTGCGCTCCGCCCTGAATATAACAAGAGACACCAAACTCTAAGCCAAGATTAAATGTGTTCCCTTCTTGCCTACAGGTAAGCTCTGCTTGCCTTTGATTGTTGTCCTTTTGAGTTTTTGATTTTTGTACTATAGATAAATATCCCAAAGCAATTTTGCCCCCGGCATAAATGCCCAAATTCTCGGTTACATTAAAAGAATAATTCACAGGAAACGATGCAAAAATAGCTTTTACAGCTTCGGTAACATCTGCTCCTTCAAATGTTAAATTTTCTAGATATTTTATGGTTTCGTTTGTTTTTATTTGTTGGGGACTAAGATTGTTTTTATTAAGTATCTCTACATCAAGAGTGTCTAAATTAAATTCATGATTTGTAGTGTTTTCTACTAATAAAAGCTCTTGCAATAGTTTAAGAGATAGCTTTTTTCCGGGATTATAATAACTTGGTTTCCATACTCCTCTAATTTCATATGAGTATACACCATTTTCTACTCTCAGTTTTGTTAGGATATTATCATCCCAAGCTCTGTCATCCTCGGCATTAGATTGCACTCTCCTTAAACCCAAAGATTTATAAAACTCTTTAATTACTTTAGTTATTTGATCTGCTGTTTGAGTATTTATTGCTTTTTTTAGCGAAAATATTGTATCAGCGCAGTAGAAAAAGTCTAGTAGATTATCAAGATATTCTTGAATCTCAGAATTGGGTTTTTGTATATCTGTAAAAGGCTTCAAAAAATCTATGCCAAACTCTTTAAATTCTTGACTTTGTAAAGCCTTTACTACTTCTAAAGCTTTTTCTTTGTCTAAAGCTTTTTCTTTTCCAAAATCTACTATTGTTTGGTAATTATATCCAAGGTCTTGTTTATTATTATATTCAAGGACTAAATTCATTGAATAAAAGAAGTACTGCTGAGATTTAAATGATGCAAATAATTCTTTTTCAGGGCAATAATAAATCGGAGTAAAAAGTAATTCGTATGCTTCCTGTGAGTTTTTAGCGTTTTTTGCTTTTTCAGTTATTGTCAATATATTATTATCAATATCAATTATATAATCGCTCCTGTACAATTTGGTTTTTAAAGTTTTACCACACAAAACACCTCTAAATGGCAACATATAGGTACCCATTGATTGTTTAGTACCATTTTCATCTAAATAATAATTTTGAACAAAAAGCTTTGGTTTAGTTTTATGTAATTCCTCAAGAGCCGTAGCCATTTTGTTGAAAGGCTCTAAAGCATCTTGTGGTATAGTAAGAATTTGTGGTGCACCATTTGCATCATCGAACTTCAAATTCATTCCCTGCATCTCCCCTAAGTTTTTGTGCCTATTTAAAGCCTTTAAATCATAGAAATTATCCAACTTACCTTTATTTGCGCTAACTTTATAGGAAGATGTTATCAAATCAGCTGCAAAGTTTTCGGGGTTGATAGCTTTTATCTCAAAACCACCAGTCCAGTCTGAGTAAGAAGCTTTCATCATATATCTTGCACTAAAGCTGTGATCAAGATTAAAAAAATTGTAGGCAGATATATTATCCAGTGTAGTAGGAATATCAAATAATTGATTTGAAAATTGATTTGTAGACAACCCCATATTCAAATTTGAATAAGGTTTAATAATATATTTTTGCTGATCAATCGGCAAAAGATTCGATGCCGCTATATTATCCAAGCTTGTGACTTGCGTAAATTCTTTACTGGGAATTGTATTTATAGCTGTATCTGATTTTTTAATAACCAAAATTACTATATAAACGATGCAAATTATGGGTAAAAATAAAAGATATTTTTTCATTAGGTAGGTAATTGGGTAGGTAAGTAGTTGGGAAAGTAGTTATAAAAGTACTTTCCTACCATATAGTATTATTAATATAATACTTATATTCTATTCTAATTTTATTAAAATTGCAATTTTAATAGTTTTGAACTTTACCTAAGATAGATAGAATTTGGATAAAAAAATTATATAAAGATAAGCTTCTGCTAATCCACTTACAAAATACTATTCATCCCAACCTAAATTAGCTCTGTTTGAAACTTTCCACGGAAATTGTGTTAAATCATTTAGAGAAATCTCTTTTTGAGCTCCCTGTTGAAGATCTCTTAATATCACTATCTCTTTATCTAACTCGCTATTATCAGCTATAATACAATATTTAAAACCTTTTTTTGCAGCATATTTTAACTGCGCTCCAAGTGGTTTATTCTGTAAATATAGCTCTACACTAATATTGGATTGACGTAGTTGTGCAGCAATTTCTATATATTTTACCATTAATGATCGATTTTGTACCGAAAGCATAACATTTGAGATAGTAGGTGCTTGAAGAGGAAAAAACCCCTCCCCTATTAGGGTATGAACTAATCTTGAAAGACCAATTGACATTCCAAATCCTGGTAATTTTTTATTAGTAAAGTTATCAGCTAAATTATCATATCTGCCTCCACTACAAACACTCCCTATTTGGGGATAATCTTTCAATATAGTTTCACAAACTATCCCTGTATAATACGTAAGCCCTCTAGCCATTTTTGGATCAATACTAATATTGTCTTGCCTTGCTCCAAATTTTATAACGTTACTTATAAGCTGATCTAGCGAAGAAAGCTTTTCTTGTAATTCATTATTGTTTTTAATAAGTTCAGAAAGATATGTAAACCACTCTTTATTTGTTAGATCTTTATCTCTCCATGAATTGATAATATTGATACCTTGTGTGCTCATTCCTACTGAACTTATTTGTGCTGAAAATTGTTCAATAGTAATTTTGTCTATTTTATCAACCACACGAATAGCTTCTATTATATTATCCTCATGCACCCCAAAATGCTTGAGTATTATGGTTAACAAAACCCTATCATTAACTTTAATGGTAAAATTATTGATACCAATTTTATTAAAAATCCGACTCATGATAGAAATAATTTCGCCGTCATGCATCTGGTCTAATTGCCCGTCTCCAATTACATCTATATCTGCCTGATAAAATTGGCGATATCTTCCAGCTTGAGGCCTTTCACCACGCCATACTGGAGCTATATGATAACGTCTATAAGGAAAAGTTAATTGACCATAATTTTGTGCTACATAACGTGCAAGCGGAACGGTGAGATCGAATCTCAAACCTAACTCTTTAGAGATTGCCTCATTTGACCTTTCTGCTAGTCTATATATACCATATATCTCATTATCATTACCTTTAGCAAGCAATGTAGAATTACGTTCCACAGCACTTGTATCAAGCGGTAGAAAATTATATAACTCAAATTCGTTACGAATAATCTTTACTATCCTTTCAAAGATTAATTGTTCGCTGGGTAAAAACTCAGGGAACCCTGAAATATTTGTAATCATTTTATGTATCTTGTAAACTTGCTGTTATATTTGCTTCTGAAACTAAAGTACCCCCTACCTTTGCTTCGACTTGAAATTTAAAAAAATTGCCTCTTGTTTGCAAAAAGCTAGCTTTCATTAGTAGTTGATCACCTGGTGTTACAATTTTACGGAACTTGGCATTGTCTATAGCTAACAAATAAACTTTTTTGCTGTTCGAAGATTTGAGTTGAAATTCTTTAAAAGCAAAAATACCACATAACTGAGCCATCGCCTCTATTATCAAAACACCTGGCATCACAGGCATTTCTGGAAAATGCCCTTGAAATTGTGGCTCATTAACAGTAACATTTTTAACACCTATAATATGTTTAGTAGCAATATATTCTGTAACTTTATCCACTAATAAAAAAGGATAACGATGTGGTAATATTTTTAAAATATCAACTATATTAATAGAATCTTGATTGATTTGCATATAAATGATGTACCTCTTAACATTTGTAAGAACTAGAGTAAATTTTACGCGTGTTTATTTATTATAATTAATGTAGCAAATCGTAACAAATATTTTTCAAATAAACAAGGTATATGCATAATTCAGAGCAAATCTTAGCATCTAATCCTAAATATTCAGTATGGCTGAGTTCATCTGCTGGAGCAGGTAAAACAAAAGTGCTAACTGACAGAATTATAAGGCTCTTGCTAGCAGGAGTATCCCCTCATAAAATATTATGCTTAACTTTTACCAATGCAGCAGCCAGTGAGATGCTAGCTAGAATAAATAAATTGGTTAATCTTTGGATGGAGATGACTGATAAAGAATTAAAACTAGAATTGCAAAAAATTACAGGACAAGAATATGACTCTAAATTATTTATTAAAGCTCGTAAATTATCCGAAGATTTATTTCAAACTAAAACTTTAAAAATTTATACTATTCATGCTTTTTGTCAAAAAATTTTAAAACACTTCCCTCGTGAAGCAGGTTTAAATCCACATTTCACTATCATGAGTGAGATCAAAACAAAGCAAATTGCTCAAGATTTAACTTTAAAGCTTATAAATTCTTCACATGAAAATCATTCTATACAAATAGAGCAATTTCATCAATATACTCTAGCTGAAATTGTTACCAATATAATGTCTGATAGTAATGTTTTTCAAACATTATTCAATAAATTCGAAAATAAAAATCTTTATTATGAATATTTAATAGCATTTTATAATTTACAATTTAAAACTATAACTGAGGTTTTCGAGTATTTTGTACCTAAATTAATAGACATTAAACTTATAGGCGAAATAGACTTAGTTAAAAAAATTCAAGATTATTTATTCCAATCTCTAAATTTTCAAATTGAAACATTTGAAGAATTTTCTAAATTATTTCTAACACTTGATGGCTTACCTAAAAAAAGCTTAATAACAAAAGACCAATATAAGTCTAATCTTGATATAAAAATTCAATTAGAAAAAATTCAATCTGTAATTTATGATATACATCAAAATATTGTAAATATTAAAGTTTTAGAAGGTAGTAGCAATATTTTTGCTATAGCTAAAGATGTGTTATCTGTATATAGAGAATACAAAACTAAGCATAATAATCTTGATTATAATGATCTAATATATTTTAGTTGTAAACTTCTTCAAGACAGCTATTGGCGTGATTGGGTTTTATATAAATTAGATAGCCAAATAGAACATTTATTAATAGATGAAGCACAAGATACTAGCCCCGAACAATGGGATATAATACATGCAGTTATTGAAGATTTTTTTGCAGGCATAGGAGCGAAAGATGATGCGGGAAGAAGTGTGTTTGTGGTGGGAGATGAAAAACAATCAATATATAGCTTTCAGGGCGCAAATTTAAATAATTTTTTGTTCACTAAATTGTTACTAAAACATAAGCTAACACAAGCTGGTAAAGAATTTTTAGACCTGGAAATGCTTACATCATATAGATCAGGACCCGCTATTAATAATTTTGTATTTAATCTTTTATTAACGCTAAAAGAAAAAAATTTAATTGCCAATATTCCCCCCCCCCTTAACGTATCTAAGTACTATTATGCATCAAGAATAGAATTATTACCGGCAATAGTAAATGAAGAAACATCTGAATATTTTTGGCCCTATTACGACAAAATTTTAGATGAACATGATGCCGCAGAAATAGAAGCCCAACGTATTGCAAAAAAAGTAAAAAATCTACTGGATAGTAAAGTAATTTTACCCTCTACTGGTAAAGTTATATCGACTGAAGATATAATGATACTTGTGCCTAGCCGACGTAATTTTATAGAAAAACTTACAAGAAATTGCCAGAATCTGGGAATAAAAATTTCTGGATTAGATCGTATTTCCTTAAAAGCTAGCTTAAGTGTTTTAGATATGATGTCTATCTTAAAATATATTATACAGAATGATGACGAATTAAATTTAAGTGCATTACTAAAATCTCCTATTATTTCTATAACTGAAGAAAATTTACAAAAAATTCTTCTACTAAGACTTCAGCACAAAACATCTTTAGACAATTTTTTAAGAACACACCAAGGGGAATATAGTGAAATAGTTAACAAACTTGATATATTTAAATTATTATATACTAAAACTAATTTTCCAGAACTAATTCATATAATACTAGATGTGATGGATTATCAATCTATTTTACTGCTTGCTAACGGTAAGGAAGAAATTGATACTATTGAAGAGTTTTTCAATATAGCTAAGGATTATCACGACAATATTAACAGCAATCTATCAGAATTTATAGCTTGGTTTGATAATAATGATATTGATGTGAAAAGAGATTTAGGTGTAGTTCAAGGGCATTTAAGAATTTTAACGATACATGGATCTAAAGGATTAGAATCACCCGTAGTCATTTTACCAGAAACATTTACCTCAAATTTTGCTAGGGGTAATTATTTTTGGACTAATGATGGGTTGTTACTACTAAATGATTCTCAATCTAAGATTGCAAGTAAGGCTAAGGAACAAAAAAATATTACTGCTACTGAAGAATATTGGCGGTTATTATATGTAGCTTTAACAAGAGCTCAAGATTATTTGATAATTAGTGGATATCACCAGGAACGTTCAAAAAATCATACCAATTCTTGGCATTCTTTATTAACAGAAGTTATGCAAAATATTCCTAATACAATAGTACAAGAAGACGGAACTATGATATATCAGGAAGGTAATTTTACTTTTGCAGAAAATACTATGCCAAATCAAATAATTGTAAAAGATAATACTAAAAGATTAAAAAATATTTCACAGAAATTCAATATATCAAATTTCTTAGACTTACATTCTAATGAAAATCAAAACTACAAGAATGGTGCAGAAAAGCAATATGGTATAGTAGCTCACAGGATTTTAGAAGATATATTTAGTAATAAAAACACAAATATTTTAAATTCTCACCCTATGCTGAAATCTTTGCCAGAAAATTTAGCATCCACTATTATTTTAGAATTAGAAAATTTATTTGCAACGAACAAAGAGGTTGTATCTTGGTTTAATTATCCCTTAAAAATAGAACAAGAGATTTTAATGAGACAAATAGACTATTTATTACTCGGTAGAATTGATTTGATCATACTAAAACCAAATGAAGTTATGATTATTGATTATAAAACTGATCATACTCCCCCTAGTTTAGTATCTTCTATACCCAATAAATACAAGGATCAGCTTATTTCATATGCACATGCACTTCAAACTATTTATCCGGATAAAATTGTAACGACTCATATATTATGGATAAAAAATGGAAGTTTGATGAAAATATCCTAAGAAAATTTTTTATAATTAGAATTATTATACGAAGCTATAGTAGCTTTAAACTTATGGCTAAAGGATATTGGTACTATTTGAAGTTAAGAGAAGTGAAAACCTCGCTTTCCTATCTTGCTACGCATTCTACTATACTAAATATAGAATTCTCAAGAGGTAGACTAATTCAGGTCAAATTCACAAAACCATTCCCCGCATTATTTTCTGCCAAATACTACTATAGTTCGAGGCGCTTAAAGATCCTCCATGAACTTTAGCAACAAATATGTGCGCAATCTATCCGCTCCCCCCATATCTCTTAAATGTGTTGCGCCTGAAACTACTGAAGAATTCAAACAAACCGCCTCAACATCAAATATTTCTTTGAATTTTCTATACTCATTAGATCCTGTTTAACCAAATTTTTCAAGCTCGCAAGCGTTATTTGCTACAATTTCATAATAAAACACCATTCTATTTAGTTTTATATCATATATTAGCAGATTTTTAACTTCTGAGTCTTTGTTGTTTTATTCTCTAGTTGGTAAAAGCTATACCCAACCTCTATAAATTAAAAATCTATAGAGATGGTTATTTGAAATCATTACTTATAAAAAGTGTGAAGTATTTATATTATTAGCTAATAGTTCAACCTGAGTGTTTTCTACATGTGTTACATGTGTCTCTAAAAGATCATTTAAAGCAAAAGATAACAATTGCACTGCAACTACTTCTTCTTGCACTGCAACTACTACTTCTTGCACTGCAACTACTTCTTCTTGCACTGCAACTACTTCTTCTTGCACTGCAACTACTTCTTCTTGCACTGCAACTACTTCTTCTTGCACTGCAACTACTTCTTCTTGCACTGCAACTACTTCTTCTTGCACCGGATCTACTTCTTGCACTGCAACTACTTCTTGCACCCGATCTACTTCTTGCACTGCAACTACTTCTTGCACCCGATCTACTTCTTGCACTGCAACTACTTCTTGCACCGGATCTACTTCTTGCACTGCACCTACTTCTTGCACCGGATCTACTTCTTGCACTGCACCTACTTCTTGCACTACACCTACTTCTTGCACTGTTTGAGGTGCTGGAATTAATGAATGAGCTAAATTCATAAACATTTTTTGTAGCTGATTATTTTGTTGACTAATTACATGCAACAACTTCTTTTCCTGAGCACTCATTTTTTGATTAAATTGCTCACTTTGATCTGAAAGCATTTGGTAAAATTTGTCATTTTGATCAACCATTAATTTTTCTAATTCTTGATCCCTTTTAAGAGCTTGTGCTAATTGATCATTTTGTTTATCTTCTAATTCCTTTAATTGTTCGTTAACCTCTTCCTCGATTTCTTCAATACCTTCTTCAACTTTTTGCAATTCTAGCTTAACAAATTTATAATTTTCTTTTTCAGATTTAATATCATCTTTACAATTATTTATCTCATTTTGAACAGACAACACATCCTCTTTTAGTGAAACTATCTCACTATTAATTTCTTCAACTTTATCATCTATATCTTCAACTTTATAATCCAAATCTTCAACTTCATGTTCAATTCTTTCTTGTTTTTCTTTTAATTCCAAAACCTCGCTATTTAATTTTTCTACTTCTTCTTGTAAGACATTAATTTCAATTAAAACATGGCTAAGTTCATCTTTTATATTTTTGTCATGTGAATTTTTGTCAGACAATTCCACAACTAATTTAGCGCTATAATTAATAATTTCTACTAAAATACTTGTTTGATCCCCTAAAAAACTTTTGATCACACTAGAGTTAGTAAAAAAATTCGTTACAAAATTTTTAGTTGCATGTAATGTGCCTTTTAGTAATGATTTTAAACTAAAATCCTGTGGTAAATTTGAATTAATTAGTACATCATTTAATAAGCTTTTTAAGCTAAAAAATTCATCCTTATTCAGTTCACCTTTCAAGTGCTTATCGTGTAAAAAATTATTCAACAAATCTTTTGTAAAATTACCTATAGAATTGTTAAAATCTTCGGATATTGATTGTAAAATATTTGCGTTTTTGTTTGGTACTTGTTTCATAAATTAATAATTGCACTCCTTATATAAAAATCAACGGATTAATTCAATTAGTAGTTCTATCATAATGCAAAATTAATTAACTTAAAGTTAAATTACTGGCTTTTTAAAATAAAAATAATTAAAAACCAAAAATAACAAGCGTTATTTGTAAATCGTTTTTTACAAAAAATTGATTGCAATATTAAGATATATGTTGCATAATACATGTTGATATATGTTAAAATAAGGTACTTAAATGTTATCTGAATTTCTTGTATCATTTTGATTTTTAAAAAAACATAACAATCCATCCCGCACGCAAATACAGTAGTTAGTGTTATTCATATTTTTGGATAATAAAATAGAATTTGCGGAGGAATAACTAACTCATAACTCAAAAGGATAAAAATGAACGACAGAATTCCAACAGTATCGTTAAAAGACCTAGTAGAAGTTGGTGCGTATTATGGGCACAAAAAAACTCGTAGACGCCCTAAGATGGAGCCATATCTTTATGCTGAACAAGAAGGCATGGATATAATAGATTTACGTCAAACTCAAGGTTTAATGCAAAGAGCTTTAGAAGAAATTTATAAAGTAGCAAAAAATAATGGTAAAATTCTTTTTGTTGGAACCAAAAGCCAAGCAAAAGATTTAGTTGCAGAATATGCACAAAAATGTGGTCAACACTATGTTAATACAAGATGGTTAGGTGGTATCTTAACTAACTGGCATACTATAGCAAGATCTATAAGTTCTTTAGAGGAAAAAGAACAATTATTAGCTGATGAAGAAAAACTTACAGCTTATACTAAAAAAGAAATTCTACAAATTACAAGACAAAAAGATAAATTATTAGCTACACTCGGAGGTATAAGAAATCTTAATGGCTTACCAGATTTACTAATAGTGATTGATACTAATAGAGAAGATTTAGCTATTAAAGAAGGCGCTAAATTAGGTGTCAAAATTGTTGCGATAGTTGATAGTAATGCTAGTCCGGATGATGTAGATTTTATAATTCCTGCAAATGATGATGCTATAAAAGCTATACGATTGTATTGCGAATTAATGTCTAACGCTGTTTTATTAGGTATCGAAGATTCTCTTAAAGAAGCTGGTGTTGATGTAAAAACATTTTCAGCTAAAACTGCGCCTGTAGTTGGATATACTAATAAATCTAAACACACTAAAAAAATAAATACACCTAAAACAACTTCGGGGTATCAAGTTAAATCTGATGTTAGTGATGATAACTTAGAAAAAATAATGGCTACTAATAGCGTTAGTAAAACCCCAGCCAATTAGATAAAAAAGTAAAGTTTAACTTAAAAAATTGTATGTATCTATGAGCACAGAACTAATTAAAATTTTACGCGCCAAAACATCAGCCGGTATGATAGACTGCAAAAAAGCTTTAATTGAAACCGAAAATGACGTTAATAAGGCTGTAGAGTGGCTTAGGAAAAAAGGTTTATCCACGGCAGCAAAAAAATCATCACGAGTTGCAGCAGAAGGTTTGGTTGCAGGAAAAATTTCTGCTGATAAAAAAATAGGTACTTTAGTAGAACTTAATTCCGAAACAGATTTTGTGGCTTTAAATGATAAATTTCAAAATTTAGTTCACGATATAGCTGATTTGGCTCTTGGTTTTAACGATTTGGAAATTTTAAAAAATTCAAAATTTGGTTCCTCTTCTACAGTATCTGAAGAAATTATACAAATAATAGCTAGTATTGGTGAAAATATTACCTTACGTAGAGTACATAGTCTTTCAGTAACAAATGGTGTAGTAGGTTGTTATATACATAACAAAGTTGCTGAAGGTTCTGGCAAAATAGCTACTTTAGTGGCTTTAGAATCAGATGGAGATAAAAAAATTTTAGAAAACCTTGCTTATAACATAGCGATGCATATAACATCCTCTAATAGTTTATACTTAAAAAGATCGGATATTCCTTCTGGTATTTTAGAAAAAGAACAAGAAGTTTTTTCTGAGCAAGTGAAAGCTTTGGGTAAACCTCACGAGGTTATGCTCAACATAGTAAAAGGTAAATTAGAGGGCTTTTATAAGCAAAATGTTTTACTAGAACAACCTTATATTAAAGATAATTCTATATCTATTCAAGATCTTATTGTACAAAGCTCTAAAGAAATTGGTTCGAATATAGAAATCAAATCTTTTGTAAAATATGTTTTAGGTGAAGGGATAGAATTACAAAAATCCGACTTTGCTGCTGAAGTAGAAAAAATGATTCGCTAAAGATTCGCTAAAGTTTATGTTCCATACAATTTAGTTCAATAGATGAAGTTGTATGGAATACTTTATGTTGATATAACCTATAATTCAAGTTTGAAGTGCAACAAAATCACTAGCAATAGTTGTAATCCACAATTCATTCGGGGTCAAGTGGTTTAATGATTTTTTAGGCAGATTGTTAAGTTTATCTTGAGTTTGTGTGCTAATATTTTTAGTAATATTATTAAAAGCGGGGGCTTTGAGGATAAATTCATAGAGTATAGCAAAGTCGTCCTTTCCACCCCGCCCTTTTGCCATGCTTGAAGGATTGCACAAATAGGCGTTAACACCAAGTGTTGTAAGTAAGCCAAAGACAAGGCCAAAAAATTATGTTCCGTTATTAAAAGCGAGGGCTTTTGGGATAAATTTATAGAGTATAGCAAAGTCCTTTCCACCCCGCCCTTTTGCCATGCTTGAAGGATTGCACAAATAGGCTTTAACACCAAGTGTTGTAAGTAAACCAAAGACAAGGCCAAAAAATTATGTTCCGTTATTAAAAGCGGGGGCTTTTGAGGATAAATTTATAGAGTATAGCAAAGTCCTTTCCACCCCGCCCTTTTGCCATGCTTGAAGGATTGCACAAAACTTTTAAGGATAAATTTCCCTGTAATTTTATTATTTACTTGATCTATTTTATATGTTTTTCCTCATTGCGCTAATGCCTTTTCATCTATTAAATGCATTATTTTTGATACTTCCATTGTTCTAACTCTTTTTATTATTAAAGTTAAAATTTAACTTCATGCCGAATTATTTGCAATCTACTTTAATCCTAGATAACTTTTGGCAGACCTAATACACCTGTACGTTGTAACTCAACATATTGAAGCATTCAATAAAACCACCTCAAAATCAAATATTTCCTTGAATTTCTATATTCATGATCCTATTGTAGCAAATCTTTCAAGCTCGCAAGCGTTATTTGATTTTGGGACATAATTTCAATACCAAATATTTTTTACCAAATTATATCATTTCTTGCTAATCTAGCAACAGTTTTATATAGCATCCACACGCGTTTCATGAGTGTAAGTATTCTAGTACTGTATTTCTTAGGTAGTTGCTATAACTTATTGGCATTTTTCTTTGTTTCAAGATGTCCACTTCAACCCAAATTACTATAAATTTCTATTTAAATATACATTACAAACCGTAACTTTCCTTCTAATAGATACTAATATGAATTAATATATAGATCATTTGTTAATATAAACAAATTTGTACACCCACTGGCTTGTATAATTTTATTAGACATATGTGATTCTACTTTTCTTTCGATTGTTTAAGAACAAGGCACAAAACCAAAAATTTGCTTTGTAGCCATTATTGACAGAAATCTTAATAAATTTTAATTTTCACTCAATTACCCGATAACTTTTCTTGTTTTCGAACAAAACCTAAAGCAATTCCCAAACTAATCATACAACAGCTAATCCACAGCAACATCATAAAGGGTTTTATATAGAATTTAGCTTCTATCTGTTCTTCCTTAGCGCCAGATAATACAACATAAAGATCATAAAAATAGAAATGTTTTATAGCAATTTCTGCAGCTAAACTTTTTTCTATTTTATAAAATCGGTTTTCCGGGGAAATAATTATCTCATTACCATTTGGAAATTTAATCCAAAAATCAGCAATATGCCTATAATAATTATTTTGTTCGTGATACCTAACATTTTGTAATTTTATCTCTATGTTATCCCAATATTTCTGATCACCGATTGTACCAGAAAAATTAAATTCTTTTTGTAATAAACTATTAAGACAAATAGCTACAATCATCACTGCATAACCACTATGTGCTAATAGCATAGAAAATTTTGTAGCAGTAAGTCTTTTATTTGCCAGAAGATATAAGAATCTTAATATACATGCTAAAAATAACACTGCAGCAATTATGCAGGCTATGACAGCTATAATATTCAATTGATAAAATATTTTAAAATACCCCGTAATAACAAGTATCAATATACCAATAGGTAATATTTTATATACATGATAAGTGAAACACAAATATATCATCATTATAGCTATAGATATAGCTATTGGGGAAAGTATATAAATAAAAAATTCAGGTTCTAATGTTAATTTTTGTTGGAAGTAATATTCCAAAATAGGAGGTGCTATTAAGGATATTAAAATTACACTTGAACTTATTGCAAATAAAATATTTGCTAAAAATAATAATCTATCATCTTTCCCTAAGATAGTTGAATTTAAATCTATAACTCTGATTTTTGTTACAAGTAAATATAAACAGGGTATTATAAATACTGCAAACGACGCTAATAAATATAAGCTTGCATATTTATTTTGAGCAAAACTATGTATGGAAATAAGCCAGCCAGACCTGACAAGCATTGTGCTTATTAATACCGTAATAAAACTTAATACTGCCAAAGCTATTGTTAAGCGGTAATAAATACCTAATTTTATCGACCTTAAGCACAGATGATAGAGTGAAGTCACCATTAGCCATGGTAATAAAGAAGCATTTTCTACTGGGTCAAAAAACCAATACCCACCCCAACCAAGTTCACGATATGCCCACCAACTTCCAAGACCAATTCCCAATGTTAATGCCACCCAAGAAATTCTACTATACAACAAAATATGAGGTAGATATTTTTTTATATTTTTAGGGTAATACAGAGCTAAAATACCCAAAATAAATGGTATAAAAAGAGTGATATATCCTAAATATAATATTGGAGGATGAATTACAAGCGCTATGTCTTGTAAAGATGGGTTTAAACCTACACCCTCCAAAACCTTACCTTTCATTGGTAAAAAAGGGTTGGAGAAAAAATATATATTGGAAGCTAGTATAAAGGACAAAATGATTGAAATTGAGATAATAATTATTAGTTCATCTTTAGATAAGAATTTTGTTGTACAAAAATTTATATACACAAAATTATTCAACACATATAAAAAAAAGAAAAAGAATAAAGAGCCTTGATTACTTGACCATATAGCTCCTATTTTATATATTAAAGGCTGTATTGAACTTGAAAAAAGGAATATATTTTCAAATGATAAGTCTGTTTTTATAAAAGCTTGAGCAAGTATTACTAGTAAAAGAGAAGAAAAAATAAATGCAATATTATGTAGTATAATTGCAGATTTATTATGCCGCATAACAGCAGCTTGGTGGAAACAGGCAAATAAAATTATTAAATTTATTAGCAATAAATTGTCTGCATTTATCACTATTAATGACTATGTTATTTATAGAAAGACTTTTTTAAGTATGCAATATTTGAATAATTTTAGCTACAAAAAGTTTTTGGAGTGTAGCAGTAAAGAATTATAATAAAATCTAAGGGCTCCAATTATAAAACTTCTACTCTTCCAAAAATTGCTCAAAATGTGTTGAAGTTTTTAAAGTTTCAACAATAGTTGGTCTTAGTAAAATTATAAGCTCGGTTTTTGTGTTAAACTTTTGTTTAGCGGTTGTAAAAAAAGATAATATTTTTCCAAAACCGGGTTTTTTAATACTAGGCAAACCAGACTCTGTCATATTGACTTTATTCTGCGTTAGGCCGCCAATTATAATTATTTCACCGCTAGTTGCTTTAACAAGAGTATCTGCTTCACGTGTTTCTACATTGGCCATAGGTACAGTAGATTTAGTGTCGTTAAGGGTGAAATCTTTATTTTGCTCTGCAACTCTTGTTATCATAGGATGTATATGTAAGACTACGTCTTTCTCGTTCATGATTTTTGCAGTTGTGTCTAAGGCTATTCCATCAAAAAATGGCTGAAACTTAACATTGCTAACTTGCATAGATGATGTATCTTCTCCATTTGGTGCTTTTGTTGGAACAAAATTATTAGTAAAATTAGTGATGTAATAAGAATCCGTTCCAAATTTTATTAAAGCTCTCTGATTATTTAAGGCTGATACCCTTGGAGATGATAAAACAGAGACCTTCCCTTCTGAAGAAAGTAAACTAATTATTCCATCAAAATCTGCAGTCCCTGGTATTCCTATTTGTGATGTTAAGATAGCTGATATAGGTATATTATCTTGACCAGTAACTGGGGGTGTTGTTTTCATACTTAATTTGTTAGCAAACTTATTCCAATTAATTCCAGTACTATATTCATTTGTAAATGTTACTTCTACAATTTTAGCTTCAATGACAACTTGTCTAAGAGAATTTTGATTTATTTTGTGTAGAAATTTTTCTACATTTTTTAAAGCTCTAGGTTCAGCTCTTACAACTATCATCCCTGTGTCTTTATATATAGATATCATTTCCTTAGGATCTAGATTTTTTTCTGCAAAATAATTATCATCCTTAATTATAATAGCTATAGTATTTTTTATATTATCCCAAAAATTATCTTCTGATTTGGTTTGTATAGAAACATAATTTTGTCCAGCTGCTGAAGAACTATCGTTCCTATCTAAACTTCTACTATTGACGGATGAATTTGAACTACTAGATCTTTGCAAGCTATGATAACTAACATGAAATGTTTTAGCTCTTACTTCTGGAGGATAAATTGTATATCGATTATTGTTTTTAACAAAACCTATATTATAAGCATCGGTTAATTCTTCTAATAAATGGTCTAAACAAATATTCTCTAAATTCAAATCAATATTAAAAACTTCACCAGAATTTTGATCTAAGTTATTAGGAACATTAATATTCACGCTATATATCTTAGAAAGTGTTAAGCCTAATAATCGTAGGTCTAATTTTGAAGCTTTTACATCTGCTTTTTGGCATATTTTTTGCTTTGTTTGTGTTACTTTTTGTGCTTGAGGTTTTTCAGGTTCTAATATTAAAAAATTAGCTTTAGAATTAAGGTTATTATTAAATTCTTTTTCAATTTTTTTTTCCGTACAAGCACTGAGCAATAATGTTAAAAACAAAAATACAAATTTCATCTTGGATAATTTTTAAATATGCTAAATCTTATATAGTAACTAATAGTTATGTTACAAGATATCCAGTTAATTTTAAGTTAAAAATGAACTAGAATAATATTTGATATTAAAAGCGTTCAAATTATGATTTATATTGGTTTGAACATGATATGTAATATATTAATCTTATTTTTCGCCAACAAAGATACCCCAAAGCAATTTTTTCTCTATCCAACCTTTATAGCCGTCAACACTTATTTGGCAAAAAATTTCTGTTATTTTTTCAATTTTACAACGTGTGTTTTTTTCTATTTTTGCTACAATACGTGATTTTTTGGTAGCAAATCGATATATTTCATGTATACCTTCCAAGCTTACTACAGCGTAACGTTTTGTAGATAAAAGACTACTGTGTATCCAAGATTCACTACCACTAAAATCTTTTACCTTGCGCCATTCATTAAATTCTTGCACAACAGCTAAGGGTTCTGATTTTTTTGTATAAACATATACTACAGGATAATTAACTCCTGGACCATTTCTGGCATTTACCTCATTAGATCTTGTAGATACAAATCGTATAATTTTATCTTGCTGAGCAAAAGAGATGCTATTAGATAATAGAAATAAAATTGTTGCAATTGTTGCGCATAATTTTTTAATAACTATAAGTTTATTATTCAACATCATCATCTTTAGCATATCTATATTGTTTATTTACTATGTAGTTTGCAGATCTGAATTGCGCTTTTATTCTAGCAATTTCGTAATCACTTATACCAACAGTATCAAGTACAGCTCCACCCAGTTGTAAACCTATCTCATAGTCTGAAGGGACTATAATACTTGCGCCAGCATCATATAATTCATTTGCTGCTAGAAGATCTTTGGTTTTAACTATAACTGGTACATTTGGAAAATTAGAGTTAATAACTTTTAATGTTTTTTTAATGGTGATAAAGTTATTAATAGCAAGAACTACGGCTAAACATCTATCCACACCAAGAGCTTTGAGCGCTTCTAAGCTTGATGTATCTGCTTTAAAGATAGTAATATTTTCTTTTTTTGCTTCGTCGACTATTTTATCATTAATGTCAAGTATAAGGTAATTAATACCTTCTGCATCAAGCATTTTACTTGCCATATATCCAGTTTTACCATAACCTGCAATAATAACGTGATTGGTTATATCTTTAGATTTTTTTGCCAAAGCATTCATTTCTGCAGAACTTTCATCGCTACTTGTTAACCATCTAGAAGCTATTTTATCCGCTAATGCATACAACATAGGGGTTAAAGCCATACTGAAGGTTACTATAAGAAGTAATAGCTCTCCTGATTCTTCAGGTAATATATTCTTCTCCATAGCTAATTTAAAAAGAATGAACGCAAATTCACTACCTTGTGATAGCAAACAACCAGTGCGTATAGCCATAGATCTATCAAACCCAAAAATCCTACATAAAGTTATTATAATTATGCTTTTGATGAACATTAATGAAAAAACACATAATATAATATAACCTATTTTATTATAGCAAGAAGCTAGATTGATAGTCATACCTACGGACATAAAAAATAGCCCCAGCAATAAACCTTTAAAGGGATATATACTCTCTTCTGCCCTTTGTCTAAATTCTGTTTCAGCCACTAAAATACCGGATACAAAAGCTCCTAAAGCCATAGATAAGCCCAAAGATTCTGTTCCCAAAGCAGAAGTCAAACAAATTAATAAAGTAACGGCTATAAATAATTCATCATTACTAGATTCATCATCTGAAGAAATAAATTTGAATATAGGTCTTAAAAATACACGTCCGGCAATAAATATTCCTACCAAAGCTAATATTGCTTTTACAAAAGCAAGTAATATGGCATAAAGTATAGATTTGTCAGTTCCTTCATCAGCCAAAAGTGGTACTATAACCAAAAGAGGTACTACTATAAAATCTTGCTGAATTAAAACTGCTAAAGAAACTCTTCCTACCTGATTAGAACGACTTCTAGTGTCAACCATCTGTAAAACTAAGGCTGTTGAAGAAAGAGCTAATCCTCCACCTATAATGACAGAAACCTTACTGTTGCCGGTAAAATAAAAAGCTATTCCTGCAATTACCAGAGCTGTTAAAAACACTTGTAGAGAACCTAAGCCAAAAACATATTTACGCATGGCTTTCAATCTCTCGAAAGATAGCTCTAGACCTGTTGCAAATAATAAAAATACTATTCCAAGTTCAGCCAATAATTTTGTATCTTCAAATAATACAACTTTTAAACCATAATCACCTATCAATCCCCCAGCAACTAAATAACCTAATACAGGGCTTAAGTTGAGCTTCTTAAATGTTATTACTACAGCAACAGCGGTTGCAATTAATATGATAACATGTATCAAGATATCGAATTCCATAATAAGTAAATAATTCAGTGCTATAAAAAGCTGTTAATAAGAAAATAATTAGATATTAAAATAAAGTCTTTATACTATTATCCAAATATAATCCATATCTAATATGATATTCAATATTAGCCTACTTATAAACAGATTTTTCTGATTTTTTATTTTTATATTATAAGTTTTTAGATTTTATAAAAAAATTTTAGAAAAAACTAAATTACAAACAAAAAGATTTATCAATTTAGGATATTAAATGCATTTTTGCTAGCAAATCAGAAATATTATTTACCGCTATTATGTGAATGTTTTTAAAAAGATGTGTAGAATTTTTTATTTCTTGAAAATTCGTTCCCGGAATAATTACCGTGGTAATTTTTTGTTGTTCTGCAGCCTTTAATTTTTCTTCTATATTGGACACACTTAAAATTTTTCCACTCAAACTAATCTCGCCGGTAACAGCTAAAAATTGTTTCAACTTTATAGATTTTAATTGCGTATACAAAGACAAGAAAATGGCTAATCCTGCAGAAGGCCCGTCGTTAATTATATTTTCATTTAACATATCAAAATTGATATGTACATCATTCCGCAATAAAAGAGTTTTATCTATATCCAAATCGCTAGAATTTAATATTAAATAATTGCATGAAGTTATTGCGGAGCTTGTAACTTGTCTACCTAACTTTACGTTAGATCTGATGCTTCCATCTCCATTTTGCAAACTCACTGTACAATTGATAATTGTACCTTTAGAAGACTTTATGGCAAGGATAAATAATGAAGAATTTGTGCTGAAATCTTGAGTATGCATAATTTCCTTAAATAAATATAACTTTATACTAAACTTCAATATAGTTTTATAGTATTAATAATATTATTTTAACTTTTATAGTTAGAATAATGCAACGAATAATTGCAATTAATTATGTAATATTCAATATTGTGCAGTATTTTATATTTTATTTAATTAGCATTAATTTTAAGTTATTTTTTATTGACATTAATATTTTTTAATAGTAAAAGTTCTATTACTATTATTTAATCACAGTGTTTAGTTTAATTAGTAAAAAAATCATCTAATATGCCATATAATATTTCTTGCCCATTTAATCTTCATTTTAGAACAGGTGCATTTTATGCAGATGGTACGCAAAGATTTCCTGCTATAAAAAATCAAGATGGTACGTTAAAGACAATTTATGTTAGTTTTGATATTGAAGATTGTAAAAAAACTTTGCCAGAAACTTTAATAGAAGATCAATTAGACCAACATCTATCTAAGTATGATGATTGGCTACTGCAGAAAGGCACAAGCATTACTCAGTTACTTGAAGTAGATAAACACTTTAAAGATATACCTATAGATATAAAAAAACAAATACTCTTATTCAGTCCTTATCTAGGATATCTTACATCTATACATGAGATAGAAATAAACTATTACATTGAATTAATCCAACAACTATCTTGCTTAACAAATTTGAATTTTAAAATAGTAGACAAATTGCCCAAGGAAGATGCTTCGGCTTATAAAATAGCAATATGTGCAACAAAGGACACAGCCCTCCAAACATCAGGTAGTGGTCTTGTGGCTGTTTGTTCATTATCTATAAAAGATAATCCCTCTCAGTCTGTGATTCAGGTTGATGAAGGTGTTTTAATTGAAGATGTAGTAAAAATGCAAGAAAACATGGAAAAAACTGGAATTTGGCAATGGCCAAAAACTAAGGAAGAAATTTTGTGGCATAAAAAACCCTTATTTTGGCAAGATCCAAAAAATACAAAAGAAGCAAAAAATGTATTGTTACAGCAAAAACAACATACGTTAGGCCATGAATTTCTTCATGCTTTAGGTCTAGCTCATCCTGTTTATGAGTCGATAGAAGAAAATCAGAAATATAGAAGTATCATGGAAAATGATAGTCCTTTGTGGAATGAGTGCCTTATGTCTTCTTCTTTCAGCGATTCATATTATGCTTATAAAAGACAATGGATAAAAAAAGCTAAATGCTATAATGCCCCTACTAAAGCTACCGACCAAGATATTTGCGGGTTAAATAGTTTATACGGAAATTCATTATCCGAAAAACCTGAAGTTTGCAATAAAATTATGCACGACTTCGCAAAGGAATATCCTGATCTTGAAATAACGTATTTTGGCCTAGATAGAGGAGTAATATCCAATAGTGATTATGAGCTATAAATATGCTCTTTTCTTAAAGAGGGTGTATTTTTACATCTTCTTTTTTATATAGCTAAACCACAATCTATTTTCCTATACAAAAATTACTAAAAATTTCACCAAGAATTTCATCTACATCAATTTTTCCTGTAATAAATTCTAGTTTACTCACAGCAAATCTAATATCTTCAGCGCTTAACACTAAATCTTTGGATAGAGAAAAATTTTCTAGACTAGCTACAGCTTTTTCAAGATTAATTCGATAACGTTCTTGTGTTACAGCTGGTACATGTGTTGGGGCAGAAATATTATGCGCTAAAAGCTCTATTTGCTTTAATAATTCGTGTAAATTTAATTTAGATTCTACAGAAATTGTAACTATATTATGATCTCTAAATGTTGTTAGATTAGGTATTCTTAAATCAATTTTATTGACTAGAATTATGGTATTTGCGTCAATTAAATTTGCCAAACGCTGGTCTATAGAATCTAAATTTTCTAAATTAAATACATCTAACATAAAAATTTTAATATTAGCATCACTTGCGGCTAACAATGCTTTTTCAATACCTTTATGTTCTACTATGTCGGAATAACCAGATCTAATACCCGCAGTATCCTTTAAGATTACAGGAAATCCACCTATATCTAGATGAGCTTCTAAAACGTCTCTGGTAGTGCCAGCAATATCAGAAACAATAGCTATTTCACGCTGCATAAGATAATTAATTAAACTAGACTTACCTACGTTAGGTGGACCAAAAATTATCATATTTATGCCAGATCTTAATATCTCCCCACGCCTATTGTCATTTAGATGACTTTTAATATTCTCTTTCACATTCACAACTGTAGATTCGGCTTGCATTAAAACCTTAGCATCTACTTCATCTTCAGCAAAATCAATATATGCTTCTAGCAAAGTCATAATCTTTAGCAAGTCTTTTCGCCATAAAGCATAAAGACTAGACAAAGATCCACTCATTTGAGCTATAGCTTGTTTTTGTTGCATAGAAGTTTCAGAATTAATTAAATCCAACATACCTTCAACTTCAGTAAGATCCATTTTATTATTTAAAAAAGCTCTCTTGCTAAACTCGCCAGGATCTGCAAGGCGCACATTATCATGTGCAAGCAACGCTGAAGTTAATAACTTTGCTATTGCTATGCTACCGTGTATGTTTATCTCTACGCAATCTTCGCCCGTAAAACTATTGGGGCCTGCAAAATATGTCATCAAAACTTTATCTATAACAGCATCTTCATTGTTATAGATAGTTGCATAATAACTATGTCTATCTTTCATACTAGTTTTTTTTGATAGCATAAGAGCCAAAAAAAGGCTTTTAGGGCCTGAAATTCTAAATATTGCTACGCCAGATTTACCAGGCGCTGAACATTGTGCAAATATTGTGTCCACGATCTTTTTATTTACCAAATTTTAATAATCCCATAGCTGCTGCTCGCACCTGGCTAGTAATGTTGTTACCAGCTATTATACGCGACAATTCCTCAATTCTACTATCACCTTCGATAATATCAAATTTTGTTTTACTACTTGCGCTTGCGACTTCTTTTGTAACTAGTATATGCCTATCTGCTTTTGCGGCTATCTGCGCTTGATGCGTTATTACAATAATTGGCACTTGCCTAGATAAATTATTTAATTTTTTTGCTATGCTTTCTGCTGCAACACCGCTAGTACCAGAGTCTATTTCGTCGAATATTATTAACTGTGGTTTTTCTGCAAATAAAAAGCTTGCCATAATAGCCAGCATAAATCTAGACATTTCTCCACCTGATGCTACTTTTGCTATAGCAAGCTCTTCAGATCCTGGGTTCATTTGCCCTACAAAAGTCACAATATCAAGACCAGTTGGAGACCTATCTTCACTAGATTGAGTCTGGATTTTTATATCAAATTTAACACCTTTCATCTCAAGCTCTGCTAGCTCTTTATTTACATTATCCGCAAGAATTCTCAAAGCAGATATTCTCCTGCTTGTTATTTCTTGAGCAAGTTTTAGATATTCGCATTTATTAATCTCTACTTCGTCACTTAATTTTATGCTATTTATCTCTTTAGCCGATAAAATTAATAATTCTTGCTGATATTTATTCAGTAATCCAACTAAATCATTTGTATGGCAGCGATATTTTCTTGCCATTTCTCGGATGAAAAATAATCTCTCTTCCGTTTTAGCTAATTTTTCTTCAATATCACCATCAATTTTATATTTATCTATGCTAATTACAACATTATCTATATTTTCTATAGCTTGTTCAAGATTTTTTAACATTGACTCTTGTTCCAACAAGTCTTCTAATTTATAAAGTAAATTTTGGGCAGAAATTAATTTATTGGTTATAACATCTGCATCGATTTTTTCCTTTAGTTCTTTTAAATATTTGTAAGATTTTAGATTATTTTGATAGGCTAGGCGATTTTGAAATAATATATTTTCTTCATCCGTTTTAAGATCAAGCTTTTCTAATTCTTGGCAAGCAGATTGCAAATATTCTATCTCTCGGTGAATTTTATCTGCATCTCTCTTAAATTCATTTAAATTTTCCTCAGCCTGATGCCATTTATAATAATGTTCGAGTATTTTTTTTCTTAAAACTTCGTTATTAGCATATTTATCTAATATATCTATCTGCTTCATGGAAGAAAATAATTCGTTATGATTATTCTGCCCACATATAGTTATTAAATATTTAGCAAATATCTGCACTATTTTATTTGAGACTATTTGACTATTTATTGACAGTTTTTTTTTGCCTTGAGAATTTTCAGATCTCGAAATAACTAAATAATCTTCTATTTCTAAATTATGTTCTTTTAACAGAGCAATGATATTATCGTCATTTTCAAAAATTAATGTTACGGAACAAATTGCTGCTTGGTTTAAGAGAATATTATTATTAAATTTATCACCCAGGCAATATAAAATTGCATCAAGCAACATAGATTTACCCGTGCCAGTTTCGCCAGTAAGAACAGTTAAGCCCTTATCAAAATCTAGGTCTAATTCAGATATCAGTAAGAAATTTTTAATATTTATATTAAGTAACATTCATCAAAGGATAAAAATTGCATATTATAAATTCTATACTAAATTAAGCTGATAGTCGATTTACAAATTAATAGTGTTTGATGAATCAAAAAGGAATGATGTTTGTATAAAAAAGCCCCTTTAGGTAAATAACACAGGGTTTTGATGATTCCTGTTGATTTTTATTATTAATTTTGCTTTATTAGGGCGGTAATTTTTTGATTTGTATTTATTGGTGTAGTTCCTGGAGCAATTTCGTTGTTTTCTTCTGATATTACTCTTTCTGCAAAGTTTTTTATATTTAATAATGCCCGCTGCTCTTCCTCATACTCTTTCTGTATTCTTTGAGCCTCTTTTACAAGATCTAATTGCTCCTTATACTTTTCCCCTACACCTAAAAAATTCTTGACTTTCTCACCGATTCCTTTGCTCGTGAATTTTAATTTGTTTAAACCAGCAAGTGCTTGGTTTTGCTTAACTGATTCTTTTAAGATACTTCCTGTAACTCCTAAACCAATCAACATCTTTAAGCTATCAAGAAGCTTTAATGCAAAAACACCTGGAGTACCGCCTTGCCTACAAGCTAAAGTTGCATTACATCCAGAAGATATCCTGGCTTTTGCATATTCTTCTTTGAGATTTTGAGCATTAAGAGAATTTGGTTTTTCTATTATTGTGAATTGTTCTGTAGAATTTTTATATTCTTCTAAATCATTTTCCAATTCTTGTTTTAAATTTTTCAATTCTTTTATTTTATTTTCAAAATTACTGTACTCTGTTGTTTCTATTGTTTTGCCTGATTTTTCTATTATTGCATATTCAGCCAAAGCAATAAAGTCGTTTGCTTCTATTGTTTCGTCTAGTATTTCATCAAAATCTTGATACTCATCAAAATCATCTCCTTTGTCTATTAAATTGTTCCCAATAAGTTCAGTTGCCAACACATCAATAACACCAGATGTTCTATCTTTGGAGCTCATACAATTTATAGAAACCACAGGTTCTTCTTCTTCAGCAGTAGTATTACCCTCTACATAACTTACTATTTCATCATCTTCTATTTTATTTTCTTCAGCAGTAGTATTATCCCCTACATAACTTACTCTTTCATCTGCTGATTCATTGTATCCTACTGTTTGATCGTTATTATTTACAGAACCTACAGATTGTATTATGTTTTCCATTGCCTTAGCTCTGCCGCCGCTAAATATAGATGTTACTGCACTTAAAGTATTAAAACCATTTTGGTCATACGTAACATTATTAGGTTGATTTAGCTCTTCTACGGCATCCTTCATACTAGCATGCAGTATATTCTCTTTTTTCTTAGTAGTTAATCCACCTACAATTGAATTGCTTGCAACATTTTGGAATGTAACATTTTTAGCTACACCACTTAAGTGTTCTAGACATGCTTTAACATTTTTTTTATAGGTATGTTTAGTTTGTCTATCACCAAAAGTTCCTCTTTGTAGCATAATATTTCTATTTTTATCTATTTTCCCATCATGTGTTACAATACCTTCAAGTTGAGTATAATAATTAACAACACCCGCCACAGTTCTGTCTTGAGAGGATAAAATACATCTACCAGATAAATAATTATCAATATTATCATATATCATCTTTTGCTCTATTAGTGTTTTGTCTTTATACCATTGTGGAAGTTCTACATTTTCACCTTCCTTATTTTTCTTTATATTATTATAATCATTGCGCAAATCTTGTGGTATTGGATCTCCGATTGCGCTGAAGCTAAATCCGTTTTTCTCCTTACCTCTATTTCCTATAGTGCGATGTATTGTGACAACGTGACAATGGTCTTCATAAGTATTCATCATTGCACAAGTTCTAGCTTCGCTTAGAGCATTAATTAATTTCTTTTCCGATGTAAACGTTATTCTGTCTATTGTTAATAATTTAGCTTTTTTATATACTTTAAGATTTTGTAAGATTTGATCATTAAATTTTTCGACTTCCTTAACACTTGATTTAGCAAAATCTTTATTCTTTGTTTTCTTTGCACGATTTTTTATCAATTGCTCTGAGTGTTCATACAGTAACTTAATGCATTGCTTTTTTGCGTTCTCTTTGTTTATAGGTGCCATATCAGATTTCTCAATTAAAGCTATTGCTCCACGAGCAACACCAGCCATATTCGCAATGTATGTATCAACTACATGAGCTTGTTCGAATAAAACACCCTTAACGCCTTGCAAAGAATCTTGGAGTCTTGCATCTCGCATTATAACACTAGCTGTTGGAGTGTTTTTTGGATTACCGCTATAGTTAAATACTTCGAGTTTGCCTTCAAGCTTGTATTCAGCTACACCTGATTTTAGGGAAGCGTGGGCATGACAAGTTTCAATTAATTGAGATAATTTTTTATCTATTTCCTTTGTATCTATTTCCTTTGTATCTATTTCCTTTATATTTATTTGGTTTTTTAATTTTTTATCTGCATCTAGTTTAGCTCTAAAAAATTTCACACATGTCTTAATCTTTTCCTCTTCAATAATATTTTCGGTATTGTTATACTCTATGACTTCTTTGTATAATATATTGGTAATTCTTTTTCTTTCCTCTTCAACTAGCTCTTCATTACTTTTACTTTCACTTGCATCTAATTGCAAGTGCATTCGATTTAAAATATTATCAAAAGTCTCCGACGCCTTAAAATTATTTTTAACAAACTCATTCAACTTTTTTTTATATTCTTCTGCTTTACTCTTTTTTGCTTTACTCATAAAAAAATTATTTACACTAAAATAGTTACTATACAGTTAAAGTATATTTAACTATATACTTAATTATCAAGTAAATATTCATTTTTAATAGCATTTTTTAATTATTACGTTGTACATATAGTTTTTTGATTAATTATACATATATTAAAACAACTATTGCGCCCGCTAATTTAACAGATGTAAACTCTTTAGAGCTATTGTGTTTTAAGAATATGGCTGTTTATATTAACAATAAAGGGACTGTTGAGAGATGGAAATTTTAGGGAATCATTTTGGTTGGAAATGAGCTAAACTATTAGTTAGAAAACTAAATAAAGGGCTGGTTATAATGAAATTGCAGCAAATAACGCTTACAAGCTTAGAGGATTTGGTAGAATATGGTCATGAGTACAGAAAATTCAATAAAATATTTGATTTTGGCTTGGTTAGGGAGACGCTAAAATCGGTGGAAAACAAAGCAAACTATAGTAGTTTACAATGAAGTTTGTATGATGTAAACTTAATTGTAAATAACTATATATTAGAATGGGTCTGGAATGCCTATCAAGTTAACGATTCGTGTTATCACGCCCTTTGGCATGAGCAAAGAGCGCAATAACGAACTATTGGTCCATATCATTGAGGGATTTGATCATCAGAACCACCAACCAACATTTTTGTATTTCCGCCAATATTTATTTGAGTCTGGTAATTATTATCAACAATATCATCAAAATCTTGCTCTTGCTCACTAGAATACTCGGCCTCATTAAGCTTCTGTCTTTTTAAGTTGTTCTCAGCGGAAGTTATATCAGTTGCAGCTGGTCGTTTTGTGCCTGTAGAATTATTTTGTATTTCTTTAGTTTCCTTTGGCGCCATTTTGATATGCATAAGTGCAGAGGATATCTTGTCATCTATCCATCTAGGATCAATTTTTTCAAACGCTTTTTTACGCAATTCTTGTATCTGAGTCTCTTTTTTTTTCTGCTCTGGAGCTTTAGAGAAGCGAAAATTGTCGCAGAATACCTGATGCACTAGTTGATTTTTTAAAGTGTTAGCTACAAAATCTTCATTGTTGCAGATGCCTGTTTCTTCATCAAAACCTGTATTAAGTGACTCCACGAACTTAAGATTTTCTTCGCTCATTAGTTGTGATAAAACATAAAACTCAATTGATAGTGGCCTGGCTTTCACTTCACTGCTTTTATTAAACTTGTGAACGTTGTTGAGATTAAAAAATTCCTCTCTAAGGATATCCTCTATTTGTTGCGCTTGCTCTTTTTTCTCCGGGCTCAATATTCCTTGGTTCTCAAGC
>CANGIW010000008.1 GCA_947454145.1 Rickettsiales bacterium
AATTTATGTTGAAAATAAACTTGCTTTGGGATATTTATCTATAGTGCAAAAATCAAAAACTCAAAAGGACAACAATCAAAGGCAAGCAGAGCTTACCTGTAGGCAAGAAGGGAACACATTTAATCTTGGCTTAGAGTTTGGTGGAGTTTATTCTATTTCAGATAGGTTTCAAGCGAAATTTGGTGTGAGTTGGTCTGCATACGGCATACTTAGCTCTATAAATGAACTAACAATAACTAAAGGCGGAACAAAAGATGAGATAAGTCATCGTCTTTTAGCTAATTTGGTGGAGAGAAAAGCTGCAAGTTTAAGTAGCCCATCAGTTAATGGAAGCTTATTTGGCATGCAAGAGCTTAGCTTATACCTAGCAATGTCTCTAGCTCTTTAAAGTTAGATTAATGAGTTGCTTGAGTTTTTATTGCTGTAGTATTATCAGACGATTAATGTTCTATTTCTTCGGCTAAAGATATTAGTACTGAGTTTGTATATTTCCAACTTAAGCTTTATAAAGCTCTTCAAGCTTATAATAACCCCTACTCTCTTCCGAAAATAAATGTACAACTATATCTTTTGCATCAATGCTAACCCAATTAGATACACGAAATCCTTCTTTTGTTGTGTAGCAATTCCAATTATGCTTTAATTCCTGGCATAAAAAATTGGCTATTGAGGAAATATGCCTACTTGAAGTACCCGTTGCCAAAATCACATAGGTTGTTAATATTGGCTTATCCCTTACATCAAAAACTTGTAGATCTTGTGCTTTGCGACTTTTTAATAATTCAATTATATAATCTCTCTTCTCGGCAACTTCTTCTAGAATATTTTCTACTTTAATTATATTCATTGATAATTTTTGTTTAATTTTTTGCTGCTACTGAAACACTAGCTGGCCTAATTAGTCTATTTTTTATTTTATAGCCTATTCTCATTACTTTAACGACTGATCCCGCTTCATATTCTTCGGTTATCTCTCTTACTATAGCCTCATGCAAACTATAATCAAAAGCTTCGCCTGCTTGTGGGATAATAGATTCTATAGAATGTTTACTAAATACTGAAAGCAACTCTTGTTTTATTAGTTCTACACCTTTTAATACATTCTCTACTTCTTCATTAGATTCCGAATTTTTTGAATTATATTCTAATGCTCTAGAACAGTTATCTATAACTCCTATTAAATCTTTTGCAAAACTTAAAATAGCGTAATCTCTTATTTCTGTTTTTTGATTCTCATGTACACGATTCATATTGTGCTGTTCGGCGACAAGCCTTTGCACTTTATCCTTTAAAGCGCTAATCTCTTCTTGCATTTTTTCTTCTTGCAAAGATTCTTGCAAATCAAGTATATCCTTATAATTACCAGAGTCAATGGTTTGATTTTCTAACTCTTCTATACTAACTTCGGTTTTATTATCTTTTTCTGTCATAATAATCAAAAATTGTTAAAAAAATAAAATTTAATTGTGGCTTTATTATAACCATATAAATAGTATATTATCTAGTTAATTTCAAGATTACAATTTTAATATTATGAATCGTTTTGCTGGACGTAAATTTAATCAACTGCGTGATATTTCAATAGAGTTAAATATTTTAACTAATTCTCTTAGTTCTGCTTTGGTAAAATATGGCAATACTCATGTTATATGCTCTGTGAGTTTAGACAATTCGGTACCCTCTTTTCTTCGTGGCCAAGGACGTGGCTGGATTAGCGCTGAATATGGTATGCTGCCAGGGTGCAGTAAACAAAGAGTAAAAAGAGACAGCAACGGAAAGGTCAATGGCAGAAGTGTAGAGATACAAAGACTTATAGGCCGCTGCTTACGAGCTGTAACAGATTGTAGCTTACTCGGTGAACGCCAAATAATAGTTGACTGTGACGTAATCAATGCAGACGGTGGAACTCGTACAGCTGCTATAACTGGAAGCTATGTAGCTTTACATCATGCTTTTCGCCTGTTAATGAATAAAAGAATGATACGTAACAACCCCCTCACTGCGCAAATAGCAGCAGTATCTTGCGGTATATATGAAAATGAAGTTTTGTTAGATCTCGACTATTCCGAAGATAGCTCCGCTGATGCAGATGGAAATTTTATTTTAGCTAGTGATGATACCATTGTTGAAATACAAACTTCTGCTGAAAATAAGCGTTTTTCTGATGAGAAATTTCAAACCATGCTAAATCTTTCTAAAGAAGCCTGTAAAAAACTATTCGTAATACAAAATCAGGCCCTCCTTAAAGCAAAAATATAATGCACAATATTACCGGTTGGCTAAATATTAATAAACCTATAGGAATTAGCTCTATGGGGGCATTAATCAAATTAAAAAAACTATTACCCAAGCAAAAAATAGGCCATGCAGGAACTTTAGACCCTATGGCTTATGGGGTCCTTCCAATAGCTTTTAACCAAACCACAAGATTAATAGAGTTTTGTGTTGGGTTGGATAAATGTTATAAATTTTCTGTGAAAATGGGTGCATCCACTGATACCTATGATGCAGAAGGTAAAATCACTCAAGAATGCGCTTATATACCAAGTAAAGAAATTTTACTCCAAAAATGTAAAGAATTTATTGGCACAATAAAACAAATTCCGCCTATTTATTCCGCGATTAAAATTAATGGCCAAAGAGCTTACGATTTAGCTAGAGCTGGTAAAGAAGAGCCGGAAATGTTCGCAAGATCTATTACTATAATGGATTTAAAGTTAATTTCATATTCCATGGAAAACAAAACTGCCGGGTTTATTGTAAACTGCTCTAAGGGCACATACGTTAGGTCTTTAGCTTACGATATAATGAAAAATTGCTCTAGTCTTGGATATGTAATAGACTTAGCTCGTATAGCGGTGGGAGAATTTAAGCTAGAAAATGCAATTAATTTAGCTGAATTAACAAAAATAGATTTATTTACATCTAAAAATGTGATATATAATAGTATATTAAGACCAGAATATGTGTTAAAACAATTATCATATTTTCAGGAAATTACAATTAACGTATCTCAGCTTCGTGATGTTTGGTGTGGTAAAATCATTGAGCTAGATCATTCAGATTCAGATTCGGTATGGCTGTCTCATAATGATCAACTTGTATCCGTTGGATCTATTGTGGATAGTAAATTTATAGTAAAGAAGAATTTTAACCTTAATTAGGAGTATTATGTCTATCACTACAGAAAAAAAACAACAACTAATAACAGACTTTGCATTACATGAAAACGATAAAGGTTCTGTTGAAGTGCAATGTTCTATCATGACTACAAGAATTAGAAATTTAACAGAGCATTGTAAAATTCATAAACACGATCACGCAACACGTAGAGGTCTTTTACAATTAGTTAGCAAAAGAAAAAGATTGTTAAAATATCTAACTAATAACAATAAAATGGATAGATATCGTGATTTAATTAAGAGATTAGACTTACGTAAGTAAGCTTCTTATTCCTTCACTTTAATAGAGCTCTCATGTTTTTGGGTTCAACGGAGTTAATATATAATTCCTTTGAACTTTTCTTCCCACCATACTCTTCTATTATCTACTTACATCCACTTATTTTTATAAGTAAAAAATAAACTTAGTGTGTTTTATAATAAATCATTTATCTATTGCAAGTTGACACGAGTAATTTTAGATGTTATTTCTATTTTTAATTCGAATTATTATTTTGTTTGAATTCTTAAAAATAATTATAATTTAATGTATTGTGCGCTCTCATGAAATTTAGAAAATTTATCTCAAATAATTTATTTGCCCTAATTTTACTTTTGTTATTTTTATCCCCTACATCTAATGCAAAAACTAACTTAACCTTTACATCTCATCCAACAAACACCAAATTGTTAGATGCAATGTATAGTGCTCAAGCTGAGATAGATTATTATCACAAGAAATTAGCTAATATTTTTGAAGTGTTTTTATATGAAGAAGAAAATTTATTAGCGGGAATTGATAATTTATATAGCTGGATAGGTTATGATTTCGACAGAAGTAATTTAACCGCTCTTGATGTCTTATATTCTTATAACTCTGCTACAAAAATCATTACCAAGACTTATAAAAACTACATTGAATATAAATTAGCTAATGATTATTATAGTGATGCAATTTTAGATTCACTGGCATCTATAAAATTATGTACTCAAGAAATAGACCAATTATTATCTTTGAATAAACAATTCAAAGATTTAAATGATAAATTTTTTATAACCCTAAATTCTGCATTAAACAAATTGGCGATTGCAAAAAAAGAATTTGAACTAATATTACAAGATATTAAACATACAAAAATACAAAAGTTACGCGATATATTCAAAAAATTTAATTTTACAATAGCAATACCCCAACTACGCTTTACATCTGATGAACTCAACAATTTCAATCAGGCCGAAAAATCATTCAAGGATATTTTAAAAGTTGTAAGCTCCATAATAAAAACTCAACCAAAAGCAAATTTTGATATTATAATCGCAAATTTTTCTTCTATAAAACAAATTCAAAATCTCAAAAAATTAAAGAACAAATATTCTACAACTAATGTTAATACGATTCCATTAGTAGAAACAGAAAAAGATGTAGATTATGTTATAGCAAATCTTGTAAAGATAATTTCGTCTGATAAAATATCGCAAATTATGAAAGCAGGAAGTGATGATACGAAATATAGTGGTTTGGCATCATCAATTTTAAATTTCTCTAAAGTTGCTGTTGCTATTGAAGATTTAAAGACAAAAAACAAGCCTATATTGTTTATAGGAATGGGTTCTAGTTTAGAAAGATCTGGGGGGCCTATTTTTTATAGAAAAATGCTAGCAGAAATTTTAGGAACAAATTATACTAACAGAACTTTACAAGGTGGCGAATTAGAATTATTTAGCTCTAGAAAATCAAGCTTAGCAAAACTCCAAAGTGAAATAGCTATATCAAACACTCACTCTTCTATAGACAGAAAAGCTTTAAATGAAACTTATGCTGCTTTTTCTCGGGGAATAATGAAACACTATCAAAAACTTTATACAGATATAGAAGATAGAAAAATACTTAATTATCTTATAGATGATTCTAGTTTAGGTTTTGTAATGGATAATTTTCAAGCAGGCTTTCGCTATAAGCAAAAAATCACTGAGGATATCAATGGGAATACAATAAATAAATTCAAGGACATTTTTGATGATACAAGAGCTATAGATTTCCAAACAACATTCGCTTTATCGGGGCTGCATTTAGAATTTATACCAATAACAAAACTTTCTGAAAAAGAAGAAACTTGGCTCTGTGAAAATAACCATAATCAGTTCGTAAAAACCTATATTTCTGCATTATTGCTACTATCTCAACAAATTCATCCAGAATTTTATAAAGCTTTAGGTTTAGATGAAACAGCCGAAATATTTCAATTAGTTATAAAAGGATATAATAAATTTCAAAATATTAAAGATAAGTGTTTTGCTAGCTTGAATTCAGAAATAATAGAAAAATTAAAAAAGGAAACATTCTTAGATAACTCCAAATCAGCAACTACTGCAATAGCTAGAGCTTTATCTAAAGCTAACAAATATGTACAATTATATAAAAGTAAAAAAATTACTTTAAATGACTTACGTAAAAAATTATTAGAGTTAAATTATATAATAGCAAAAGAACGTAATCTTTTAAATGAAGACGTAAAAAATTAATCCATAAAGTTTTTTTTATATATTTATTTGTGGTTTTGTGTACTAAAACCACATCTATAGCAGTAGTAAATTATATATTTAAAAATTTTATACAGGTTAGTTGCAATATTCCTGGAAACCTTGTTATTATTATCAAGTGAACTATATAATTTTAGGGGGCTATAGTATGACAAATTCAAAATTTGCAGAACTTAAAATCGAAGATAAAACCTACAAACTACCAATCTATAATGCTACTATAGGTCCTAATGTAATTGACGTTTCTGATTTATATAAAAATACTGGATATTTTACATATGACCCTGGTTTTATGTCGACAGCTGCTTGCAAGTCTAGTATAACTTATATAGACGGCGACGCTGGAATATTGCGCCATAGAGGATATGATATAGTAAAACTTGCAAATCATTGCGATTTTTTAGAAGTGTCTTATCTTTTATTAAATGGTAATTTACCCCAACCTAAACAGTTCAATGTTTTTGCTAATGAAATAAGACATCATTCGCTTGTAAATGAACAACTAACTAATTTATTTAGGGCATTTCGTCATTCTGCTCATCCGATGGCTATAATGCTTGCAAGCATAAGCTGCTTGTCCGCTTTTTACCATGAATATTCTGATATTAATAACCCTCAAGAGCATAAATTAGCTGCTGTAAGATTAATAGCAAAAATTCCAACTATTGTTGCTATGACTTATAAATATAGTATCGGTCAGCCGTTTATTTATCCTAATAACCAATATAATTTTACTGATAATTTTTTAAACATGATGTTTGCTACACCTTGTGAACAATATGTGGTGAATCCTATCGTAAGCAAAGCTCTTAATAAGCTATTAATTTTACATGCAGATCATGAACAAAATGCTTCTACTTCTACTGTAAGAATTGTTGGCTCTACAGGGGCAGATCCATTTGCTTGTATTTCAGCTGGTATAGCTTCCCTTTGGGGTCCAGCTCATGGTGGTGCTAATGAAGCTGTTTTAAATATGCTTAAAGAAATAGGTAGCCTTGACCGTATACCAATTTATATAAATAGAGCAAAAGATAAAAATGATAATTTCAAACTAATGGGCTTCGGACATAGGGTTTATAAAAATTATGACCCTAGGGCAACAGTTCTAAGAGAATCTTGTAGAGAAATATTAAAGGAATTAGATCAAGAAAATGATGCTTTGTTAGATATAGCTTTTGAACTTGAGCGTATAGCTCTTAGCGATGAATATTTCATTAGCAGAAAATTATATCCCAATGTAGATTTCTATTCAGGACTTATCTATAAAGCTATAGGTATACCTGTAAATATGTTTACAGTTATGTTTGCAATGGCTAGAGCTGCTGGTTGGATAGCTCAATGGAAAGAATCTATAGAAGATGCGGAGCATAAAATATCCAGACCAAGACAATTATATACAGGTGCAGTTGAACGTGACTTTTAAAAAAAAATTTATCTTTAATAATTAAATTATGCACTTTTATTACAAAACTATTTTTTTGTTCTTTGTTTTTACAGCATTCTCTTTTTCTATATTTTCACAGAATTCTACAACAGCTAATTTGGCTAAAGGTAATTTACAAAATGTAAATATAACTGTAGTAAATATTGATAAAATATCAAGTAAAGCTTTGGTGGTAAAAAATATTGAGTCCCAAATAAATGCAATAGTTCATAACAATCAACTTGAAATGTTTGCCAAAGAAAAAAATTTTAAAAAATTAGAACAAGATTTGATTGCAAAAAAAGGTAAAATTGATAAATCCACTTTTAAAAAAGAAGTGTTGGCTTTAAATGAACTGTCGCATAACTTGCAGCAAGAAAATCAGAAGTTGAAGGCATCTTTAGATAAATCCATCCGTTTAGCAAAAGAAAAGCTACATAATGAAATTGATTCTATTATTAAAGAATTAGCTGTAGCAAAAAATATTTCTTTTGTTCTTTCATCAAATCACTCTCTTTATTACGCCGCTAATTTTGATATGACTGATGAAGTATTAAATAAATTAAATGCTAAACTAAAAACTATAGATTTAAAAGAATTTGTATCTAAACCTTAACGATAAGAAAATAAACTAATAATATATTTTGTATTTTTAAAAAATATCAATAAAAATTTAAAGTATAATTCTACCAAATATAATCATTCTTTTAAGAAATTTACGCTAATAGCTATTGAAAACCACCCTACTATTAGCTAATATAGGAAATATATTTTGTTTGTAGTTATCTATATTTTTATTTGTCTAACTAAAGTTGTTTAATTTATTACTAATCATTCGTTAATTATTAAAAAGATAACTTCTCAAAAATAACAAAAATTTGATAATTTACCCTATAAATTTTGTAGAAAAACCATGAGAAAATTATATCATCACCCGTCTTGCCCTCTATCACGTCAAGCTAGATTTATTTTAGCAGAACTAAAATTAGACTGTGAATATATTGTTGAAGAATATTGGCTTAGAAAGGAAGAATTACTTAAAATTAACCCATCAGGTGAAGTGCCTATTTTAGTAGAGGAAAATGGTACAACTATTTGTGGAATTTATCCATTAATAGAGTATTTTTCAGAAAAATATTCAGCTGTAGACTTAATGCCTGAAACAATTGAGGATAAATCTGAAGTTAGAAGAATGTTATCATGGTTTAATAATAAATTTTATAAAGAAATTAGTAACTATATACTAGAAGAAAAATTAATAAGACCTAAAACTAGTAATGAAGCTCCCAGAACATCTATTTTACGAGCAGCAAAGATTAATTTAAAATATCAATTAAGATATTTAACCTATTTAATAGAACAACGTGGCTTTTTTGCCATGGATAAATTTAGTTTTGCCGATATAGCGGCAGCATCTCATATTTCTGTATTAGACTATTTTAACGAAATATTTTGGGATCAATATCCTGCTTTAAAAGAATGGTATTTAATAGTTAAATCTAAACCTTCTTTTAGACCAATTTTAATTGATATTATTAAAGGCATAAAGGCAAGTAACCAATATAATTTGTTGGATTTTTAATTTTACCAATATTTTTAATATTACTTAAAAAATCATATGTTAAATTAGGTGAAAGCTTTTCTATAAAAAACTATACTCTATTCAACTATACTCTATTAAAGAAACACAATTCTTTTATTGTTGACATCTAACTTTATAAGTTATATCATTGTGAAATAGTCAAACCAAGAACTACAAAGTTATTATGAAAAGAACTTACCAACCCAGTAAATTAGTTAGAAAAAGACGTCATGGTTTCCGAGCTAGAATGGCTACTGTAGCAGGAAGAATGGTGTTAAATAGACGTAGAGCTAAAGGTAGAAAGAGGTTATCTGCCTAAGATTAATCTAAAAACCATTGTATATCAAAGAGATTTTGATTTTTTTAAACTTAATGGTAGAAAAATTGCTAGTAAATTCTTTATTTTTATATATCTTGAGAAAAATTTATTAACTCAAGAATCCTTCCATTCAGATCTATTATACGCTATTAAGGTCACAAAAAAGATAGGATGCGCTGTTGTTCGCAATAAAATTAAAAGACTTATAAGATATATATTAAAAAATATTAGCTCTACAATATCTAATATAGAAAACTTTGCGTATATTATCATAGCGCGAAATAATAAAATCGCATCCTTAGAATTCAACAAAATAACTCAAGATTTTTTATACGCTATAAAAAAAGCATCTTAACAGCATTTCAAATTTTAGTTGAATGATAATCTAGAATTATCGTTGAATATTTATTTTTTTTGTTATACTATTTACATATCACTTTAAATCCTGGGTTTAGCTAATCTCTAGATATTAAAGTGTAAGTTGTTTTTTTAGTCTAAGAAAGTTTACTCTATAATTTTTATAAATCTTTAAAAATTTTTTGATTATATGCCCCCTAAGGAAATAACTACTGGTATTTTTTTTAATGAAAAAGATGGTCTTCATATTCAGCTAAGTGATAAGCACTCAGATTCATTAGACAAAGTTATTAACAGAATGCGTACAAATTTGCAATCAATGAGCAATACATCAAGAAAAGTAAAGGCAAGTGTTTCAAAGGCTTTTACCTCTAACAAAAGAAAAGGAAAGGCAGAAACAAAGGAAGAAAAATTTGAAATCTTTTAATTTCAATATTGCTTAAGTTACCTAAATTGTAAAAACATCGCTTGAATAATATATGACGGCCTTTGGTTTTAGCTATAAAGAAGACTTTTCCTATGTGAAAGCAAGCGAAAAAAAAATAATTGAGAGAGCAAGGGACCTCATAAATCTTTTAAGAAATTATACGATGCTATTGAGTGCTTTTGTAAAGAACTCAATGTTAACTTCATTTGCTATATAAAAATCTTTCTTTCACATAGTGTACTAAAAATTTGACGTTTTCTATCGGGGTGTTAGGTAAAACACCGTGACCCAGATTAAAAATTAGTTTAGTTTTATCTAATTGCTCAAAAATCAAATCTACTTTGTGTTTAATAATATTTTGATCTTCTAATAATAATATTTGTGGATCTAAATTACCTTGTACTATAATATTTCGCTCTTGCCAATCTTGCATTTTAGCTATTGGAACATTTGCATCAACTGCTAGAATGTCAAAATTTAAATGTTTTATATAGTCATCATACAAAAATCCAGAACCTTTTGGAAAAGCAATAATTGGAATTGATGGATATTTGTATTTAAAATAATCAATAATAATTTTAGTAGGCTCTATTATATAGCGATAATATTCTTGCCCTTGCAATATACCAGCCCAAGAATCAAAAAGCTTAATTATAGTTGCTCCGGCTAATATTTGTTTTTCTAAATATATTATGGTTTGCTGAACAATAATATCAATCAACTTATTAAGCAATGTGTCGTTTTTTAAAGCCAACAATTTACTACGTACAAAATCTGCCTTACTTTTTCCTTCAATAGCGTAAGTAGCTACAGTCCATGGGCTACCCGCAAAACCTATTAAAGATTTATTAGCATCTAATTTAGCTTTTGTAAGCGCAACTGTATTAGCAACAGCATCGATTTGCCAAGATTGTTGTTTTACTGAAAGAATTTCTAATTTTTGTTTATCTATTTTCTCAATAACGGGTCCCTGATTCTCTATGAATTCAACTTTAAGACCTAGAATATCTAGTACTAATAGGATATCTGCAAATATTATTGCAGCATCCATATTAAATCGAGTAATAGGTTGTAACGTAGCCTGACAAGCTTTTTCGCTATCATAACAAAAATTCATGAAATTTGGAGTTTGACTTCTAAGAGCTCTATATTCTGGTAGATATCTACCAGCTTGTCGCATAATCCAAATATGAGGCAATTGCATATGATGTTTATTCTTTTTTATTATTTTTTGGTTTTTCCAAAGATTTTAATGCTTTTTGCAATTCATCATTTAACTGGAAATCCTCTGTTGCTTTATTGGCCTCAGTCTTTTTATTGTCACTCAAAATAATGATGTTCTTATATAATTCAAAATCTTGAAATTTTTTGTCTTTAAGTGAGTGCGGAATAATGTATAATAGGATATTAGATATATTGTTGGTCAAATTATAGCTAGCTGCTGAAGTAAGAAATTGAGCATGATTTTGATATCCTTTTTTTGCTATTGCTCCAATAGAATTTTTCTTTATCTCAGTTTTATCGTAAATAATTGATGCAAAAATAAATAACGAACTTATCATTACCCAAGCTCTGACTAAACCTATTACTCCTCCACAAATTCTATCAAAATATCCACCAGTAATTGGTTCTATAAAAGTCTTGATATTTTTACTACTTAACGATATTGCTATTAAAGAAAAAATATAACATACTATCAAACCAATAATACTCCGGAATATGCCAGTTATTTGATCATTGAACATTTCGTAACTGTATGGTAATAACCACATAGTTAGAGATATTGTAGCAATAATTGCTGCAATATCTATCAAAGTTTTAATAGCCCCTTTCATAATACCAAAAAATAAAGAAAGACTAGCTATTATAATTACTATATTATCAAAAAAATTCAGGCTCATTGTTTTTTTTATCGGAACTTTATTTGTTATTATACTAGAATATCTATCTAATATACGAATGCAGAAAATTGCACAAAGAATAATTATATTTTCATTACATGTATATAGTAATATCTGTAGAATTTTATAGATATTAAATTATACACTAATTTACTATACTATTACAATTAACTCTAATCAATATAGATTATTATCAATATGCAAAAAATCAACAAAAAAAAAGATGATTATACATTAAATGTATTGTCATCAATTTATGCTCTTTGCGTTGTAGTGATTATTATAATTACTAAAATATATGCATGGTTTAGCACTAATTCTATGGCTATATTTGCATCACTTCTTGATTCCATGCTTGATTTTTCTGCATCACTGGTAAATCTTATAGCGATCAAATATTCTTCTAGCCCACCAGATGATAATCATAGATTTGGACATAATAAGATAGAGGATATAGCAGTTTTTGCGCAGGCAATTTTCTTTATAAGTTCGAGCGGTTTTATGATCTTTGAATGTATAAAGCGCTTTATAAACCCAGAAATAGTAAACGATGTTACTTTGGGAATATATATAATGATTTTTTCTACCATAATTACCATCGGATTAGTAGTTTTTCAGTCTTTTGTTATCAAACGTACTAATTCAAACATAGTAAAAGCAGATAAACTACATTTTATAACTGATATCCTAACTAATATAATAACTCTTATTTCGTTATATCTAATAACAAATTTTGCTTTTGTAGACTTAATATGCGGCATGTTTGTAGGAATTTTTATGCTAAGATCCTCATATTTGCTTTTACAAAAGGCTTTAAGTAATTTATTAGATGAAGAATTTAGTAAAGAAGAAAAGAATAAAATAATTCAGCTAATAAATGAATTCCCTGAAATATTAGGCGTTCATGATTTAAAAACCAGAACTGCTGGTAGTAAAAAATTCATCCAATTTCATATTGAAATTAATGGAACGACTACTTTGCTAAAAGCTCATGATATAAGCGAAGCTATTATAGATAAAATATGCCAATATTTTCCAGAAAGTGAAGTAATCATACATCAAGACCCTGCGGGGATTGAAGAAACTGTGCAATACCGAGATGTTTGATATTAAATATATGCAGTTAGCTTTTGAACAGGCAGAAATAGCTTTTACAAGTAATGAAGTACCTGTAGGAGCAGTTATAATATCCAAAGAACATGAAATACTGGCTATTGCTCACAATACTATCGAGGAGAGTTCTGATATAAGAAATCATGCAGAACTAAATGCTATCGGAATTGCATGTAAAAAGATTGATAATAAATTTTTAACATCAACTTCTTTATATATCACTTTAGAACCTTGCTTTATGTGTATGGCTGCTATTTCTATGGTAAGAATAGATAATGTTTTTTATTCTGCTGATAACAAAAAATTTGGCGCTATTAGCAATGAAAATAATTTCTTTACAACAAATCCTTTTTATTATAAACCTAATATATATTCTAATATTATGAAGGAAGAAGGGAAAATATTAATGCAAAAATTTTTTGCCAAGTTAAGATAGTTATAAAAAGGATGGGTGTCCGAGTGGTTGAAGGAGCCGGTCTCGAAAATCGGTATACCCTTTAAAGGTATCGTGGGTTCGAATCCCACCTCATCCGCCGTATATAGATATATATAAACAAACTCCAAAAACATATCTTAATTTTTAAATTTCACTGATTTGTTATATAATTAGAAATCAAAACTACATCCCATAGATATCTTGCTTGCCTTTGAGATCTTTGTCATCCCGAGACTCTTTTATTAGGTTTTGGAAGATAGATGTTTTAGTATTAATCAAAATAGAGTAGAAGAATTATTTTGTTGAATTTTGGCGGATGAGGTGGGATTCGAACCCACGGTACCTTTCAGTACGCCGGTTTTCAAGACCGGTTCCTTAAACCGCTCGGACACCCATCCACGTAAATATATAGCAAAATTGAGGTTGAATGACAAGTGTTTTTTATGATTTGCCCAGAATAAGAGAACTTATAGTCCAAAATTAAACTATTCATGTTTCATACTAAATCTACATGAGACTCATTCGTATCTTGCTTATTCTCTCCTGCAAAGTCCACTCCATATTGATTATATTGTACTTCTTCCACTATTTCGTTGGTGTTATTATTATTACTCATTACTATTTTTTGGTGATTATCGCTGCATTTTTGTTTTTTTGAGCATGGATTTTGGTCATTTTCTTCTGATGCGTAACGTTTAGACAAAATTAAGGTACTACTTTGCTCAGATTCCTTTTCTTGATATAATTTATGTTTTGTATATACTGGATTTTCTGCTAAAAAGATTTCACCTTCTTTGGTCTTTAATGACTTTGATTTAGCTAAATCCAAAAATTTATTGCGGCTCTCTAGAGTGTTTATTAACTTTTGAGAACCTCCGTAGTCACGATGAATCTTTAAATCTTTTGAACATAATGACATTTTGTTTAGAAAAATCTCTTCGAGAGCATTAGCTGAATTTCCTGTAAATTTAATAGCATTGATGTTTAACTCTTTTAAGCTATCTTTAAACAAAGCTTCACAGAAATGTTGAATTGAATTCTTTGCATTCTTTGCATTCTTTGTAATAACTCTTATATCAACTCGGTCTAGATTTAATTTTTCTAAATTAGAGTTATTACGCAGAATACTAGTAAGAGGTTTTATGGAATTCACTCCTATAGTATAATCTGATAGATTTATATTTTTTAAATCATTGTGCTTTAACAGAGCTTTAAGTAAAGGTTCTGTTTGTGAGGTTGTTATTTTAATACATCCTAAGTTGACGTCTTCTAGTGTAGTATTATTTGTCAAAACTTTAGCTAGGGTATCTATAGCCTGTTTAACTAAAGGTGCTATTGCTGTATTATTTTTTTGCTCTTTACCTATATTACAATTAAAGCCTACATCCAGTTTTTTTACTTTTTTGTGCTCACTCATAGCTTCGCATATACATTGTAGTTCTACATATGTCATATCAAAGTTGTTTAAGTTTAATATTGTTAACTCAGTATTATTACGTATAAATGGAATTAAAAAAAGTATACTAGGGTTGCAATCTTTATATTGATCTATTGGTATTTGCTTAGCGTCATTAGCGTAATCAATTATATTTGTATTGACATCGGGCAGATTTAGCATTTCATTAGTTATATGAGTGAAATCAATTTGATTGCAACCAAGGATTTTATGCACCAATCCTACAGGATTATCAACTACTGTATACTCTTCCTTATTAATTGAATTGCTAGAAGAGTCCTTTTTAAAATCACCTATGTCCTTACTATCTTTAACGTCTTTAGGCTCATAACTTACTTTGAATCTACCTAATATTTCTTTTCGCACTTTTTCGCGCAATTTATCCGTTTCTGTTTGTTCACCCATTAATTCTTCGCTAAATTTAACACTTTTTGTTAATATACTAGTTACTAGTAATTTTGTTAAACCCCACTGCAGTAGTGATGTATTTTTAGCAAGTACATTCACTGCAAAATATTCCTGAACCTCCGTGGATGCATCTAAAGGATTAATTACTATAAGCAAAAGATATTTTGTTTCTAAATCTTTAATAGCTTTTTTATAAAATACCTCAAATGGTAATTTTAGAAGTTCATCGTTGACTCCATTGAGTTTTTCCTCCAAGTTCTCAATCGAGCTAAGCTTTTTTACTTCCAATTTTTTACAAAGTATTTTTTCTATCTCTTCTTCAATTAAACGATCATAAATTTCAACTAATTTTTTTCGAGCCCTCAACCAGAGTCCTTCTTTTAGTAAATTTGTCTTTTCACCAAATAAATTGGCATCAGACCAAAAAAGAGGATATTTTTTTAGTATTAGATTTTGTAAACTGTGATTTAAATAATATTCTGAATCACGCCCTAAGAATTCTGAGACCTTGTTAGAGTTTAACAATTGCTTTGATTGAAACAACAAAGTAAATTTATAGTGTTTAAGCTTAGCCTTAATTAATTTTTTCTTTGGATCTTTTAACCCAATCATCTCTATCTTTAAATATGGCGAAAATTTTTGAAAAGAATTAGCTACCAAATGTTGTTGAGGAATGCTCATATCAGTATTTGATATATTCAATTTTTGTAATGTAGAGTTAATCTCTAGAAGAAGAGATAAAGATCGTGCCCCTCCTTCAGTATTAATTTTATTTCCTGCTATATTTAAATCTTGCAATACGGTGTTATTATGTAGAGAGTCAGATATATACTTTACTCCTTTAGATCCTATTTGAGTAGATTCTATATCTAGAATTTTCAATGTTTTGTTTTTCTTCAACTCAAGAGCTAGATATTTTGCTCCTGTAGGGCCTAGAGGATTCTTTCTCAAAACTAGTTTTATTAAGTGGTTAAGATTCTTCAGATTTCTAAACATCACCTCTATTTCTTCACTTACTTCTTCATCCTGCTTTTCATTTTTAGCCCTTTGCTCTTGTATTTGACACGTGTTAAGGCTTATTTTTTGACCACCAATTTGGTTGCATTCTAAGTTTAGCTCTTGTAATTTATTGAACTTAGCAGATAGAATTATACCAATATTGGAGCTATATACATAATCTTTGGTATTACCCATATTTTTGGATATATTTAATATTTCTAAGTTAGGTAAGGAACTGCAAAGTGATATTAAAATTTCTAAATCTTCATTATTTAGACCTTGATTCTTTAACTCTAAGGTTTTTAATGAATTATTGCTTTGCAATGATTTAAGTAAATGGCGATTGAATTCGAGGTTGAATTCAGATACTTTTGGATCATAAGAGGAGGAAACCTTAAGATTGCTTAAACTTACTGTGATTAATTTTAAAGAAGCTATATGCTCTATCTTCTTTTGTATATTTTTTTTAGCTTCATCTCCCGATATCTTGTTAAAGTGATTAGAATAGAATATATTATCATAGGATAATTCGAGTTTGTTTGATTTGTCATATTCAGTAATATCCTTATCCTCATTACTGTTATTAAATAACCACTTTCTAAAATTTTGTGTTTGTTTTGTAGTTTCTAGTTTGTTATTAAATAACCACTTTCTAAAATTTTGTATTTGTTTTCTAGTTTCTAGTTGTCTAATATTTGGCATAAGAATAAATAAATAATTATATATTATATTTGTATTTTATTAATGATTTAAGTAGTTTAATGTAAATATAGGATAATACAACAAATATATCAAATATTATTTTCTATATTATTCTATAATATTAGTTATTTTTAGAATTTTGGTATACAATTAAATATCAAAAGTTGTAATATAAATAATATCATAACTTTAATTGTACAAAAACCAAACCTACATTTCTTTAGCTATAATATGTGATATAATTCATCTAAAATTACAGAGTTATCCTATATACTTGTAGCATCGGATAACAACATTAAGTTTGGATACAAATCCTCAAAATGCAGTTGTTGGATTGTATGGGCTAGGGATTAGAGAACGGAAAAATCAAAATATCATTTTACCGCGCAAACAAGCTAATATTTAATTTAAATAGTTACGGAGTATGACAAAGCAGAAATATAAGAATCCACAAAAAATGAATTTTGTAATAGAGGAAAAATATGGAGAGGAGAAATATTTTAAGCATCAAGTTGAAGAAGAAAAAACAAGAGAAGAAGCAATAGGCGTCTTTAATAAAAAGATTTTTAACAATTGGTCTGTAAATGAAGAAAAGAAAAAAATTATAGAATCAATAACAGATGCTCTATTTAAGACTTTTAATAACGGAGAACATAAAGATTTTAAAACAATTATCCAAAACACAGAAGATTTAATCAACAAAGATGAAAAGGAATCCATAATATATGCTAACTTATTTTTGATGAGCAAAAAGGCAAAAATAAAAGATTTCACACCATTAAAAGCTTGTGCTGAAATATTATTTCCTGAACAGGTTGAATATGGACGTATTTTATTTAAAAATCTGCATAAAGCATCTATTGCAAGGTGTAAAAGTTTTTTAAATCTAAATGGTGATGATGAAGAAAGTGAGGCTGCCTCTATTGTTCAACCGCAATATTATAATGAAAACCAAAAAGATGATATATGCAACCCGCCATTGAATCAAGAGATTGAAGAAGATAATGTATTGATTACGGGTACTAATAAATTTGATTACTCTTTTCCGCAGGATAGATAATAAGCTAATTAAATGGAGACCAGTGTTAAGATTTCAACATAAATTTAATTCTCATGGGCTATTTTTGCCCTGAGAATTAACATAATATCATGTTATATTTTCGGCAATTTTACCTTTTATAGCTGCAATAGCTTTTGCTGGATTCAAGCCTTTGGGGCAAGTTTTTGTGCAGTTCATTATGGTATGACATCTGTATAATTTAAACGAGTCTTGCAATTGCTCGAGTCTTTCCTTGGTTGCTTCGTCTCTACTGTCGGATATCCATCTGTAAGCCTGCAATAAAGTAGCTGGGCCTAAATATTCATCACCGTTCCACCAATAGCTAGGGCATGAGGTAGAGCAACAAGCGCATAATACGCATTCATATAGACCGTCTAGCTTGGATCTATCTGCTTCAGATTGCAATCTTTCTTTTTGGCCAGCAGCAGTGGGCTGAGCTTGCAACCAAGGTTTAATAGATTCATATTGCGCATAAAAATGACTCAGATCTGGAACAAGGTCCTTCACAACCTTCATGTGCGGCAAGGGATATATCTTAACATCACCCTTGATTTCATCCACCGGCTTTAAGCAAGCCAATGTATTTGTGCCATCAATATTCATAGAGCAGCTGCCACATACACCTTCGCGACAAGAACGCCTAAAAGTTAATGTTGGATCAATATCTTGTTTGATTTTCATCAAAATATCCAAGATCATGGGCCCACAATCAGCTAAGTCTACTTCGTAAGTATCTAATCTAGGATTTTGGCCTTCATCGGGATTATATCTATATATACGCAAAGTTTTTGGCTGCCTCATTTTTCCCGTGTTTTGTTTATGAGTTTCACCCTCATGCACTCTAGAGTTTGGAGGTAATCTAAATTGTGCCATATTACTGCCTTTATAAATTCATTAACTCAATTAATATACTCTTTGTTTTAAAGCTATAGTTTTGACTTCATCAGTCAAAGTGTTTAAATTTACATCTTTATATTCAATATTCACTTCTCCATTGTTATCAAGCCAAGCAAAACTATGTTTCAACCAATTTTTATCATCACGTTTTGGCCAATCTTCTCTAGCATGTGCTCCACGACTTTCTTTTCTAGCTAATGCCGAATGCATAGTCAAAACACCTTGGCACATAAGATTTTCTAGCTCCAAAGTTTCAACTAAGTCTGTATTCCAAATGAGTGACCTGTCCTCAATTTTAATATCAGCAAGTTGGGCTCTCGTTGCATCTATGAGCTTTTTTCCCTCTATTAAAGTTTCTTCAGTTCTAAAGACAGCCGCATGTTTTTGCATTATAGTTTGCATTTGTGTGCGTAAAATTCCAGTATGGGTTGAGCCATTAATATTTCTTATTCTGTCAAAACGAGCTATAATTTTAGCGGTTATCTCTTTAGAAATATTTTTATGAGGCATGTTAGGTTTAATAAGTTCTGCTGTTTTTTCGGCACAAGCTTTACCAAAGACTACTAAATCTAGTAAAGAATTGGAACCAAGTCTATTAGCACCATGAACTGAAACACAGGCCGCTTCACCTATTGCCATAAGCCCTGGAACTATATCCCCTTTATGATTTTTTTGTACTTGTGTGTGAATATTAGTTGGAATACCACCCATAGTGTAATGTACTGTAGGCAGAACTGGAATTGGTTCTTTTGTTGCATCAATGCCAGCAAAAATTCTTGCAGTGGCTAAAACTCCCGGCAGGCGTTCTTGTAAAATATGTTTATCAATGTGATTAATGTGTAAATGAACATGGTCTTTATTTTTACCAAATCCTCTACCTTCTTTTATTTCTATAGCAATTGATCTTGAAACAACATCTCGTGAGGCTAAATCTTTAACGTGAGGGGCGTATTTTTCCATAAATTTCTCCCCCTTGTTATTCACCAAATATCCGCCTTCACCCCTTGCTCCTTCTGTGATTAAACAGCCGGCGCTATAAATGCCTGTTGGATGAAATTGCACAAATTCCATATCTTCTAAAGGAAGACCCGCTCTTGCAACCATACCAGCACCGTCATTTGTACAAGTGTGTGCTGATGTTGCAGAAAGATACACCTTGCCATAACCACCTGTAGCAATAACAACACTATGCGCTCTAAATATATGAAGCGAACCATCGTCCAAATTCCAGGCTACAACACCTACGCATTGCCCTTCATCGATTAATAAATCTAAGGCAAAATATTCAATAAAAAATTTTACTTTATGTTTTAAAGATTGCTGATATAAAGTATGTAGTATTGCATGACCAGTACGGTCAGCTGCTGCACAAGTACGTTGCACAGAGCCCCCTTCCCCGTAATTTTTAGTCATCCCACCAAATGCACGTTGATATATTCTTCCGTCTTCTTTTCTAGAAAAGGGCACACCAAAATGCTCTAGCTCTAATACAGCTGCGCTTGCATTTTTGCACATAAATTCTATAGCGTCTTGATCTCCAAGCCAGTCGGATCCTTTTACTGTGTCATACATATGCCAGCGCCAATCATCTTCACCCATATTACCCAAAGCTGCGCTAATTCCTCCTTGCGCTGCAACTGTATGACTTCGTGTAGGAAAAACTTTACTTATACAAGCAACGTTTAGATTTTTAGCTCCCAAACCTAAAGCTGCACGTAGCCCTGCGCCACCAGCTCCTAGGACCACAACGTCATATTCGTGTTCTACAATATTATATGCTTTTGTCATAAAAGATTATCATGATATTAATTTTGTTATTGCAACCAGTAGCGCTATAGAAGTAACCACAGTAATAAATTTAATTAACCAAATCAAAATGAATTGCATTAATTTATGGGGAACATAATCTTCTATTATAACTTTCATACCTAAAAAGCCATGATAAAACGAGGTGAATGAGAGTATAAGCCACATTAATCCATTACATGGATTTTGCATTATCTGTATAAGCTTACTTTGATCTTGAGTTTTATAAACTCCTATGAAAATATTTAAGAAATACAGTAACCATATTATAAATGGCGCCATTATCACGGCTAAAATACGTTGTTTTAGCCATTTTTTTGTTTCTTTATTATGCATGTAATTATTTACCTAACTTCTTAACCAAAATAATACAGTACTAATAGTACTAACAGTGATTACGATCCAACCAGTTTTTTCTACAGTTTTTATCTGAAACCCATATCCTAAATCCCAACATAAATGTCTTATGCCATTTCCTGAATGATAAAATAAGCTGAATAATATTCCAAAAAGCCCTAATTGTATAATTTTACAATTGAATAATTTAAAGTAACATTGAGGCAAATTTTTTGTAATTGCTATAATCAACCACCAAGAAATTACAATAAGACTAAAAAATAATATAATTCCGGTAATTCGATGAAAAATAGATAAAACAGAGGTAATTTGATATTTATATACACTTAAATGCGGAGAAAGCGGTCTATTATTCTCTTTATATTTCATATGCTAGTGTTTTATTGCTTTTTATTAATATTAATACTAGATTATTACATATAATAATACAACTGTTGGGTTATAAATTATTGTACAAAAATAGATAGGAGTAAAAAAAGACAATAATTTTTTCTCTTATCTTATAGGGGTTATTGCTTGCATAATTAATTTAATAAGCTAAAATCTACAAGAAAGAAGAGGGTTTAATTTTGATTTAGAATACAAAGTTCTAAATAATTCATTTTCTGCATTAATTAAGCCAGCGTAGCTCAGTTGGTAGAGCGGCACATTCGTAATGTGCGGGCCGAGGGTTCGATTCCTTTCGCTGGCACCAAAATTACTACATAAAGACCTTAATTTAGTGTAATTAGCGTTTGACTAGTAAGTAAAATTTAGGTTTAATATATGCATAACGTTCAGAAGTTCAAGACGTAAAAATCACAACAGAGTTAGAATTAATCAAATAAATATGGCAAGGAAGTTTTTTAGTAATTTGGTAAGCTGGTTATCAACAGATATGGCTATTGATTTGGGTACGGCTAATACTGTAATTATTGTGAAAGGTAAAAATATTGTATTAAACGAACCATCTGTTGTTGCAGTTATTTTAGAAAATGGTACATATAAACCTTATGCATTCGGGCATGAAGCTAAAATGATGTTAGGAAGAACTCCTTCTAATATTATTGCTACGAGACCCTTAAAAGATGGTGTTATTGCAGATTTTAAAAGCGCTGAAGAAATGATAAAGCATTTTATTCGTCTTGCTAATAAAAGTAAATTTATAGGACCAAGAATAATAGTATGCGTGCCATCTGGCTCTACTCCTGTTGAGCGTAGAGCTATACAAGAAGCAGCTGAGAGCGCAGGTGCTAGAGAAGTATTTTTAATAGAAGAACCAATGGCAGCAGCAATTGGGGCTGGTCTTCCTGTAACAGAGCCTACGGCATCAATGATAGTTGATATAGGTGGTGGAACTACAGAGGTGGCAGTTATATCGTTAGGTGGTATTGTTTACTCTAAATCTATTAGGGTGGGCGGCGATAAAATGGATGAAGCTATAGTCTCTTACATAAGAAGACATCATAATCTTTTAATAGGTGAATCTAGTGCTGAAAAAATAAAAAAAGAGATAGGTACAGCATATGTTTCTGAAGATCAAAAAGAGCTTAGAGATGTTGAAATCAAAGGTAGAGATTTGGTTTATGGTATACCAAGAGAAATGATCTTAAATGAGAAACAGGTGGCAGAAAGTTTAACTGATATAGTTAATCAAATAGTTGAAGCAGTAAAGGTTGCATTGGAATGCACACCACCAGAGTTATCAGGAGATATAGTAGATAAAGGTATTGTGATGACTGGCGGTGGGTCTATGTTAAGAAATTTAGATAAAGTTATACAGAAAGCAACTCATTTGCCTGTAATAGTTGGAGAAAAAGCAATTTTTTCTGTTGCTCTTGGTACAGTGAAAGTGCTAGAAAATTTTCCTCTTTTAAAAAGTGTTTTATTTAAGCAAAAATAATAAATTATCACATTGAAATTATTTCAGTTAATAAGAGTACTCAAATATTTTTTCATTTTATTTGTAACAGTTTTATTGATATTACTGTTACAAAGCTCCTTTAAACAATATTATTCTTGGATTTATTATCCAATTACTACAATTCATAAAGTTTTAGATTTATTTAATCATCAAACAAGAAGTCCTTTGATTGCAAAACAAGAAAACTTTGTTGATCAATATGAATCATTAAAGCAAGAACTAAAAAACTATCAATATAAAGTAACTATTCTTGAAGGTGAAAATAAATCTTTAAGAAATCTACTAGATTTAAGAAATTTAAATGATCATTTCACTTATGTTACAGTACAAATTTTAGCTATAAATAATTCCATATATAATAATTTCGCTATAGCCAAATCACCTTCAGAATATAATATTATACCAGGTGCATGGGTAGTGAATTCTGAAGGTGTTGTTGGGAAAATTGCCTCAGTAGAGGCAGGATATTTAAAAATAATGCTAGTTACAGATTTCAATTTTAAAATAGGTGTTAAGTCTGCTTCTTCAAAGCATAGAGCAGTTTTATCTGGTAAAAATAGCGATATACTTGAATTATCTTATTCAAAAGATCACTTATCTTTTTCGGACGGAGATATTCTTGTTACATCTGGAGACGGAAATTATCCTATATCAAATATACCTGTAGCAAAAATTACACTTACACAGGACAATAATGTTGTTGCTACTAGCCTAGTAAATTTCAATAAATTAGACTTTGTTTCAATTATAGTAGACTCTAATAATTAACATTCATGTATTAGAGTTTTTTGCTTTTTAAAAAACAAAAAATGCTTTGCATCAAACGTTCAACTTCTAATGAGATTCTACAAAAAACCAATTGAGTAGTCTACGCCATAATTTTGGTTTTTGCATATGAGAATTCTCAAGTAATTTAACTATATAATAGCTTGCAGACCCGATAGCAGCAGAATAATTATGTAAATTACCCGAGACTTTATTACCTTCAGATAATTCAGGCACTCCAATTCTAGATTGTTTTCTAAAAGTTATTGCCATTAATTCTTTTAGATTTCTAATATTAGCGCATCCACCAGTAGCTACAACTTTACCGTTAACTAAATTATCTATACCAATACGGTCATATTCAAGTTTCACTAAAGCTAACACTTCTCCAATTCTTGCTTTGATTATTTGAGCTAAAGTAGCCGTTGAAACTACGTGATCACGGTCTATATTTGCTTGAGGTGATAGTTCTTCTAGATCAACTAAAGTTTCTCCGGCAAGACTATTATTTAAACTTATATAGCCGTAGAGAACCTTTAATTTTTCTGCAGTATCAAAGTCTATAGAAAATACTGTAGCTATGTCATTTGTAATATGCCAACCACCCAGAGGTATAGCAGAAGTGTATACTGGTCTTGAATCAACAAAAATACAAAAGCTAGTAGATTTAGCTCCAAAATCTATAATGATAGAACCTCTAGCACGTTCGTCTTTTGTTAAACAAGAATAACCACATGCTATGCTTGAGGGAATAAATTTTTTAATAGCTATTTGATATTTAGCCAAACAATTAGTTAAATTTGCTAAATTATTACTATCTACTGCTAATATATGCACATTAGTTGTAAGTTTTTTGGCAACCATGTTAACTGGATTTTGTACTTTTTGTATATCATCAATGATATATTCAAGGGGGTACACGTCTACTATTTCATAGCTATTAATATCGAAGCTATCTACTGCGGATTTTATTAATTTCTGTATTGCGCTACTAGAAACAGTTTTAGTATCTATTGGTATGTTATAGGTTATATAAAAAGAACGCACCCCTACACCAGGTAAAGATATAATAGCTTCTTTAATTTCCTTGCGACATGAATTTTCTATAGAATAAATTGCACTTGCAATTGCTTTTTCTGCCTTTGTTGAGTCAAGTATTGACCCAGCTACTATCCCCTCAGAGGGTAATATCGAGCTATATAAAAGACTGAATTTTTCTCCTTTGCCTGAGTAATGACATGCAAGTGCAGCTATTTTAGAACTACCTATATCTATTTCTATTAAGTTTGCGATCTTATTAGACATAAAAATCTATTCCTGTGAATTTTCTAAATTTTCATTTTCAACAACTAATGATGCAGACACAACCTTTTCTTTGTCTGAAGTTTTAAATAATATTACACCACTAGTATTACGGCCGGTGATACGAACATTATCAAGCTTAGATCTTATCATTTTGCCGCCATTAGTTATAATAATTAACTCATCTGAATTTAATATTGGCATAGTAGTAACAACATTTCCAGTTTTCTTTGAAATTGCAAGATTTGTTATACCACTTCCACCTCTATTTGTAACACGATATTGATATGCTGATGTGCATTTTCCGTAGCCTTTTTCAGTAACCGAAAGAATGAATTGTTCATCTTTAGCCATTCCTTCAATTTCTTTAAAGTTTAAATTATTTGTTGAATCATCTTCAAGTGATAATTGTAAACTTTTACTTGCACCTAATGCTATTGCTTTACGTTCTTCTAATGGAATAGTCAAATATAATTCGCGTTTTTCGGCGCTAGCCTCTGTTCCATTTAGAACAGTCATACCAACTATTTTATCGCCTTCAGCTAGTCTCATACCTATAACACCATCAGAGCTTCTGCTTTTAAATACTCTTAATTTAGAAATGGGGAATCTTATAGCTTTTCCATAAAAGCTAGCTAAGAAAATATGATCTTCTTCTTTTGCAATTCTAACTCCAACAAGTGAATCAGTGTCTTCTAAGCGAATCGCAATTTTACCATTAGAAGGTATATAAGAAAAATCAGTTAAGCTATTACGTCTTATACCACCAGAAGAAGTAGCGAATAAGATGTATAAATCTTGCCATTCGTCTTGATTTTCTGGTAAAGCTAAAATATTGGTAATTCTTTCACCAGGTTTCAATGGTAATAAATTCACCAAAGCTTTGCCTTTTGACTGAGGGGTTCCTAAGGGTAATTTATATAATTTTAAATAATAAACTTGGCCAGCATCAGAGAAAAATAACATTGGCGTATGTGTACTTCCAACAAAAATTTCAACAATAGCGTCCACTTCATCCATTGTGGCTACAGCCATTCTGCCTTTACCGCCTCTATTTTGAGCTTTATAAGTGGAAAGATGCACTCTTTTAATATATCCACCTAAAGTTACGGTAACAAGCATGTCTTCACGATTTATCAAATCTTCAATATCGTAATTTCCTAGCTCCTGTTCCTCTATTTGAGTTAAACGCGGTGTAGAAAAGTCATTTTTAATTTTAATTAATTCGTCTTTAATTATAGTTAGCAATTTGTCTTCTGAATTTAAAATAGACAAATATTCTTTTATGTCTTCAGCTAATTTGGTTAATTCTTGCTCAACTTTTTCTTTTTCCATGCCAGTAAGACGCTGTAGGCGCATCTCAAGAATAGCTTTAACTTGTTCTTCTGTGAATTTGAAATTTTGAGAGATATTATCATTAACGTGATTAGTTAAAAGTATCAATTTAACAATGGATTCGTCTATTTGCCATCTTTTAGCAAGCAATTGTTCTTTTGCGTGAGCAGCATCGCGTGAACCTCTTATGATACTGATTACTTCGTCTATATTATCTATAGCAACACGAAGACCTATAAGAATATTAATTCGTGAAGTTGCTTCTCTTAATAAAAACATAACTCTACGATTCACAACTTCTTTCCTGAAAGTTATAAATGCAACAATAATCTCTTTAAGATTCATTAATTTAGGCTGACCTTTGTCTAAAGCCAACATGTTGATACCAAAACTGGTTTGCAATTGAGTGTAGCTATAGATTTGATTTAATACCACATTGGCATCAACATCTCTTTTAACTTCAACTACAACTCTAATGCCAGCCATATTAGATTCATCTCTAAGATCACTAATGCCCTCAATCTTTTTATCTCTAACGAGTTCAGCAATTCTCTCAACCATCTTGGCTTTATTAACCATATAGGGTATTTCGGTGATGATTATAGATTCTCTACCTTTATTCTCCTCTATATTTGCAACACCCCTTACTAAGATTATGCCCTTACCAGTATTATATGCATTTTTAATTGCTCTGATACCAATAATAGTGGAGCCGGTAGGAAAATCTGGTCCTTTGATTATCTCTGAAAGTTCATCTATTGTAATATCATTATTGTCTAAATAAGCACAACAACCATCAACAACTTCTCCAAGATTATGTGGTGGGATATTAGTTGCCATACCTACGGCAATACCACCAGAACCATTAACTAATATATTGGGGAAAACAGAAGGCAATACTGTGGGCTCGTGCTCAGAATTATCATAGTTAGGCCTAAAATCAACTGTATCAAAAGCTAAATCATGCAACATACTGTGAGAAACTTTGGCGAGCCTTGCTTCGGTATAACGCATTGAAGCTGCAGAATCTCCATCTATAGATCCAAAGTTACCATGTCCGTCTATTAGTTTTAAACGCAAAGAAAATTCTTGCGCCATTCTTACCATACTATCATATATAGCTGAATCCCCATGAGGGTGATATTTACCTATAACATCACCAACTACTCTTGCTGATTTTCTGTGAGGCTTATTAGAATGATAGCCAGACTCATGCATCGCGTATAAAATTCTTCTATGCACTGGTTTTAAACCATCTCTTACATCGGGCAGAGCTCTATTTACTATAACACTCATAGCATATCCTAAATATGCTTGCTCCATCTCTTGAGTAATGTCTACATTAACTGTCTTGGATAAATTTTGCGGATTGTCTAGCATGATGTGCAGTTAAATTTTTATTTTGTTAATTGTCTTTTGCCTTAATATTATTTGTTAACTATCGACTCTAGATAAAAAAGTCTAATTTAAACGCAATGAACGTCAACAACGCATTTATATTTTGCTCTTTTCTAGACTATAGTGAAATCTTTAAAATATATTATAACCTTGCTTTTACAGTACTATTTTAGACATAATAAGTCAAGATAGCGTTATTGTATACTTAACAAACAAGAAAATTATATTTCATCTTCTCTTATTAAGTAATTTTTTTTGATTGTTGAAAAATACTAAGAATCGTAAATGGTATATTATAGGGGGAACACGAAATATAATCTATTCCAGATTTTAGCGCGAATGCAACTCCAGATTCATCACAAGCTTGCTCGCCACACATACCAAATTTTAGCAACGGATTAACCATTTTGCCTTTTTCTATAGCAATATTCATTATTTCGCCAACAGCTTCAAAATCTATTTTTATAAAAGGATCGAAGCTATATAAACCTTGTTCTAGATAATTAGGCATAAATTTTGCGCAATCATCTCTTGAAAGACCATAAATAGTTTGAGTTAAATCGTTAGTACCAAAGCTAAAATAATCTACATATTTAGCTATTTTATCTGCAATTAAAGCAGCTCGTGGTAATTCTATCATAACACCTATTTTGTAATTTACATTCGCATATTCCAATGAAATAGACTTTATCATGGAAGAAGCTAATTCAATTTCTTTTTCGCTGCTTATAAGGGGCACCATAATTTCTAAATTAATATCAATCTTATGCTTATTCTGTATTTCTTTTGCAGCGGTAAAAATTGCTCTAATCTGCATGTTATATATTTCTGGATGAGTAAGGCCTAAGCGGCAACCTCTTTTACCCAACATAGGGTTGACTTCAGTAATATTTTTTAGTAATTCAGCTAATTCATCCTCTTTAATTTGTAAATTATCAGCAAGTTCTTGTATTTGCTTTTGAGAGGAAGGAAAAAATTCATGCAATGGTGGATCAAGTAGTCTGATATTGATGGTTTTGTCAGAGCCTAATAAATAAAACAGATCAAAATAATCTTTAGAATGTAATATCTGTAATACTTCTAAAGTATCTTTTTTAAGATCCAGATCTTTAGTTAATATAGCTTTTTGCAAAAGGCGTAATCTTGAGATCTCAAAAAACATATGCTCACTGCGGCACAAACCAATACCTTTAGCACAAAATTTTAAAGCGGTTTTTAAATCGCTCACATTCTCTGCGTTAGCTTGCACTGAAATTTTATTATGGTCTTTTGCCCAGCTTATTAATTGATAAAATTCTGTAGAAAGTTCGGGCTTAGTTAACGATACATTGCCGTAAATTATGTTTCCGGTAGAGCCATCAATAGTTATAATTTCACCTTCTTGCAATGTTAAATCTCCAAATTTAATGCTAGTAGTCTCTTGGTTTATATTAAAGTTTGCTCCAACTACACAAGCCCTACCGAAACCTCTAGCAACAACAGCGGCGTGTGAAGTAAGTCCGCCATTAGATGTAAGAAAGCCGGCGGATTGATGCATAGCTTCTATATCTTCAGGGCTAGTATCTTCGCAAACAAATATAATTTTTTCGCTTTTACCTAACTCGATGGCTTTTTTGCGGGATAATATAATTTTGCCACTAGCCCCACCTGGTGAAGCAGCAAGACCAGACCATATAATGTTTTCTGTACCGTTATATTCTACATTTGCGTGCATTATTTGATTTAACGATTCAGGTTTTATCATCATTAACGCAAACTCTTTAGAAATTTTCCCCTCGTTTACCATATCAACGGCTATTTTAATAGAAGCATTTGCTGTGCGTTTTGCGGATCTTGTTTGTAGAATGTATAATTTAGAGTTTTCCACGGTAAATTCTATATCTTGAGCATCTTTGTAATATTCTTCTAATACGCTACAAGCATTTACTAATTCAAGATAAGTTTGGGGTAATTTTATTTGCATATATTCGGAGATACTCAGCGGTGTTTTTATGCCAGCAACTATATCTTCTCCTTGCGCTGTAGGTAAAAATTCACCATATATTTTTGCTTCTCCGTTTGTGGGGCTGCGTGTAAATACAACACCAGTGCCAGAATTTTCACATCTATTGCCAAAAACCATAGTTTGTATTGTTATTGCCGTTCCTAAATCATGACTAATATTTTGTAATTTCCTATAAATTTTAGCTCTATCGCTATTCCATGAATTTACGACAGCTATTATAGCGCTTATAATCTGTTCATAAGGATCTTGGGGCATTTCATAACCAAATTTACTAAAAATATTTTCTTTATAAGCTATTACTTCATCAATGTTAGCTAATTTTGGATGAATAAAATGCTTAGAATCTATGCCAAAAATTGTTGTAGCATAACTTTCCAATAATCTTGCGTAGCTATCTCTTAGCAAATTTCCAAAAATAGTATTACTTGGGGTAAAATCTATAATTTTTTTATTTAATCCGACATTAAGAATAGTATCCATCATTCCGGGCATAGATACAGAAGCCCCAGATCTTACTGATACTAAAAGAGGGTTTAGAGTGCTACTAAAAATTTTCCCGCATAATTTTTCAAGAGACTGGATTCCGATTATCAATTGTTCAAAAAAATCTGGGGGTAATTTTTTATGTTGCAAATAATAATGACAAAAATCGGTGGTAATAGTAAAGCCCGGGGGAACTGGTAATTTTAATTTACACATGTCAGATAAGTAAGCACCCTTACTACCAAGGGTAGTGAGCATGTTAATATTTCCCTCTATATTTTCTTTGGAGAAGCTATATAGCCATTTTTGCATGTTAACTAAAAGTTAAACTTATTGGATACAGACATAATTAAATTAAGCGGTATTATTATTTTTTTCAATATAAATTTCTATAATTTGGTCTTTATTTTTTAAAGTCTTTTTCATATAACAACTTCAGAATATAATTTTTTAAACACAATCCCAGGTTCATTAGTAATTATTAAGTTTTTTTTAACAGTAAATCCAAGATTTACTCAAGTAATTAAAGAATTATAATAAAAAATACATCTTATTCTATAGTTTTACTATACAAATCATTAATTTTACTATACTATTCATTAATAAAAATAATTAACGAAAATTATTTAATACTAAATTTTATTTCACGTATTGTCTTTTTAACATGAAGTATGGAAAACACAATTAATAATAGTTCTTATCTTATGCAATTATTTTTGAAACAACACTATCGAGTATTTTTTTTGATTTTCAGCTACATTACTTTTGCATTGTTAGTCTTTGAATCTAGTATGGCTTATTCTAGCTATGATGTTATAGGTGCTAATTATTATTACAATAGCAAGCTAGACTCAATTTCATCCTCTAATAAAAAAAATTTTTCCATACAATTACTTGAGAATGATGAAGGACAAATTCACAGCATCAATGATCTTAGCCAAAAAATTGACAAAATAGCTAACGAAAAAACCACTTTAGCAAAAGCTATATCTGTATTAGAAGAAGATACAGGGATTCAAGAGTTTTTAAAGTTTCAACCATCAACAAAGAATCTAGGTTTTACAAAAAAATCTTCAGAAGAGCTAGAAAAGGAAAGATTATATTTAGTTAAATTACAATTAAGTTATGATTTATCATTTGTTGTCGATATTTTGCAAAACAGAGAAAAAGATAGAGGGGTTATAATCAATAACAAATTAAATCCTGATAGTCTTGAGGAAGTTCAAATGTTTTTGGCTAAGAGTATGATAGTCTTAAGCAATGAAATTCTTGATAAAGCTAATAGAGATTATAATAGCGATGAAATAGAAGACATAAAAGCCAATATTTTAAAATTACAGGAGTTTGAATTATTAAATTCTAAGGATAGCGAACAAAATATTGGTATTTTATTCGATTCTTGGAGCGCAAGAATGAGAATTCATGAACAAGCTTTACAATCAGATCTTAAAGATACATTTGTTAAATGCCAAGTAAATTTTGATTATAATAAGGACTATAATTTCAACGATTTTCATGGGTTTTTTAAACAAGTCAGTACAAAACATAAAAATTATCAGCAATTACAATTATCTTTTAATGCTTTAGATGACTTTAATAAAAAATATAGCCCTTTAAAAGATATTGTGGTAGCGGTAAATGAATTACCAAATTATGATAGTAGAATACAAGAGCATCTCAGAAATAAATTGGCTAAAATTGTTGATACAAATGAAATAGACTTTGATTTAAATAGTGTTTTTACAACAATGAATTGTACAGATTTTTTAGATTTACCCGAATGTATGCATATAAAGTCTTTTTTTGATAAAGCCATTACGCAAAAAAAACCTTTCAAAGAAGTTACTGCAGAAGTACTCCAGGATTTTTTTCATAAGCTAGAGGCTTACAAGAAACAATTGAAGCTTAAGAGCCAAGATACATTAAATAAGCTTGTAGACTTAGAAACAGCTAAATACAAAGTTGAAGCTTTAAAAACAACTCAATCACAACTTCAGAGCGATTTTAGTGAACAAAGTAGTGAACTAATATTTTTAACTGGGCGTATTCAAAACTCTTCCGGCAACTCAGCCAGCATTGCCAGCATCGCTCAAGGAGTATTCACGCATGACAAGCTAGCTCAAGCTATAGCTCACTCTCCTGGTAATTCAGCCAGCATTGCCGATATTGCTCAAGGAGCATTCACGCA
>CANGIW010000009.1 GCA_947454145.1 Rickettsiales bacterium
AAGCCGATATTTCTTTGATGCAATTTGAAAAAGCGAGCCCTGAAGAGAAAAATAAATCTTGGTTTGGCCTTGTAGATGCAATTATCTCAGCAGGTGCTACTATAAAGCTTTAATATATTTATATTCCCTAATATGCTAAACTAATTTATAGTTAATGCCATTTATAATAGTATAGTTAATGCCAGTTATAATAGCTTATTTTTTTGGGGATGATTTTAAATGCAAGTAGGATAGGCTATTAAGCCTAATATCCCTAGGGGCAAAAGATTTTGAATAAATTAAAATCTTGAATATGCTTTATAGCAATTTAGCTACTTCAAAGCTTTTCTTGTGACTCTAATACAATATTAGACCTACCTCAACCTAATTTACTATAGTAACTATCATGCATAATATATTCGTTTTATTTTAAGAATTTTGCAACAGAGTCATTCTAGCAGCTTTTATAGTGTTGTATATTAAATATGCTATTGTCATTGGGCCAACACCTCCAGGAACAGGAGAAATATAGTTCACGATATTTTTCACTCTATCAAAATCAACATCTCCAACAAATGAATACAGCCCATTTGGTGAATAAACTTCATTAATACCCACATCTATAACTAATTGTCCTGGTGAAAAATATTCCTCGGTAAATTTTTTTGCAATTCCAACGGCTGTAATCACTATATCGGCTTTACTTGTGATATTAATCAGATCTTTAGTTTTACTGTGGCATATAGTAACAGTGAAATCATGATTTAGTAATAAATTAGCCAAAGGTTTACCTACTATCATAGAACGACCAATTATCACCACATGTTGATTAGCGGTATTTGGAATGTTATTAATTAAGTGCAATATTCCTAAAGGCGTACATGGTATGAATGCATCCTCGTTATGTAAGCATGCTCTTCCTATATTAAAAGGGTTAAAGCCGTCTACGTCTTTGCAAGGATCAATATATTCTATTATAGTTTGCCTATCCATGTGTTGCGATATAGGCAATTGCACTATAATACCGTGGTTACTATTGTCTTGGTTCAATTTTTTAATAGTAGCAACTACTTCTTGGGTTGAAGCTTCATTAGGAAATTTCTCTATCTCTACTACAACACCTAAGTCTTTAGCTCTTGCCTGCTTGTTTTTCACGTATAATTTACTTGCAGGATTATCTCCTATAAGAATTATAGTTAGTTTAGGTATAACGCCTTGCGCTATAAGTTCTTCAGCTTGACATTTTAAAGTTATTAAAAACTCTTTCGCTATTTCTCTGCCGTTAATAATATTAATGTTCAATTTGCTCTTCCTTATGATTGTTATCTTGTTTTGCCATAGAATTTTTAGCAAAATAATATGTCGTTACAGACAAAATTAAAATTAAAAATACGGTAATTAAATTTTTCTTTTGGTAATCCATAGCTATTTATTTTGTAATTGATGTTTATGAACTTGGCAGCCCCTTGCTAGTAGAATATTGAAAATGCAATTCTTTACCTTCAAAAACTTTGCTATAAGAGTGATGCGCTGCAAAAGCAGCTTCAGCAAATCCTACCGAAATTAGCTTTAATTTATGAGAATAAGTAGCCATATCACCTATCGCATATATTCCTTCAATATTGGTTTGACAATGAGCGTCGACTAAGATTTTATTTTTGTGTAAAGCAATTCCCCAATCTTGTATAGGACCTAATTTCATAGCCAAACCAAAAAATGCTAATAAGAAATCAACGGGGATAGTTTTTGAGTTGTTTTCTAAATCTTTAACGTCTAAAGACATCAAGTTACCTTGCTTTCCACCAAGAGCAGATAGTTGATATGGTACTATTAATTCTATCTTTCCTATTTGCACTAGCTCATGAATCAAATTTAGAGTTACTGGTAAACATCTAAAATCTTTTCTTCTATGAATTAAATATACTTTTTTTGCTATATTTGCAATTTCAACAGCCCAATCAGCAGCACTATCTCCACCGCCTGCAATAGCTATATTTTTACCTGTAAAAATTTTTTTATCTGTAACGGCATAAAAAATTGATTTGTTTTCAAACTCAGATAATCCTTGTAAATAATCAGGCCTATTAGGTACAAAACATCCATTTCCGGCAGCAATTATAACAACTTTACAAGTTATTTTTATATCTTTATTTGTTTGTATAACAAATTTATCTTCAACTTTAGTTATAGTTTTTACTATCTGGTTTAAATGATATTTTGGCTCAAAAGGCTTTGCTTGCTCAACAAGATTATCTATCAATTCTTGTCCTGTTACTTTTTTTAACGCCGGAATATCATATATAGGTTTTTCTGGATAAAGAGCACTACATTGTCCACCCAATTTTTCTAAATTATCTACCACATGACATTTCATACCTAAAATACCAGCTTGAAACACTGCAAATATACCAACTGGCCCTGCGCCTATAATAACAATATCTGTATTATTTTGTTCCATCTGTTTTAATAAATTAAATATTTTAATCTCACATAATTATATGGTTAGATTTTAATATTGCCAATGATTTTTATTATTAACTTGTTTAAAAAGAAAATAAAAAGCTAGGATGTTTTTCTACATGATTGACAATTTGAGTGGTATACAATATTATTATTGTATACTTAAAACCCAAAAAAATCTCATGCGTTCATCTTCTTATTGCACTGCCGCTTCTTATAAAATTAAAGATTTAACTGAATATCTTATATCTAATGGCTCTGAGCCTCAAATTTTTGATAATGTAATTCACATACAAAAAGAGAATAGAGATTTAGAATCTAGACATATAGATATTTTTTACTTTCTTTTCGGTACTGTAGTAATTTGGGGAGCGGAGAAATATCAAGAAAAATTAATTTTAGAAGAATTACATAACTTTGAGATAGAGCCAGTTGAACATATTGCTTCAGATTTTATGTATTTTCGTTATATCGAAAGCATAGATAAAACTTACATAGATGAAGAAACAAATGAAATTATCTTAAACGATCATTCGGTGTTCACAAAATTTTCGATGTCTAATGCCTTTGCTCAATCTTCTAAATTGAGTATTTTGGAGCAGTCTGTAAGTAAATTACTAAGTCAGGCTAGCCCAATACAAGAAGAACTTGCCAAAACTGGTACTATATCTTTGTCTAAAAAACAAATATCTAAACAAATAGGTGTGTTATTTAGTGAAAGATATTCCATTAACCTGCATAGCGATATATTGGATACACCTGAATTTTTTTGGCGTCGTCCAAGCTATGAACCCTTATATTTAATGACTGCAAAATTTCAAGATATACAACTAAGACAAAATGTCTTAAATCATAGATTAGATGTTGTACATGAGCTTTATAGTTTGCTTTCTAACGAGCTCAATTATAAACATTCTACAAGACTTGAATGGGTGATTATACTGCTCATAGCAATAGAGGTTCTAATAGGTTTATCTAAATGGTTTTAGTGATAGCCTTATAGATTTAAATCAAGAAAGCCCCAAAAATATCTGGGGCAAAACCAGATATAGATCTTTTTAGAAATGATTTGATGAGAAGTTTAATTGGCTAAAAAGATCTAAGAAGCTCTACATTTCAGCCTCACAATTCAGTCAAATGCGAATTTAAAATCCAAAAATTTTTTTCTAACTTCAGCAATATTTCTCCAAGTAACGACATACTAGCTTCATCACGACAATTATCTATATGATCTAAATTTGTTCTTATATATTGGATTATTTGAATATAATCCTTCCTTAACATTTTTAACATTTCTATATCTGCTAAATTTTTTGTATTTTCTTCTATAAACGTAAGTTTACTAAATTCTTGAAAACTACCAGGAGATCTAAAGCCTAGTGTTGCAATACGCTCCGCTAAATTATCACAAATTTCTAGTAATTGCTTATATTGCTCTTCAAAAAGCATATGCATAGGCTTAAAATGTATGGCTTTAACATTCCAATGAAAATTTTGAGTTTTGAGAAATAATATATAAGCATTAGCTAAAATGCGTGAAATAATATCAGCAGAAATTTGTGCGTGTTTTTGAGGTAATAATAAAAATTCTTCCATAATTACAAATTATAAATTGATAAATACTAATAATGCATATTATACAATCTAGAGTTTTAATTTAAAGTAAAAAAATACACTACAAAATGTTTTAGCTGTTAAAAGTAGAAAAACTCTATGCATGAGGTCAGTTTTATTTTATGATTTAATGAAAATACCACATATTTAGCTCTATATGAAATCAGAAGAAGATAATCTATTTAAAAATCTTATTGTTAATTTTGGACCCCAGCATCCAGCTATGCATGGTGTATTAAGATTAATTTTAGAAATGGACGGAGAGGTTATAAAAAGAGCTGATCCTCATATAGGTCTACTGCATAGGGGTACAGAAAAATTAATCGAGAATAAAACTTATCTTCAAGCAGTGCCTTATTTCGATAGGCTGGATTATGCAGCACCTATGTGCCAGGAGCATGCCTTTGCACTTGCTGTAGAAAAATTATTACAATGTGATGTACCCATAAGAGCTCAGTATATTAGAGTTTTGTTTGCTGAACTTACCAGGATTTTAAATCATTTACTTAATATAGGTTCTCAAGCTTTAGATATAGGCGCTACCTCTCCATTATTGTGGTTATTTGAAGAACGTGAAAAAATAATGGAGTTTTACGAAAGAGTATCGGGTTCAAGAATGCATGCAAATTATTTTCGTCCAGGGGGTGTTGCAGCAGATTTACCAGATGGTTTACTTGAAGATATTTCTAATTTTATAGAAAAATTACCAAAATACATAGCTGATACAGAAGGATTGTTGAATGACAATAGAATTTTCCGTCAAAGACTTATGGGGATTGGAGTTGTTTCTAAACAGGATGCTATCAATTGGGGGTTTTCTGGGCCAATGATTCGTGCATCAGGTGTAGCTTGGGATTTACGTAAATCTAATCCATATGATATTTATGCAGAGCTAGATTTTGATATACCAATAACACAAAATGGTGATTGCTATGATAGATATCTTATAAGAATAGCTGAAATATATGAATCTATAAAAATTGTTAAACAAGTCATTGCAAAAATGCCGCAAGGTCCAATTAAAACCGATGATCGTAAAATTTCTCCTCCACCTAGAGCAGAAATAAAACAATCTATGGAGGCTTTAATACATCATTTTAAATTATTTTCAGAAGGCTATCACGTTCCCATGGGAGAAGTGTATCAGCCAGTTGAAGCGCCCAAAGGAGAATTTGGTGTATATTTATATTCGGATGGTAGTAATAAACCTTATCGCTGCCGCCTTCGTGCACCTGGATTTGCCCATTTGCAAGCGCTGGATTTTATGTCTAAGAATTCATTAATAGCCGATGTGATTGCCATCATAGGAAGTTTAGATATAGTTTTCGGAGAAATTGACAGATAAACAAAAAATAGATCAAATAATTTTAAATGACCCAAATTTTTTCATTCAACAAAGAAAATATTTTAGCTGCTAAACACATAATTCAAAAATATCCTGAAGGTAGACAGCGTAGTGCTATTTTACCACTACTGTCTTTGGCGCAAAAGCAAAATAATGGATGGCTTTCTATGTCAGCTATGGAACATGTGGCTAATATTTTAGAAATACCAACTATTAAAGTTTATGAGATAGCAAGTTTTTATAGCATGTTTAATCTACAACCTGTAGGTAAATATCATTTACAAATATGCGGTACAACACCTTGCTATTTAAGGGGTGCAGAAAAAATACGCAAGATTTGTGAAAAAAAACTTAATATAAAATTAGGGGAGACAACAAAAGATAATCTTTTTACTTTAAGTGAAGTTGAATGTTTGGGAGCATGCTCTGTAGCACCTGTAATGCAGGTAAATAATGAGCAATATTATGAAAATTTAGATGAAGAAAAATTATTGGCCCTCTTGGATAAATTTAAAAATATGTAATTATATATATGTTAAAAGAAGAAGATAAAATATTCACAAATTTAGCAGGAAATCTAGAAATAAATTTGGTTGCCGCTAAAAAACGTGGTGACTGGAATAATACACAAGATTTAATTAATAAAGGTTCAGATTGGATTATTGAAGAAATTAAAAAATCAGGCTTACGTGGAAGAGGTGGTGCTGGGTTTTCAACTGGTATAAAATGGTCTTTTATGCCAAAATCATCTCTTAAGCCATCTTATTTAGTAGTAAATGCCGATGAATCTGAACCAGGCACTTGTAAAGATCGTAATATTTTAAGATATGAACCATATAAATTATTAGAAGGATGTGTTTTGGCTGCAAAAGCTATTGCTGCACATACATGTTTTATCTATATTAGAGGGGAATATTTTAATGAAGCCGAAATATTAGAAGCAGCGATAGATGAATGCTATAAAGCTGGTTTATTGGGTAAAAATTCATGTGCTTCAGGTTATGATATTGATATTATATTGCACCGAGGAGCTGGAGCTTATATATGTGGTGAAGAAACGGCGTTACTAGAAAGCCTAGAGGGTAAAAAGGGTATGCCTCGTTTAAAACCCCCATTTCCTGCAGGGGTTGGTCTTTATGGTTGCCCAACAACTATCAATAATGTCGAAACCATTGCCGTGGTGCCTACTATTTTACGAAGAGGGGGCGCGTGGTTTGCAGGTCTTGGTAAGGCTAATAACAGTGGCACTAAGATTTTTTGTATATCTGGCCATGTAAATAAACCTTGCGTAGTAGAAGAAGAGATGGGAATTAGCCTTAGAGAATTAATAGAAACCCACGGCGGTGGAGTTTTAGGTGGTTGGGAAAATATTAAAGCAGTAATTCCTGGTGGATCTTCTGTGCCACTCATACCTAAAGATTTATGCGAAACAGCTACAATGGACTTTGATAATTTAAGGTCCCTAGGTTCTGGCCTTGGTACTGGAGGGGTTATAGTGATGGATAACTCAACAGATATAATTTACGCGATAGCAAGGCTGAGTAAATTTTACATGCATGAATCTTGCGGTCAATGTACGCCTTGTAGAGAGGGTACTGGTTGGATGTGGAGAATGATGATGAGGCTAGTATCGGGCGATGCTAAGATTGAAGAAATTGATAAATTACTTACAGTCACCAAGGAAATTGAAGGCAATACTATATGTGCTCTTGGTGACGCTGCTGCTTGGCCTATTCAAGGCCTTATTAGGCATTTTCGTCATGAAATAGAAGCAAGAATAATTGCTAGCGCATAAGAAGAAAAAGCCTTTGGAATGGATGGATAATAAAAATATCGGCTATTGAAATGATGTGCTTAAATAAAATAACAATGGTAAATTTAGCAGAGCTGGTAACTCAAAAGCATCAATAGCATAAGTTCAAAAAGTTGTTTAATTTTAAGGCGCAAGCCATTTTAGTTCTTTTTCGCCTTTATTATTCCAATAAATACAAGCTCTTATATGGCCTTTAGATGATAAATAGAGATATTCAATTCTAGTGAAGCAACATATTAAAACAGAAAAATTAACATATCCAGACTCTAAAAGTTCTTGCTTGGTTGAGTATTTTAAATAATCAATATCATTATAAGATGGGTCATTTAATAAATCTCCAGGAGCATTGGGGTTCGAATAACATAATTTACTATAATGTTGCAGTATATTCCAACGTTTCAAGGTGACGTCATCTTGATTATGCACTTGAATTTTTACTGGTATTCTAACTTGTATCTTACTTTCTTTATCATAAAACACCACTTCTGCATGAGGATTAGATCTTATACTATTAATTTTATTGCTGCGTATGTCAGCTTGAAATGATAGATATTTCGATTCTAAATTTGTTTCTCGCAAAACCAAAAATCTAGCTTCGGGTAAACCATCAATATTAACTGTAGCAACACAAGCTATGTGAAAGGGATGTTTGGTAGTAGTTAAACCACCATTAAGTAAATTTGATATTTGTGTATAAATGTCGTTTAACATAAAGGGTTAGAATTTTACCATGATGCTTTAGGCGGAAGAGACATTAAGATAGCTTCTATGTTGCCACCAGTGAATAAACCAAATTTAGTACCCCTATCATAAAGAAGGTTAAATTCTACATAACGTCCGCGCTTTAAAAGTTGGTCCTTTTTTTCTTCATCCGACCAAGGCATATGAATTTTACTCTTTACTATTGAGCTATATGAAGATACAAAAGCGCAGCCAACTTGACGCACAAAATTAAAATCAGCATCAAAATTGTTAGAATTCAAATGATCAAAAAATATTCCACCTACACCTCGTGGTTCTTTTCTATGATGCAGATAAAAATATTCATCACAATATTTTGAATATTCTAAGTAAGAGTCTGCTTTGTAATTAGTACATACTTTCTCCATAGAATCATGAAAATTTTGCTTATCGGTAATATCTAAATATGTAGGTGTCATATCTGCACCACCGCCAAACCAATCTTTTCCAGTCTGAATAAATCTTGTGTTGAAATGAGCCGAAGGAATATGTGGAGAGTTGGGATGAGCTACAACAGAAATACCTGTAGCATAAAATTTACCGCTCTCTTGAGTACCCTCTACTTGCTTTCTAGCTTCTTCGCTTAAATCTCCAAAGACTGTAGAGATATTAACACCTACTTTTTCGAACACATTAGAGCGCATTATTGCCATTTCGCCCCCCCCACAATCTTCACCACGAGACCAGCTTTTAATGTGAAATTTAGAGCAATCATTTGAAAATGACTTCTCTAAACTTTCAAATTCTTGAATTATTACATTACGTAAATTTTCAAACCAAGAAGTTATAAGAGTTTTGTTAATAGAATTAGACATTGATAAAAAATCATCTTAATTTTTCTCTATCATTGAATCTAAAGAAATTCCCAAGATAAGTAAGCCATAAATTTTTTTGACTAGTAACATCTTTGGTAATTTCTTTTACAAAAGGAATTTGTTCATTAAAATCACCATCTATAAGTTCTAATTTAGTTGCATCAATTTTATCTTTGTCTAAATAGACCTTGATAATTCTTTGTTTTAGAACTTTTGGAGTAGAAAAATTTCTTGATTGCGTAACTCTGTATATGTAATAAGAACTATTTTCATAACTTGGAGTAAAATTAGGCTCACCCAATATTTCATAAATTTGCTCTAGTGGAACTTTATTTCTGTTATTAAAAAGATGCAGAGCTTGTTTAAATTCCTTGTCCTCAATATACACACCTATGCGAATTTCTTCGCCAAACGCTGCAAGCAAAACAAATATTGCTATAATTTTTATTAATTTCATCGTTAATATTAAAAAATTTTACTGGTCATTTCGTCTTACAAATTATATAATATATAGGTGTTAGTTAGCAATAAATATCTACAAATCAAATTATTAAAATAATAGGAGTATAATTTAATGGCAGTTCCAAAGAAAAGAACATCTAGTTCAAAACGTAATATGCGTCGTTCACATCATGCTTTAGATGTAGTTAATTCTGTTGTTGATAAAGTATCTGGTGAACTTAGATTACCACATCGTGTTTGTTTGAAAACAGGTATGTATAGAGGTAAACAAATTTTTACTCCAAAAGCGGATAAAGTTCAACAGCAAGACTAAAGCTTTTTTAAGTGTATAAGCTCTTGAGATATTTTTTGGGTTTAGTTTTAAATTAAACCCAATTATCTAAAACTAAAATCATATTTTATTGATAAGTAAATATAATCTATTAGGAGTTGTATATGACTGAGATAAAAATTACTAAAGATCAAGCCATAAATGCTTACAAAGAAATGCTGTTAATTCGTCGTTTTGAGGAAAGATGCGGCCAAGAATATAGCATGGGAAGTATAGGGGGATTTTGTCATTTATATATTGGACAAGAAGCTATAATTGCTGCAACTAATCTTGCTAAACAAAAAGGTGATAAAACTATCACCGCTTATCGTTGTCACGGTCATGCTCTTGCATCTGGTTTAACTCCTGTAGAGGTTATGGCTGAATTAATGGGAAAAAAATCTGGTAGTTCCAAAGGTAAGGGTGGCTCTATGCATATTTTTAATCCAAAGGGGGGTTATTATGGTGGGCATGGTATTGTTGGTGCTCAAATTCCTTTAGGAACAGGTATAGCTTTTGCCGAGAAATATAAAAATACTGGTAATATTTGTTATAGTTTTATGGGTGATGGAGCTGTGCATCAGGGCCAAGTGTATGAGGTGTTTAATATGGCTAGCTTATGGAATTTACCTGTTTTGTATATTATAGAAAACAATGGTTATGCAATGGGAACTTCTGTAAATAGATCTACAACTAATACTGATTTATATAATAGAGGTAAATCATTTGGTATACAGGGCGCTATATGTGATGCTATGGATATCGAAAAAACTTACACAGCATTATTAAATGCTAGCGAATATGTTAGATGTGGAAAGGGTCCATTTTTACTAGAACTCAAAACTTATCGCTATAGAGGACATTCTGTTTCAGACCCAGCCAAATATCGCTCCAAAGATGAAGTAGAACAATATAAGAATCTTGATAGTATAGAACATTTATCGCAGTTAATAATAGAAAGAAAATATTTAGATGCAAATGAGTTGAATAAAATACAGGATGATATAAAAAACACTGTAGCTCAAGCATTGCAAATAGCAAAAGCCGATTCTGAGCCTAATCATGAAGAATTATACACAGACGTATTTTCAGTAGCTTAACCAAAAGCTACTAGGATGATTCAACTTTATAGTATCTTTTCTTTGAAGTTGTACAATGCCAATATCATTGAAAAAATTCAGAAATAAAAAATATAGCTAACAATTTAATAACCAACGAGTTATTCAATATTTTTTACTGTGTAATTTGTACAATTAACTAGGTTGCTGTTGTTATCAATAGTACAATTTAATAAATCAGGTCCTGATATAATTTCTTTATCGTCTTTTATAATTTTTTTAAATAGGGGTAGTAAGGCTCCTTGAGAATTTTCTTTGTACGATAATAAATCATTAGCAGAAATCATTATATCATTTTCATCACAACTTAGTCTTAATATAGTTGTAGAGAAATCTTCCTGCCATTTTCCTTTAGTTTCTTTAGATAAGTTTTTTACAAAAATATACTTAATACTATAGAAATCATAATTTTGACAAGTGTTGCTGTAGTATGCTAATTGAGCATCAGATGTAAAAAGTAGAGTTGATTGACTATCATATATAATTCCTCCTATTAAACTTTGGTTAGCAGAATAATCATTCATCAATATTCTAGTGCCAGAAAGAAATGGCACTAATATTCCATAAACTAAGCCAAAATAATCATCAATTGGCATATTATGAATTGTTGAGTCCTTATAGGATAATACAAATTTACTTTTAAACATATTAATAGCCACATTGATATTGTGCCAAGAAAAACCAGTTATTTTATCAGGAAGTATAAAAAATATTCGACTAATATGTGTATCAAAATCTGTATTCAACATGAATTTAGCAATTTTCCTTTCATCATAAATTTTGGAAACCTTAAAGAAATTTTCTAAAGATAATAGGCTAAAATCGGTATGAAGTTTGTCTAAATTAGGTAGTTTGAGTTTAGTAATTTTATCCGAAATAATTATCTTTGATATATTTAGCTTTAGGCAAGAAGATTTAATACGCTCATTTTCTAATGAGCTACTGACAAATAATATTTTAAGCCCAAGCATTTCTGTTGCTAAAAAGAAAATAACAGCTTGCGGAGAGTTATGAGTGATAATAGCAATAGTTTCTGATGGCTGCACTTTCTCGATCAGATGCATTTGTATTTTTTTAATTTGTCTTTGAATATTAGAATATCTATAAGACTTATGATGATCTTGTAAAATTATATGATTACTACCAAAATTTGAATCTACTAATGAGAAAAAACTTTTTAAATTAGTATTTTCATACTCCTGTATTTTTGTTAAAGTAAATGTATCATACATTATATCGGATAAAATCTTGCTTAATACTTTTTTATCTGAGTCATAAGTAAAATCTTGTAAGTTTACAGCGGGAAATATTCTTACAGTAACTTTTGGAAAAAACTGAGCTTTATAAATATTTGAAACCCTAAAAAAAGTTTTTTCTGTTCCAGTGATAATGATGGGTAGAATTTTAGCTCCAGTTTTTGCAGCCATTAAAGCAGCTCCATTATATATCTTCATTAATCCACCATTTCTACTAACTCTTCCTTCTGGAAAAATACATATTTTATGTTTTTCAGACAGTAGTTTAATTAAGTGTTTGATACCTATGGATTTAAAAGGATCAATAGGTATGGCTTTGAATACCTTTAAAACAGGCTGCATCCACCATGCTTCATAAATTCCAGTATATATAGCGAATATTATATTTTCTGATAAATAGGTAGAAATTATAGCTGGTTCTAAATAAGAAAGATGGTTACATACTATGACCATTCTACCTTTTTCTTTTTTAAAATTGTCTATTCCTATTATTTCAACTTTATAAAAGAAATTACAAAAATAACGGAATATTTTTTTAAAGAAACTTTTTTTAAGAAAGCCTCTTGGATAATTTAAACGAACTATTGCAAAAGCTACTGGTATATTTGATATACAGGTTATCAATATAATTTGAGCAGCATTGAATTCTAACCAATATAAAGCTATTACAAATGACAGCGAGAATAAAATAAAAATAGCATTATATATATTACATGCAGCTACAATTCTTGATCTATATTCTGGTGGACTAAAATACTGCAATAATGTGTATAAAGGAAGTACGTAAGCTCCTGCAAAAGCTGCCATTATAAAAAGATCTACACAAATTCTGATATTATTATAAACCTTTAGAAATTCACTTAAATTTTGAAGTTCAGTTAATGTAGAGTAATAGCTATTAGAGCAAAGATAGTAAAAATCAAAGCCAAATAATGTTATGTATAACAATATATTGATATTATGTTGTACGCTTCTTTTTGACGCGTATAGTTTATTATAGATTAAAGATCCGCAAGATATTCCAACGGCAAATATAACAAAACAAAAGCTTGCTACAAATTCTGTAGCATGTAAAACATTTTTGCATAATTCTGGCAATTGACCCAGAAATATTGCGCCTTCTGCCCAAAACCAAGATATCCCCAAAATATTGTAGAATACATTTTTTTTACTGTAAGAGTATTTCAGTAGCTGAATGTTGCTTCTAATAAAATTTAAGTCTATCTTAATATCTTTTTGTCTATTTTTACCATCTGGTATATATGTGCTTGTTATATAACCAATAATAGCAAAAGCTGCTAAAGTTATCATAACACATAAAGGATATATGGTATACATACTTCCTACTATTGTACCAAAAACTATGGTTAAAAAGGTGCTTGCTTCTATATATGCATTTGCTGGCACTAATTCTGCTTTAGTTAAATGCTCGGGCAATAAGCTAAATTTAACTGGGCCAAAAAATGCTGAATGCACACCCATAAGAGCTATGCAAGAAAGTAGTAAATAGGGAGAATTTAGTTTATAACTAATAATAGCAATTGCTATTATTACTAATTCCGATATTTTTACTAGGCGAATAATTTTTGCTTTGTCATATTTATCAGCCAACTGGCCAACAAATGCACCCAAAATAATAAATGGAAAAATAAACAGCGCATTAGCAACATTTATCAATATTCCAGAATTAGAGCTTACATCCCATGCTGCGTAAGTAACTAGTACAATAAAAGCATTTTTCAACACGCAGTCGTTAAAGGTGCCACACAACTGAGTTAGGAAAAGAGGAAAAAACGCAGGACTAAAAAATATATTTTTTTGCATAATGTTTTTAATTACAACTTAACGAAGAATTATTTTATGAATCGTAACATATTTAAATGTTACTATCCAGTGAATTATGTGTTTTTTAATTATTGCAATCGACTAGAATCATGGTTGTTATCTTTTGATCGATGCAAAAAGCACCTGACTCTAGTATTAAATAAAAGAAAGATTGACATTTTTTCTTTAATATTTAAAATATCATTTAGTTGTTAATAAATTATTAAGCGTCATTTTTATGTCATCACAAACTAAAAAAGAGGAAACATATTCATCAGAAGTAGAATCTTCAGATTCATTATACAATCAATCAGTGCAATATCAGGTAACATCATGTGAAGAAGAAGAAGGAGAAGAAGGAGAAGAAGAGCAAGAAGAAGGAGAAGGAGAATACGAAGACGACGAAGAATACGAATACGAAGAAGAAGGATGTCCAAGGTTTGAAAAAGTGCGTGAAGTAGTAGAATCGTTAAATCAATACTTGCTTGGAAAACGTTTGAAGCATCAATTTGATGATAATAATGAGAGCTCAAACAAACGTCAAAAGTTGTACGATAATTTTAAAGATCCAGATGATGACAAAGATATAAAAGAGATTTTTCCCGATTATGAAACAAATCAAAAAGAAGCTAATAAGGAAGAAGCAACAAATACTAAACAGCTTAATACGAAGAATTTCTGCGATTTGTTCGAAAAATGTTTTTCTGACTGGATGGACTATCTTGATTATAATAAGGAAGAAGAAAATACCCAGGTTGAGCTTTTTGGCCTACAAAAATATAGTGAAGAAGAATAGAACTGAATAAAGCCTCATAACTTGCCTTTAGTTTTTTATTATACCATCAGGGATAACTGCTATCTGGTGGTATAATAAATAAGCTTAAGATAAGGCTAAAAATACATTAGTTTTTTATCTAGTTAATATATAGAGCTATCCTACAAGTCGAAATAGCAGCAATGTATATCCAAATCGCCTCTATTTACAGCATCTTTTACAAAAGGAAAGGTCAATAAATTTAATAAAGAATTTAATATAGACATCTGCATACACTGAGGCTAATAATATTTCAGGCATAAAAAAATCAACCCTAGATTAAAAATTATATTTTATAATAACACAATATAGTTTATTGTTAAAATTATATTGCTTTGTTATTTTAGTTGCTAATTTATAAATCTTTGTTATATGAATTTTTCATTTGATCAGAAGCAAGAAAAAATTGATCGTGAAAGCCAAACTGAAAGAGAAAAAGAAAATTTAATTAAAGAAACTCAATTATCAATCCAAGATAATAATCAAAATCAAGAGGAATCAAAATCCAGTAATAATTTTATCTTTAGCCGGGAATTAAAGAAAAAAATATACAATATTTATTTAAACTCTAATGCAGAATTTTTTACTGCCGAAGATACCTTAAGTTTTGGTCTTATAATGGGTAATATCTATACATTTAATCTTCAAGCTTTGGATTATCATATTCATATGACTGAGTTGGTTAAAAAATTTTTATATACAAAAAGTCATTTATGGAAAGATCACGAAGGTAATAATTTAGTACATCATTTAATAAAAGTATTTTTGACAAATCAAGATTCTCATAATAGCGCTGAAGAAAAAATGACTTATATGTCTGATGTTTTATATATTTTATTCGGACCAACTTTTTATACCTTTGTCGCTTATATGACAAAAAATAATTATAATCAAACACCTTTGCAAATTGCTGCTATAGAGTCTAGTGAAAATATATATAACCAATTTATCTTAAGGCCTCTTTTTGATCTTATTATACGAGGCTATAAAGATTTTAATATAAGTTATATTCTAAAACAAAAAGATAGCAATTATAAAGATGTAATAGAAGTAGCTATAGAGGGTAATAATATAGCTTTTGTTAAATATCTTATAGATAATATTGAAAATATACCCGCATCCTTAAAAAGATTTAGCGGAGAATATTATAGCCAATATAGATTCAATGGACAATCTATATTGCAAAGATATATTGAGATTTTAGATAAAAAAACAATAGCAAATATTGTCAATAAGATTGAAGCTGTTGATGGTTACAGTCTTGCGAAATTATTTTTTGCAGATAGGAAAGATGCTTTACAATTGTTAGTTACTAACAAAATAAAGTGGACTACTCAAGACGAAGAAACGGGGGATAATTTTCTACATATCTTAGCATTACAAAAATATAAAAAACCATTGCCGGACAATAATTTTTTTAAAAACGCTTCTATAGATGTTAATGTTAAAAATTCTAAGGGTTACACTGCTTTAGATATAGCTTTTCAAACTAAAAGCTGGAAATTTATAAGCAATATGCGGCATATTAAAGATGCTATAGTGCATTTGGAGATTTTATATAAGATAAATCTTTCAAGTGCAAAAAATTGTCCGAAGTATATTAAAAAAGCTATATCAGTAGTTTTAAATAAATACCCTAAAGAAATAAAAGAAAATAAATTAGATTATAACAAAATTATATTAGGCAAACGTTTAAATGATTTGCTAGAGAGTAATTTACAAAAACACCAAAAACTTCATGAAAATACCAAAATTTTAAATAGTGAGAATCAAGATTTAAATCCTTATGTGGTTTATTTTTTTGATATTTTGGATAAACTTGAACAAGAAACTAAAGCTACAAAAATTGCTAGTAAAATTTTTTCAAATAAAACATTTAAAGAGCCTAGTTATGATACTTTGGATTTATCTTCATATTTAGAGGAATATTCTAATTATTCGATAAACAATTTTTCAGATGATGATATTCCATAAATAGATTTTTTTATAGTAATTAAAAAAAGCTTTTAAGATAATACTGAAAACATATTAGTTTTTTTATCTAGCTGATATATTGTACCATCCTGTAAGTCAAAATACCAGCAATTTATATTCAAAGTGCCTGCATTTACTGCATCTTTAACGAAAGGAAAAGTCAATAAATTGGATAAAGAATTTAATATAGACATCTGCATGCACATTTTTATCTTATGCTCAGTTGATTCATTTATATGATCATGCATTATTTTATACTTACTTTCTTTAGCTACAGCCATCCATTTGTCTATGAAGTTCTGGTTGTTTTTATATTTATCTTCATCATTAAAAAGAGAAGCTATTCCACCACATTCTGTATGGCCTAAAAGGATAATATGCTTTACTTTTAAAAAACTAACTGCGAATTCTATAGCAGCACTAGTACCGTGATATCCATTATCACCATATTCACAAGGAGGGACTATATTTGCTACATTCCTAATAACAAATAATTCCCCTGGCTTGCTATTGGTAATAATGGCTGGGTCAACCCTTGAATCAGAGCAGGCTATAACACATATTTCTGGAGTTTGTCCCTTAGATAATTCTTTAAATAATTTCCTTTTCTCTGTGTTTTCTTGAAAAAATTCCTTTTTAAAAAGTAAATGATTTTGTATAAGTTTTGAGATTGAATCGGACATATAATTATTAATTTGTTAATTTATACAAAGAAAATTTTGTGAATAGTAATACAATGCTTAACAATAAAATACTAAAGGCTTGATGTATTATAGCATAATTTAAAGATAAAAGGGATAATAAAGTTAATACCCCCAAAAGCATCTGCACAAAAACTAGGCTAAATAGAATTAAGGCTAATATATATTGTTTTTTATTTACCAAATGCAACGATATTAATATCGTTAGTAAAGATATTATATAAGAAGTGATTCTGTGTAAAAATTGTACACCCACTGGATCATTAAAAATATTAAAATCTAATTTGGATATTTCTGGTGGTATTATATATCCGTTCATCAAAGGAAAACTATTATAAACAAGTCCACCTTTGAGGCCTGCAACAAAAGCACCTAAAACTATTTGCCAAAATAGCAGTCCTGAAAATGGGATAAGTAAATTTTTTAATGAATTTAGCGATGCTATTTTGGAAGAGCTCAATTTTAAACTATCAAACAAACGCCATATTAGTAAAGAATATAATGTGGCAGCACCCAATAAATGAATAGCAAGTCTGTAATGACTAACATGAGGGGCGTTCTTTAAGCCACTTTTCACCATATACCAACCTATAATTCCTTGCGCTATTACAAGTAAACTATATATAATAGGTTGAAAAATACTTTTAAATTTTCCTTTAAAGTAAAAATACCAACAAGGTAATATTATCACAAGTCCTACAAGTCGAGCTATTATTCTATGTATATATTCCAGCCAAAAAATATTCTTAAATTCAGCTAAAGACATGCTGTTGTTTATTATTATAAATTCTGGAGAAGTTTTATATTTATTAAACTCTATAATCCATTCTTGAGTAGTGATAGGGGGTAGGATTTTAAGCAGCTGCCATTCTGTCATAGAAAGCCCAGATTGCTTGAGTCTAGTAAGTCCACCTATTATTATAGTGGTAAATATAAATATTAAAGACACAAATAGCCAATATAGATAAAATCTATCATGAACTGAAGTTTTGACCATATAGATGAGTATAGTTTTTTATGTTATGAGGGTAGTAACTTTAATTTTTTTAACATATCTATTGCTGCTGCTTTTTCAGCTGATTTTTTATTTTTCCCTAAAGCTTGAGAAGGTTTTTGACCTTTAAGTTCTAGGATAACTTTAAAATTTAAATCATGCGCTGGGCCGTATGTTTCTTGAAGTTTATAATTAGGTGTAGTTGATAAATGTTTATGCGCAAATTCTTGTAATGCCGTTTTAGGATCAGCCTCAATTTCAATATCTTTTTTCAAATATTTACTCCAAAGTTGCAATATAATTGCAGAAATCTTGACTATTCCTTCTTTTTCTTTGCTATCTAAATATATTGCAGCGATTAGTGCTTCCATAGCATTCTCAAGATTTTTAGGGTTACTTCTACCACCCATCATTTCTTCACCTGCATCAAGTAATAAAAATTTTGATAGCTCTATATCAGAAGCAACTTTTGCTAAAGTATCCCGGCAAACTAATGACATACGCAGCTTAGATAATTTTCCTTCTGAGTAATTTGAAAAATCTGTGAATAATTTTTCAGATATTATAAAATTCAACAAACTATCGCCTAAAAATTCAAGCCTTTCATAGCTTTGAGTATATTGTGCTTTTGCTTTTAAAGATGGGTGCATTAATGCCAACTCCAACAGTTCTAGGCTATAAAATGTATAATTAATATTATTTTGTAATAAGAATACATCAGCTTTTTGTTCTATCATTTAGCTATTATCAAGTCTTAAAACTTTTATGAAAGCTGATTGAGGAATTTCAACATCTCCTACCATACGCATACGTTTCTTACCAGCTTTTTGTTTTTCTAATAATTTTCTTTTTCTTGTAATATCTCCTCCGTAACATTTAGCAAGCACATCCTTGCGCAAAGCTTTTACTGTTTCTCGAGCTATAATTTTACTACCAATACTTGCTTGAACCGCTATTTGGAATAATTGTGGGGGGATTAAATCTTTTAATCTAACGCATAATTCTCTTCCTCTTGATTCAGCTCTTGATCTATGCAACATTAATGATAAAGCGTCTACGGCGTTACCATTTACTAAAATATTCAATCTAACAAGATCACCTTCCTCATAGCTATCAATATGCCAGTCAAAACTAGCATAACCTTTGGAGCAGGATTTTAGTTTATCATAAAAATCAAAAACGATCTCATTTAAGGGTAAATGATAGATAACCATGACACGTGATCCTACATAAGTAAGTTCTATCTGTCTTCCGCGTTTTTCTGTGCATAAGCTTAATACGTTACCTAAATAAGTATCGGGTAGCATGATCGTAGCTTTTACCCAAGGTTCTTCCATATGATCAATTTTGGTAATTTCGGGTAAATCGGCAGGATTATGAATGTCTAATTTTTCTCCGTTTTTAGTATATACGTGATAAATAACACTAGGGGCTGTAGTAATTAAATCTAATTCAAACTCACGTTCTAATCTTTCTTGAATGATTTCTAGATGTAATAAGCCTAAAAAGCCACATCTAAAACCAAAGCCTAAAGCGTTAGAGCTTTCAGCTTCAAATTCAAAGCTAGCATCATTTAAACGTAATTTAGATAAAGAGTCTTTTAGTTTTTCAAATTGAGAGGCATCTGTAGGGTATAATCCACAAAATACTACGGGTAAATTTGGTTTGAATCCAGCAAGAGCTTGATCGCATTGTTTTTTTGTTTCAGTTATTGTATCCCCAACTTTACAATCAGCTACTTGTTTGATATTGGCAATAATAAAACCTATTTCGCCAGCTTTTAAAGAAGGCGTTGGGTATTTTTTAGGGGTAAAAAAACCAACATTTTCTACTTCGTAATTAGCAATTGCTGCCATAAAACGTATTTGCATAGATGGTTTAATCTCACCATCTATAACTCGTACCAAAATAACAACACCCAAATATTGGTCATACCAACTATCTATCAATAAAGCTTTTAATGGTTTGTCAATATCACCTGTAGGAGCTGGTAATCTTGTTACAATAGCTTCCAACACTTCATTTATACCTATACCGCTTTTAGCTGATATTAATACCGAATTTTGAGCATCAATTCCTATAACATTTTCTATTTGATCTTTTGTAGCTTCAACTTCAGAAGCAGGTAGATCAATTTTATTTAAAACAGGTATAATTTCGTGACTATTATCTATAGCTTGATAAACATTTGCTAATGTTTGGGCTTCAACCCCCTGAGTCGAATCCACAACAAGCAAAGATCCTTCACATGCAGCCAAGGAACGACTTACTTCATAAGCAAAATCAACATGTCCAGGAGTATCTATCAAATTTAATTGATATGTTTTACCATCTTGTGCTGTGTAAAATAATCTTACAGTTTGAGCTTTTATAGTAATACCGCGTTCTTTTTCTATATCCATAGAGTCTAGCACTTGTGCAGACATTTCTCTTTCTTGCAACCCCCCACATGTTCTTATGAGACAATCTGCCAATGTAGATTTTCCATGATCGATATGAGCGATAATAGAAAAATTTCTTATATGCGTTATAGACATTTTTGTATAAAGTTATTCAAATTTATACAAATCATAAAACTTTTCTTCAAAGCTTTCAAGTTTTATAGCGAAATAAATGCACATAATGATTTTTTATAGATATATATCGCACTAAAAATTAAACATAAGTACTAATTGTACAAATCTAAAATATTTTTTTACAAAATTCTGTAACTTTAAGTTGCAAGCTGGTTTTTTTATGTGCTAAGATTTAGCTTTGAGTTGTATTTATTGTATAATTTTTACCAGAGATGTATAAATAATGTTTGAATAAGTAAAAGTATGATTAAAAAATCTTTTTGGCTGAATACGCTATTTTATTTGTTGCTTTTTACTGATATTACGCAAGCTATGAATATAAATTTAGATGATATTTATCAAGAAGTTACGGAAGAAATATCAAGTGTACTTTATCAAAAAGCTTTGCGAGAGATACCTAACATCGATAAAAATACTTGGATCAATATGGCTAAAGATAATAATTTAGGCGAGGTAGATAATATTAAATCAGCTATAAATAATATCTCAAATGATATGATTGTTAAAACTTTTAGAGACAATAACTTGTTAATAAAAAAAGCTATACCCTATATTTTCAGGGGTCAGATTAGGAGGGCTGTGAATAATATTATCCATAATCAAATTGATGATGAAAATCAACGCGAGCGTGAATATCAGTTTTCTGATATTCAAGGATCTTTGATACATGAAATTTCTAGTGAAAATGATGATAATATAGAGGAAATAGTTGATAAAATAGCGCTATATTTTGTTCACACTAAACAAACGTATAATGTTATTGATATTGCAGAAAATATTCAACTCGAAGATAGAAATTTATACCAACAGCGCTTTCAAGAATATCAAGTACAAGATCAATTATTTGCACAAGAGCGCTTTAATTCTGCTTTAGTTGATAACCTAATAAATGAATTGGCAGAAGTTACATCCGATAACACTAAGACATTTGTAATGGATAAAATGATAGATTTTAATAATTTTATCGGTAACACATATAATAACAAATTAAAAACAAAAGATTTAAAAATTGGCCTTACTACTCTAACTCATTGGAATGCTAATAGGCAATCAATAAATCAAGCTTTATTGATTAATACATATGGGAAATATGATTTTAATATATCAAAGAAATTGCAATTACATACAAAAGCATCTGTAGTTGGCGGATCATTTTCTGCTGAACATAATAACTCTAAAAATATAGGACAATTTATGAGTGGGGGGTATGCTGAGTGTAAATTAGTGCACGTAAAAAATAACTTATCATTAAAAGTTAGTTATAAAGATTTTCACGGAAAAAGTGAGTTTTGTAGTCAAGCTAGCTTACCTTTTTGTAGTAGTATGGATATACTTTTTGAAGTTCGCAAAGAATTTTTAAGAAATTCATATTATAGAGATCAAGACAAGAAAACCACTTGGGGAATTTATTTAAACACTTATGAGGGTGGATATAAGTTAAGTAATTATGTAGGTTTTTCTACAAAAAGTAGTATCTCGATAGGGAGTGATTTTAGTTTCTCATTCAAAAATAACAGATTTTCATTTTTCTCTAATTTATGCTATACTCCTGTAAAAAATTTTATTGAAAATTTTGAAGATAATTTCGTAGATATTGGGGCTATGTTTCATTTTTGCATAGCTAAAAATTATTATTTGAACGGTTATTTTATTGCAAAACAAAATAAGGTGGATGATATAGATGTTATTGGTGCATTAAATCTTTCCTTGCAAATATAAAGATTAATTTTAGCTGATTCTATCCAGTTCTGAAATCTAAATTTTTTTCTGTAAATAAATTCAATAAAAAATTCAGTATACGAATTATAAAGTCTTGTTTTGTCCATTTATTTAAGTTAACATTATTTTCTTGATAGGGTTAAGATCGGAAGTCATTATATTTGTAGTTTTTGAAACTAATATGCTTTGACATATGATATCTTTTCAGTTAGCATATTTTAGTCTTGAGTGCGTTTTTGAGGAGATAAGAATTTCAAAAGTATATAAAATAATTCTGCAAAGACTAACTGTCAAACGTTTTATAAACTAGTGTAAATTTGTATTTAGGAAACAGTATATATAGTAACAAATTAATAGGAATATAAAAAGACATCTGTAGATATTTAATTCTAAATGACTATAAAATGTTGTTTGTAATTTTGTTATTGTCTTGTTAACTTATTGAGTTGTTCTTTAGTTTAATGCTTATTTAGAAATGCTTTAATGCGGTAGTTAATAATTAATATATTTTACGATACTGCTGCTCCGCATAAATTATACTCAGTATTATAAATAAAAAAATATAATAGAATACTATGGTAAAATCTAGTATAACATCTAGCTCATATTTAATAACTGTTTCGTTTTCCTTATAATCATCCAAATTTAAGTTTGTTTAATAATATTATTTTAGTAGAAATTTTTATCATATGGTATTTAACAAAGAAAGTAACAAAGAAAGTAAAATTAGAGTTAGAAAAAATTTTGGCAGCATTGATACAAAACTTGAGATACCGAATTTAATAGAGGCCCAAAAAAATTCTTATGATAATTTTTTACAATCAGGTATTGCTCATGAAAACCGTGCAAATGAAGGTTTACAAGCTGTTTTTCTTTCATCCTTTCCTATAGAGAGCCCAGTTGGGAATACTACTTTGGAATTTATAAAATATGAAGTAGAAAAGCCTAAATATGATTTAGATGAATGTAGACAAAAGGGTTCAACTTATTCAGCTGGCCTTAAGGTAGTTTTACGTCTTATCGTTAAAGAAATAGATCCTCACACTAAAATAGCTGAAATAAGCAACATAAAAGAGCAAGAAGTATACTTAAGCGATATACCTTTGATGACGAAAAATGCTACTTTTATGATCAATGGTACTGAGCGTGTTATTGTGTCTCAAATGCATCGTTCCCCTGGTGTTTTTTTTAGTCATGACAGAGGAAAAAATCACGCTACTGGTAAAATTCTTTTTTCTGCAAGGATTATACCGTATCGGGGATCTTGGATAGATTTTGAATTTGATGCTAAGGATACAATTTATTTTAGAATAGATCGTCGTAGAAAATTACCTATAACTACGTTACTTTATGCCTTAGGTATGGAATCTGGTGAAATATTAGGTTACTACTACAAATTTGCAACTTTCATTAAAAAAGATGAGCTTAATTGGTCTACTCAGTTTTCAACAACACTTTTGTCCGCACAAAAATTTGATTACGATATATTAAATGCAGAAACAAAAGAAATTATTATAGCTGCGGAACAAAAGATTAATCCTAAAATTTTACGAAAAATAGGGCAAGAGCCTGAGCAAAACATACTTCTCCGCTCTGATTATTTGATTGGTAAATTTATTGCTAAAGATATTTTTGATCAAGCTGGTTTGCAACTTGCTCATGCAGGAGAAGAGATATCTACCGAACTTTTAGTTTTATTAGATAAGCATAAAATTAATGAGATACAGATTCTATCCATAAAAAACAACTGTGGTCCATACATTAGAAACACTTTAATGGGTGATCGTGGACATACTAAAGCAAGCGCTTTAATAGATATTTTTAGAGTTTTGCGTCCAGGTGAGCCGGCTACTGAAGAAACAAGTAAAAATTTGTTAAATAGACTTATTTTTAGTGGCGATCGTTATGATTTATCGGAGGTTGGTAGAGTAAAAATAAATGCTAGCTTAAATTTACAGATTCCTATTGAAGAAAGAGTTCTTACAATTGATGATTTAAAGGAAACTATAAAAAAATTAGTAGATATTAAAGACGGTAAGGGTACAATTGACGATATAGACAATTTAGGCAACAGAAGAGTTAGATCCGTAGGTGAATTAGTTGAAAATCAATTTAGAGTAGGTATTCTACGTATACAAAAAAGTATATTTGAGCGTATGAATGCTGTGGACATCGACACTATAATGCCACATGATTTGATTAATTCTAAATTATTAGCTGCGGCTATAAAAGAATTTTTTGGTAGCTCTCAACTTTCACAGTTTATGGATCAAACCAATCCATTGTCAGAAATTACGCATAAAAGACGTCTTTCTGCTCTTGGTCCCGGTGGTGTTAATAGAGAAAGAGCTGGTCTTGAGGTGCGCGACGTACACCCAACGCATTACGGAAGAATATGTCCCATAGAAACTCCAGAGGGGCAAAATATTGGTCTTATTAATTCCTTGACCACATATGCTAAGGTAAATAAATATGGGTTTATAGAAACACCTTATAAAAAAGTAGTGAATGGTAAAGCAACTAAAGATATTCAGTATCTGTCGGCTTTAGAAGAAGCCAAATTTAAAATTGCGCAATCAACTATTAAATTAGCTAAAGATGGGACTATAGAAGAAGATTTGGTCAATTGTAGAATTGACGGTAATTTTGTTTTATCTCCTCCTGCGGAGGTCGATTATATGGATATAAACCCGATACAGGTTGTATCTATAGGTGCTGCTATGATACCTTTTTTAGAAAATGATGATGGTAACAGAGCGTTGATGGGTTCAAACATGCAACGTCAAGCTGTTCCGTTGATGAAAACTGAGGCACCTTTTGTTGGTACTGGTGTAGAAAGTATAGTGGCAAAAGACTCTGGTGCCTCTATTATTGCCCTGAATTCCGGAGTGGTAGAATATGTGGATTCTGATAGAATAGTGATAAAAACCTCCACAAATCAACATGACAATTCTTCAAAGGTTGACATATATAATTTGTTAAAGTCACAACGCTCTAACCATGATACATGTATAACTCAAAATCCGATAGTAAGTTTGGGTGACTTGGTTAATGCTGGCGATGTAATAGCGGATGGTCCGAGTTCTGATCACGGCGAAATTGCATTGGGTAAAAATGTATTAGTAGCTTACCTACCCTGGAAAGGTTATACATTCGAGGATTCGATTGTAATTTCAGAAAGAGTAGTTAAGGATGACGTATATACTTCTATCCATATTGAAGAATTAGAGATAATAGCTAGAGATACAAAGCTTGGGCCGGAAGAAATAACAAGGGATATACCGAATGTTAATGAAGAGCACTGTACCAATCTTGATGAAGTTGGTATTGTTCGTATAGGTGCTGAAATTAAGCCTGGAGATATATTAATAGGTAAAGTAACACCTAAGAGTGAATCTTTGGTAACTCCAGAAGAAAGATTAGTGCGGTGTATTTATGGTGAAAAGGCTTCAGATGTAAGGGATTCATCGTTATATGTACCACCTGGTATCACGGGGACAGTAATAGAGGTTCGTGTGCTTTCAAGAAGAGGTATTCCTAAGGATCAAAGATCTTTATCCATAGAACGTCAACAGATTGATAAATACACCAAAGATAAGGATGATGAGCTTTCCGTAGTGAATGAATTAACTTACGGTAAACTTTACAAAATGTTAGTTGGGCAAAATATAGTGAATGGACCAAAATCTTTATCTAAAGAAAAAACTATAACCACTAATTTACTTTTGACTCTATCTAAAGAATTGTGGTGGCAATTTGTTATTGAAGATCAAGTGCAAATGCAGTCTATAACATCTTTAAAAGTTGATTATGATGAGATTAAGTCTGACATTAACAAGAAGTTGTCAATTAAAATTGAAAAATTAAAAGCAGGAGATGATTTACCTCAAGGCGCATTGAAAGTGGTTAAAGTTTTCATAGCTATAAAGCATAGGTTGCAACCTGGTGATAAAATGGCTGGTAGACATGGTAATAAGGGGGTTGTTTCAACTATAGCTCCAGTTGAGGATATGCCATTTTTAGAAGACGGCACACCTATAGATATGATTCTTAATCCATTAGGTTTACCATCAAGGATGAATATTGGTCAGATTTTAGAAACAAGTTTAGGATGGGCTTCGGTTAAATTAGGTCAAAAAATTAACAAGTTAGCTGAGTCTATTTTATCTGATGAATCCAATATGTTATCGGCAAAAGCTTTTTTAAGAAAAGTTTTTGATAAGGGTGAGATTTCAGAAGAAATTGAAAATATGTCTAAAGATGAATTACTAGTCTTTGCTAAATCTCAAAGTCAAGGTGTATATTTTGCTACCCCAGTTTTTGATGGTGCAAAAGTAGAAGATGTAAAATATATGTTAGAACTTGCTGATCAACCAACTTCGGGGCAAGTTAAATTAATTGACGGTAAAACTGGTGAATTCCTTGATAGGCCTGTAACAATTGGTTACAAGTATGTTTTAAAATTATTACACTTAGTAGACGATAAGGTGCATGCTCGTTCTATTGGGCCATATAGTTTAGTAACACAGCAACCACTTGGAGGTAAATCTCACAAGGGTGGTCAAAGATTCGGTGAAATGGAAGTTTGGGCTCTACAAGCTTATGGTGCGGGTTATGTTCTTCAAGAAATGCTTACCGTTAAATCTGATGATGTAGCTGGAAGAATAAAAAATTATAAATCTATAGTCACTGGTACACAAAGCTTTGAAGCTGGAATACCAGAATCATTTAACGTTATAACGAGTGAGATGAAATCTTTAGGTTTAAATATCAGCTTAATGAAAAATGAAGAAAAGGAAGAAAATGAAAAAAATGAAGCAAGGGAAGATTAAGTTTTACAAAATTCAATAATAGTAAAATATTTTAATTTTTAAAGGGGTAAAGTTAAACAGATATTGATAAGAATAAACAGGTTGATTTTTTTATATTAAAAATATCTGGTCGTAAACATTTTAGCCCACTTAAAGACTTTTATCTAAAGAAGTTTTAAATATGACTAGAGATACTTATAGATATAAGCTATAAGTATAAAACGTACATTAAATATTAAATATACAACAAATCTATAAGGGATATTATGGGAAAATCTATCAATTTTTATGGCCAAGTGAGCAGTGTTCAACATTTTGACTATATAAAAATTAATATAGCGAGTCCTGAGCAGATAAAATCTTGGTCTTACGGATTGGTTACTAAGCCTGAAACTATCAACTACAGAACTTTTAAGCCTGAAAAAGACGGATTGTTTTGTGCTAGAATTTTTGGTCCTACCAAAGATTACGAATGTATATGTGGAAAATATAAAAGAATAAAATATCGCGGTATTATTTGTGAAAAATGTGGTGTAGAAGTTACCACTGCACGAGTAAGACGTGAACGTATGGGGCATATAGATTTAGCTACACCTATAGTACATATATGGTTTTTTAAATCCCTTCCTTCTAGAATAAGCTTACTTTTAGATATGACTCTAAGGGACTTGGAGAAAATATTATATCTTGATTCTTATGTTGTGATTGACCCAGGCTTAATTCCTGTGCAAAAGGGTGAACTTATCTCTGAGGATGCATTAAAAAAATTACAAGACGATCATGGTGAAGATAATTTTACTTGTCAGATAGGGGGGGAAGCTATATATAATCTTCTTGCTACACTAGATTTACCAACACTTGCTTTAGCTATTAAGAGCGAAATCCTTGAAAGTAATTCTGAAGCTAAAAAGAAAAAGCTTATTAAAAGATTAAAACTAGTAGAAGATTTTATTGATTCAGGTAATAAGCCTGAGTGGATGGTAATGACTGTTCTGCCTGTAATTCCACCAGAAATAAGACCCCTGGTTCAGCTTGATGGTGGACGATTTGCTACATCAGATTTAAATGAATTATACAGAAGGGTTATAAATAGAAACAACAGACTTAAAAGTTTGATGAAACTAAAATCCCCAGATATTATGATACGTAACGAAAAAAGAATGCTACAAGAATCTGTAGATGCTTTGTTTGATAACGGTCGTAGAGGTAAAGCTGTTAAAGGTGCTAATAAAAGGCCTTTGAAGTCTTTAAGTGATATGTTAAAAGGTAAACAAGGTCGTTTCAGGCAGAATTTACTTGGAAAACGTGTAGATTATTCCGGGAGATCTGTAATTGTTGTAGGACCTGAATTAAAGCTGCACCAATGTGGTTTACCAAAGAAAATGGCCCTTGAGTTATTTAAGCCTTTTATTTATGCAAAACTAGAAATGTATGGAATAGCCCATAGCATTAAAGTTGCAAGAAAAATGGTAGAAGCTGAAAGACCAGAAGTATGGGACGTGTTAGAAGAAGTTATAAGACAACATCCTATTTTGTTAAATAGAGCACCTACATTACATCGTTTAAGTATTCAGGCTTTTGAGCCAATATTAATTGAAGGTAAAGCTATACAGTTACATCCTTTGGTTTGTACAGCCTTTAATGCTGACTTTGATGGTGACCAAATGGCTGTGCATATACCTCTTTCTATAGAAGCTCAAACCGAAGCTAGGGTATTGATGATGTCTACCAATAACATTCTTAGCCCCGCAAATGGTAAACCTATAATTGTGGCAGATAAAGATATTGTTCTTGGTATTTATTACCTTACTTTATCGTTAGATAACGAGCCGGGTGAAAATATGATTTTCTCCAATATGGCTGAGGTGCAGCATGCATTATTTAATAAAGTAATAACAATACATACTAAAATTCGTTATCGTATTAAAAAAGTTTTGCAAGATAATAAACAAAACAACGTATTAATAGATATTACAGCTGGAAGATTGATATTTGCACAATTATTACCCGATGCAAGCAGCTCAGATTTTAATTTGGTAAACAAAAATTTAACCAAAAAAGATATTTCTGGTTTAATAGATCACGTGTATAGATACTTTGGTCAAAAGGCTACAGTAATATTTGCTGATCGTTTAATGGAAATGGGATTCAAATATGCTTGTTCTTCGGGTATATCGTTTGGTTTAGATGATATGATAACACCAAAAACCAAAGAAAAACATGTAAGTGAAACTACTAACGAGGTAAAAGAATTTGAAAAACAATACACTGAAGGTTTAATTACCTACGGAGAGAAGTATAACAAAATAATAGATGCCTGGTCTAGATGTACAGATAAAGTGACGAATGACTTGATGCAAGAAATTTCTAAACCTTTTCCCAAAAAAACAGAGAACGAAACAAACCAACAAAGCTTGAATTCAATTTATATGATGGCTAATTCTGGTGCTAGAGGGTCTGCAAACCAGATAAAACAGATTTGTGGTATGCGTGGTTTGATGGCTACTCCTTCAGGGGAAATTATAGAAACACCTATTATTTCAAACTTTAAAGAGGGTTTGAAAGTTATAGAATATTTTAATTCTAGCCATGGTGCTCGTAAGGGTCTTGCTGATACTGCGTTAAAAACTGCTAACTCAGGTTACTTAACTCGTAGGCTAGTTGATGTTGCTCAAGATTGTATGATTACAAAAGAAGATTGCGGAACAACTAATGGATTAGACATTAGTAGCGTAGTTGACGGTGTAGATGTTATTGTTTCCTTAGCTGATAGAATACTTGGTAGAGTTACAGCTGCTAATGTTTATCATCCTGTGACTAACGAATTAATACTAGAAGCTAATAAATTAATTGATGAAGTAGCTATTGAAAAAATTGAAACGTCAGGCATAGATACCATAAAAATACGTTCAGTTTTAACGTGTGACTTGATTCATGGTGTTTGTAGTAAATGTTATGGTAGAGATTTAGCTTCTGGTTCTCCTGTAGCTATTGGTGAAACCGTTGGTATAATAGCAGCTCAATCAATCGGTGAACCCGGAACACAGTTAACTATGAGAACTTTCCACATTGGTGGTGCTGCAACACGTCGTGCTGAAAATTCTTCTATTGACTCACCTATAGATGGTAAAATAAAAGTTGCAAATGCAAATTTGGTTAAGAACTCTAAAGGCGAAGTTATAATAATGAATAGGGTGTGTGAAATAATCTTTTTAGACTATAACGGCTTACAAAAGGGTACGTATAAAGTTCCTTATGGTGCAAAATTACTGGTAGAAGACGGTGCAAATATTACTAAACGCCAAAAAATAGCTGAATGGGATGCTTATAGCATTCCAATATTAAGTGAAAAAGCAGGTATAGCTCGTTATCAAGATTTGATTGAAGGTGTATCTATTCGTGATTTTACAGATGAGAATACTGGTATTAGTAAAAAATTGGTAACAGAATCTCGACATCATGGCAGTAGAACGGAGTTAAAACCTCGCATAGATATTTACGATCAAAAAGGTAATCCTATAAAGTTACCTAGTGGCTCAGAAGCTAAATATTATTTACCAGTAAATGCTATTTTGACTATTGAAGATGGTGCGCCAATAAGTGCTGGAGATTCTATAGCTCGTATTACCAGGGAATCTACTAAAACTAAAGATATTACGGGTGGTTTACCACGAGTTGTAGAGCTTGTTGAGGCTCGTAGACCTAAAGATCATGCTATTATTGCTGAAACGGAAGGACGCATTGAATTTGGTAAAGACTATAAAACTAAACGTAAAATTATTCTTCACCCACTTGATGGAGCTGAACCAGTATCATATGTTTTACAAAAAGGTAAACATGTAATACCTATGGACGGTGATATAGTGAAAAAAGGGGATGTAATAGTTGATGGTCATTCTGTACTTCAAGACATCTTGCGTGTTATGGGTGTAGCTCAATTATCAGAGTATATGGTAGAACAAATTCAATCCGTATACCGTTTACAGGGTGTTAAAATTGATGATAAACATATAGAAGTTATAATTAAGCAGATGCTACAAAAAGTAGAGGTTATGGATGTTGGTGATAGTACATTATCTGTAGGCGATAAAATTGATAAAATAGATTTATATGAATTAAATAAAAAACTAGAACAACAAAATCGTAAGATAGTTAAAGGTCAAGAAATTCTACAAGGTATAACTAAAGCTTCTTTACAGACAAGATCATTTATCTCTGCTGCGTCTTTCCAAGAAACAACGAGAGTTCTTACTGAGGCTGCTGTAGCTGGTAAGAGAGATAATTTAACTGGACTTAAAGAAAACGTTATTGTTGGTAGATTAATCCCAGCTGGTACTGGTCACTATGTTGCTGAAGCTTATAGAGAAGCTAAAAAATTAGAAAAACAACTAGACCAAGAGCAGAAAGTTATTGACTAAATTATACAAATACCCATCACTTACTTATTCAAGTTATGGGTATATTGCTAATTGATAAGATAAAAAATTCTGTTTAATTTAAATAAAGAACACATCAAACAATTCAATACTCCTCCCTTTAAGATTTAAATCTTACATATCAACTTATAGTTGAATTAAATCAAACTACAGTAAACTAACTTTGGATAGAAAAGTAAATAAAATGTTGTGGGGGGTATGAATGAAATTGCAGCAAATAACGCTTACAAGATTAGAGGATTTGGTAGAATAGGGTCATGAGTATAGAGACAATTCAATGAAATATTTAATTTTGGGGTGGTTTGTTTGAATGCTTCAATATGTTGATTTACAATTTAGGGGTATATTACAACCACTAAAAATTACCAATAATTGAATCAGATTGTAAATAATTGGGTATAAAGTTAAATTCTACCTTGAATAATAAAAAGAGTTAGAACAATGGAAG
>CANGIW010000010.1 GCA_947454145.1 Rickettsiales bacterium
CAATCAATATTTTTGCTACTTCCCTATGCCCACGTAGAGCTGCTTTCATCAAAGCTGTTTCACCATCTTTATCCACAGCATCTATATTAGCTCCTGCCTCAATCAATATTGTTACTATTTCCGTATGACCAAATTGAGCTGATACCATCAAAGCTGTTTGACCATATGTACTCTTAGTATATAAATTAGCTCCTTTCTCAATCAATATTTTTGCTACTTCCCTATGCCCACGTAGAGCTGCTTTCATCAAAGCTGTTTTACCATCTTCATCCTCAGCATCAATATTAGCTCCCGCCTCGATCAATATTTTTACTATTTCTGTATGCCTAAATGTAGCTGCTTTCATCAAAGCTGTTGCACCATATTCATCCTGAGCATTTATATCAACTTTTGCCTCAATCAATTTTTTTACTATTTCTGCATTACCATATTTAGCTGCTACCCACAAAGCTGTTGTAACATCTTCAGTTTGAGGGTCTATATCAACTCCTTCCTTAATCAATTTTTTTGCTATTTCCCTATACCCATGTAGAGCTTCTTGTATCAAAGCTGTTTTAAGATCTTCAGCTTGAGGATTACTTTTTTGAGTTTGCATTTTTATTCTCCTAAAAAAAATTTATAAACTTTCAGTTATTTAAGTATATTTTTATCTTATTAAAAAAATAAATAATATATTCACTTATAAATTTAGCACAACTTAATAAAAATTAAATCATTATTTTAAATAATGCATAAAAAAATGAAGGTATTTCGGAATATAAATAGATAGTAATTTAGGTTGAATAAGATACCTTAAAAAAGAACTTAATAGCATAGTATAATAAAGGAACGAATATTATATTATTAATACAGTGTTTTATATTAGACCGGAATTTTTTAATAATGTTGAAATCTAAAGAATCAGAGGGTAAGAAAATACAAAGCACCTGTGCTTGATATGCTATAGATTAAAATGTTATTAATATGCTAGCAAAGATTTAAAATTATCTCGGACAAATAAAAAAAACAAACGAGAAAGATTTGGACTTAGATTCAATTTAATTGCATTAGTTTATAATCGAGGGTTGAAATAATGAGTTTGACAAGATCTCTAATAGAAACTTATACAGATAAGAAAAAACTCACACAAAAAAAGTACAACTTTATATAATTATCAATTTGAGAAAATACAAACAGTAATTTCATAAAAAAAATTTACACTATGAGGAAGAAAAATTATGTTCCTTGCAAAACAGGTTATTTAGTAATTTACTGAAGTAATTGAATTATCCAATAGAAATTTTTTCCAAACTTGGTCCCAACCGCTCACATGATCTGTTTTGGGTATAGTAATTTGTTGCACTAACCTTGAGTTAGACTTTGTGACAAAATTTTTGGCAATAATGGGCGGAACAATATTATCATCTTTACCAGAGAAATGTATTTGAGGAATATGTCGAATTAAATCTGTACAATCTAAAGGATTTAAAGACTCGTCTATATATGTTACCCATGGTCCAAAATAAGGTTTTATGCTATGTAATTCTTTGAATTTATCAACATCTAAATTACCAGCAATTGTAACAATAGATAAGATATTGCTGTTATCCATAGCAGCAACCAGTATTGCTATACCGCCACCACCAGAATATCCAACCAAATTATATTTAGCCGTTTTAGAAATTTTATTAATAGCTGAATTAGTAGCTTCTACAACTTCTTTCCCCATTCTTCCAGATGCCCAATAAAAACTATTGTTGCATTTAGGATTCTTAGCTTTATCGGTATATTGACAAGGTCTTGCTAAATAAATGATATTAGCTCTGCTATCAAATGTAGCAAGTTTGAATAATAACTGATTTAAGGGGGTTGGATCTTCAGTAGGAAATCCATTAGAGAAAGCTTTACCGTCACCTTCTATGTAAAAAACAAATTCTTTTAATTCTGGATGCTGAATTTTTTGATATGTTGTAATAACAAAATCTCCAACGTCAACTTCTTCTAGTGTAAAACCATTTATGACAGCTAAGTTTTGAATTTCATTTGCATTAGCTTTTGCATAAAAGACTAAGCTAATGCTTAATATTGCCCTAGAAAATAATGTTGTCAAAAATTTTAAAAATATTATTACAACATACATCCGTTTAAAACGGAATATCATCATCGTGTGTATACTCATTAGATTTAGATGCTACAGATGAACTATCTGAAGTAAATCCGTTGCTACCAGAATCATTCTTAGAGTCTAATAAAATTAGCGTAGATGCTTGGTTAGATAATGTTACCTCAGTGCTATATTTTGCTACACCGGCATTATCAGTCCATTTACGCGTACGCAATGTTCCTTCTAGATAAAGCTTAGCGCCTTTTTTTACATATTTGTCTATAATATCTACTAGACCTTCTGCAAAAACAGTAACTCTATGCCACTCGGTTGCTTCTCTTTTTTCATTACTAAGACGATCTTTCCATGTTTCAGTAGTAGCCAAGCTGAATGAAGCAAGTTTTTTTCCTTCTGTAGTAGAACGAATTTCTGGATCTTGCCCCACATTTCCCACCAAAATAACCTTATTAATACCTAGTGCCATAATATAAATACCTCTTCTTTTTAATAGTAGTTGCAATGTTAACCTAAAAACTCTTATAATTCTACAAGCTTTTGTGAGAAATCACTAGAGAATTTTATGATGGAAATTAAAAATATAATTAGTGATATATGCAACAAAACTATATTTCCGTAAGGGGAGCTAAGGAACATAACTTAAAAAACGTTGACGTAGATATAGAGCGCAACAAGATGACAATAGTAACGGGGTTGAGTGGTTCTGGTAAGTCTTCTTTGGTTTTTGATACTATTTATGCCGAGGGACATAGAAGATTTGTAGAAAGTTTGTCTTCCTATGCAAGACAGTTCTTGAATTTACAAGATAAACCTAATGTTGATTCTATAGTTGGTCTTTCTCCTAGTATTGCTATAGATCAGAAAACTAGTAATAAAAACCCAAGATCTACGGTAGGAACAGTAACAGAGATATATGATTATTTGAGATTATTATACGCGCGTATAGGCATTGCATATTCACCAGCTACTGGTTTACCGATACAAAGTCAAACGCCAACACAAATGATAGATGCTATCATGGCGTTGCCTGAAAACTCTAAAGTTATTATCTTAGCTCCTATTGCTCGCGGTGAAAAAGGAGAATATCGTAAAGAATTATTATTACTGAAAAAACAAGGTTTTCAAAGATTCAAGGTAGATGGAACTTATCATAATTTTGATGATGAATTACCAAAGATAGATAAAAATAAGCATCATAATATAGAGTTAGTTGTGGATAGACTAATTATTACCCAAGATTTGGGTAATCGTTTAGCTGAAAGTATTGAATTAGCTTTAAAAATAGCAAGTGGAATATTGTTCGTAGAAATTAGCGAATTAGGTCAAAATTTGACAGATGATAATAGCAAACACAAGGTAGGTGAAGTTCTTGTATTTTCTGAAAAATATGCTTGTCCCGTGTCTGGTTTTCAATTAACAGAGATAGAACCTAGAATATTTTCTTTTAACAGCCCTTTCGGAGCTTGTGATCAATGTGAGGGGTTGGGTAAAGAAAAGTTTTTTGACCCGGAATTGATTGTGCCAAATAAGAATATAAGTATACATCATGGAGCTTTAGCGCCATGGAGTAATAATCACTCAAAATTTTTCATGCAAACTCTTGAGTCTTTAGCTAAATATTATAACTTTTCTCTAGAACAACCTTTTAAAACGATTGATCAAAAAATTCAAGATATAGTTTTTTATGGTTCCGATGATGATATAACTTTTATATATACAGACACTATAAGAACTGAAAAGCAGGTAAAGCAATTTGGTGGTTTATTGGCTAGCTTACAAGAAAAATACGTAAAATTAGAAGATTTAAGTGTACGCGAAGAGATGAATGAATATATGTCTGAGCGCTTATGTTCTAAATGTGAAGGATATAGGTTAAAACCAGAGTCTTTATGCATAAAAATCGATGGTTTGCATATAGGTAAAATATCTAGAATGACAATTGTTAGTGCTATGCAATGGTTTGATACTTTGCATAGTAAATTGTCTTCTAAACATCAACAAATAGCAGAGAAAGTTATAAAGGAATTAACTACTAGATTAAAATTCTTAGTAGATGTAGGGTTAAGCTATTTAAGCTTATCTAGAGAAGCAAATACTTTATCAGGGGGTGAAAGTCAAAGAATAAGATTAGCTTCACAAATAGGTTCAGGACTTAGTGGTGTGTTATATGTATTAGATGAACCATCTATAGGTCTGCATCAGAGAGATAATGAAAAATTAATTCAGACATTACATAATTTACGTGATTTGGGTAATACCGTTTTAGTTGTTGAACATGATGAAGATACAATTTTAGCTGCAGATTGGGTTATAGATTGTGGCCCTGGTGCTGGTATCCATGGGGGAGAAATAGTTGCGCAAGGAACTGTGCAAGATATTCGGAATAATCCAAAAAGTTTAACAGGTCAATATCTTAATAGAATAAGGTCTATACCAATACCTACGCATTATAGAACTGAAAAAACTAAATTCATTGAGTTAATCGGCGCTACTGGGCATAATCTAAAAAATGTTAATTTAAAGATTCCACTTGGTACCTTTACTGTAGTTACAGGTGTTTCCGGAAGTGGTAAATCTACATTGATACTAGATACTTTATATCCGGCAGCTTTAAAACTTATAGAGCCTTCTTCCAAAACAATCCCATGTGCATTTCAAGACATTAGGGGGGTAGAAAATATTGATAAAATTATTGATATAGATCAGTCCCCAATAGGTAGAACTCCTAGATCAAACCCTGCTACATATACAGGGGCTTTCACGCTTATTAGAGCAAGTTTTGTAAGATTAACCGAATCTAGAGCTAGGGGTTATAAAGAAGGACGATTTTCTTTTAACGTGAAAGGCGGACGCTGTGAGGCTTGTCAGGGGGATGGGGTAATTAAGATAGAGATGCACTTTTTACCTGATGTGTATGTTAAATGTGATTTATGTGAAGGAAAACGTTATAACAGAGAAACTTTAGAAGTAAAATATCGTAATAAATCTATAGCCGATATATTAGAAATGACGGTTGAAGATTGCATGCACTTTTTTAGTGATATTCCTGGTATTTATGAAAAAATGTATACTTTGAATGACGTTGGTTTAGGATATATCAAATTGGGTCAATCTGCTATAACATTATCTGGTGGTGAAGCTCAAAGAATCAAATTATCAAAAGAATTATCTAAAAAAGCTACTGGTAAAACTTTATATATACTAGATGAGCCAACCACTGGCCTTCATTTTGAGGATATAAATAAATTACTCAAAGTATTGCATAAACTTGTAGATCTTGGAAATACAGTGCTTGTTATAGAACATAACATGGACGTTATTAAAACAGCAGATCATGTTATAGATATAGGGCCAGAAGGTGGAAGCTCTGGCGGGCAAGTAGTATTTTCTGGTTTAGTCCACGATTTGGCGAAACAACCAAATAATATAACCGGCAAATTCTTAAAGAGATATTTGTAGTTAACTATATATTAAGATATTGTCACCAGCTTTTAAAAAAAGGTTGCGTGACGAATCTAATAATATTTTATTTCTCATACAATCATCATCAAAAATAGTTCGATAGATTTAAATAGCTTAATATAAAAAATTAGTATTATTTTGTTTACTGGATTGCTTAGTTACTAAATTCCTTGCAAAGACGAATGCGCTTTTTGCGTCACCCGCCATATGAAAGCTTTGCGATCTAGTATTATAGACTTAATTAAATAACAATTTTGTGACTTTTTAGTATCACTTTTCATAAAGTTTAAAATTTTTATAAAAAATTTACGATCAAGCTTGATTTTATTAATTAAGAAATACTAATATTTAGTTATAGTTAATTAACTTAAACTTAGGTATTTTTTATGAAGGATCAAGAATCATTGGAAGAGATATCCAATATATACAATAAAACAGTAAAAGAATTACACCAGGTTAAAAAAAATAACCAAAATTATAAAGATAAAAAAGAAAAATTTATTGAGGATACAAAAAAGATTATTTTTGAGGATAAAGGCTATAATGTAAAAGAATATGCTTTCAGATCAATAATTTTGGAATCAGCCATAAAAGAATACGATAAAAAAATTGATAAAGTGATTGATCCAGAGATTCAGGGCTACAAAGATTTTTATTACTCACAAAATTTTTCAGAGAACAAAACAGAAGAATTAGAAAGTTTTTTATCAGAAAAATTGAATTCAGAGCCTGATGACAATATAAAAGACTACATAACAAAGCAATTAAATTTTTTTCAAAACCATAAATCTTTTGAACGGGGGGTAAAATCAAATACAAAATCTGCATCTATGTTATCAGATGAGGATAAAAAAATTATTGGGCAACAAGTTCAGTTCTTTGATGATGTATTAGAAAAAATGAGGGCGAATTATGAACTTACTAACATTTGGTTAATAAATAAGAATTATAAAAATGGTTGGGAAGATATGAAAACTGAGGTTATAGATAAATTGATGGAATTTACTAATAATCACTTCCCTATTACGGACAATAATATAGAAAATGTTAAAACAAATTTTAAAAATTTCTTACAAGATATAAGTAAGGATTTCAATAAAGCGCTAACAACACTCAAAGGTGCTTATAAGGATGGGTATTATGAGGCTAAAAAAAATAGTCTTCAAGAATCTGATATTAATATTGATGATCTATTTAAAGATTATAATAAAAAAAAAGCTAAGCCTAAACAGCTTTCACACCCAAAAAATGGTTTAATGCAACGAATAAGAGATTTTGTAAAACCAATACAAATTTTTTTTGAAAAGCTGGGTAATTATTTTTCATCTAAAGGTTTTAGAACTAATGAGCAGATTGAGTATACAAAGTACATTGATATAGGCTCTGGAGATAGAAATATACACATAACCCTTCAGGATGTTAACAAAGACTTAATTAAGATATTAGAAAATAACACAACTTTTCAAGATAATCGAACACAATTTATCAACAGCCTACAAAATTATAATAAATTATCCGAAGATACATTCAATTCAATTAAGGAATTAATTAATGAAAAGTATACCGATGCCATAAGTAAAGAATTAGCTAAAGATAAGAATAGTCCTTTTTACGCTATTAATGATGATAAATACTTGTTCCATCTAGAAAATTTGTATAAAAATTTTTGCAAAGAAAAGGGTGAATGGGTAAACTATACAAAGGCATTACAGGAGTAAGGTAAAGAAGTTGGTAGTAGAGTATATTCTAAAGAACATATTGCAGAATTTAAGGAAAACTTACTTAAAAATGAGACCGAGCGTTTAAATAAATCTTTACCAACTTTTTTTAGCCAAGAAAAATATTTGCAACAAAGGCAAACAGAAAAAATAAGAGAACAATTTTCAGTAGTAAATAATTTTATAGCAACTTCATACATTAATCCTAAAAAGCCATACACAAAAAGTATAAGTGTTACCAGTAAAAAAAAAGACACTGTGCACCCCTCGCGCTTGAATAGTTTTAGCCCATAAAGCAACAAATAAATATTACATTCTTATATTTGTGACTTTTTGCGCTAGGCTTGCTTTAACGAAATTTTCTAGTGCCCCGTCAAGTAGTTTTGCACTATCCGTTGTAGAAAAGTCTGTCCTGTGATCTTTTACCATTTGATATGGGTGTAACACGTAAGAACGAATTTGATGACCCCAGCCTATATCTGTTTTGGAAGCATTTTGAATATTAGCCTGCTGCTGACGTTTTTCTAATTCTTTTTGGAATAATTTTGCTTTCAACATAGACAAAGCTTCAGCTTTATTTTTATGTTGAGAACGCTGACTTTGGCATTGTACTACTGTGTTAGTTGGTAAATGTGTAATACGCACAGCAGAATCTGTTGTGTTAACATGTTGCCCACCAGCACCAGATGCTCTATATGTATCTATTTTTAGATCTTTTTCTATAATCTCAATGCCAGAATTATCAGAAATATCAGGATATACCCAAGCGCTGGCAAAACTTGTCATACGTTTACCCGCAGAATTATATGGTGAAATACGTACTAGTCTGTGAACGCCAGACTCAGTTTTAAACCAACCATAGCTGTTATAACCCACTATTTTTATAGTGCAGGATTTAATACCAGCTTCTTCTCCTTCGAGTAAATCTACAACTTCAGTTTTAAATTTTAATCTTTCTGCAAAACGTAAATACATACGCATCATGATGCTAGCCCAATCATCACTTTCAGTTCCACCAGCTCCAGAATTGATATCTATAAAGCAATGATTTTCATCATTTTCACCAGAAAGTAAACATTCAACTTCAAATTTATTAGCAAGAATCTGCAAGAATTTTAATTCTATTATAATTTGATCATCAAGCTCTGCATCTTCCATATGAGCTAATTCTTTTGCATCAGAAAAGCCTGAAATTATGGCATCGTAGCTTTCTAATTGATCTATAATCACGCGCTTTTTTTTACCAAGTTCTTGGGAAAGACTACGATTTTCCCAAACTTGCGGATTGGATTCTTGCTCAAGAACTTCTTGTAATTGTGATCTTAAAAGATCTGGGTCAAAGAAACCTCGCTATCAGATTAACTGAATTTTCTACATGGTTAATTAAATTTTCAATTTCGCTGTTCATGGTGCAATAATAAAATTATTTCTTGCAGCTAATTTTAAATGATTTTATGTAAATTGTAAACTCTTCAAAAAAATTAAATGCTTAATTTCATACCAAGTGATAATATTGGTATCGTTTTGGACCAATCAATACTCGGATCAACAAAGAAAAGCCAACCATACTCTATAGAGAAATTTATAAAATCTGTTCCTACAAGAGCAGCATCATAACCTATAGTTACAGCTGGTAGAATTTGACTTAGTGGTTTGTTGTTAGTGCTAATAATGTTAATTTTGCTATCATTTAAAAAAATTACTAACCCAGGCGACAACTTAAAGCCACTTCTAGAAAAAAAATGATAATCCAACATAATTGGTATTGAAGTAGCAGAGATATTTGGAATAGAAGTAAGATGTGTATTCATTTTATCTAAAAATTCAGTTATTACTGTAGGATTAGGTAATATATTATTTTTTGATAGTGTTTCTTTGGTACTTTTTATAAAGCTTGTAAAATTTTGTATAGTATCATTATTAGTTGAATGTATATAAGCCCCCCTTAGATAAATACCATCCTGAAGCATTATTTTTCCTTCTATACCGTTACCTATGGTGCTGTATCTGTAACCAATGGATATTAAAGCGTAAGAAGAATAGTTGAATATTAATAAAATAGTAAGTATAATAATATTATGTAATCTCATGTATTTTTATAAACTAATTTGATATAAACTTGTTGAAACGAATTACAACATATTTTAATGAAATTGTCAAGATTATTAGCGATGATATTTTTATTTGAAGAATTATTATAATTTCAAGTATCACTGGGTAACCGAAAAAAGGAATAAGATAAAGTGATAGATTCTAAATCTTTAGTATCAGGATCTTGTTCAATTTGAGGATCTATAAAAAAAGACACTGGCATATCTATCTTTTCTTTAGCAGCTAAAGTTTGTTCTTCAAAGCAGAAACAATGAACTTTATTAAAATATTTACTTGCTTTTACTGGTGTTACATTATATATGGCAATGCCCGTTATAGGTTTAGAAGAGAGATTTTCTGAATAATAAAACACTAGAATATTTTCTCCAGCTTTGATATTTACACTGCTTTGTTTGGGATAAAATTTCCAAGGAAGATCTCTGTTAACATGAGAATCAAAATCTACTCTGATATTTTTAGTGCCAATTTTTTCTGTGTAATAACTTTGTGCAACTTTTGTAGTGCCATTAAAACCTGTCAATTTACAAAATAAATTATAAATGGGTACAGCAGCATAACTTAAAATTAACATAGCAAATACCAAGGTTAGTAAAGCTATGGGTAATTTAAATCGTGAATTTTGCATAAATTATTGTTAAAGCCATAGATATAATCACACTGAGCATCGTTTTTAAAGCTAGCCTAGGATTTTTTGGAGCACCTTTTTCTATACCTATTGTTTTATCATCAGTTGGAGTAATTCCTATAGGTAAAAAGATAAACAAAACAACGATAAAAATACAAGTGAATGTTATTAAATAATTGTAAAACAAAATATTCTTATACTGATTTATCTGTGTATGATTTTTTCTTAGTAGAATCAATAGTTTTTTCACTAGCTTTTTGTACAATGACTACGTCATTAGGTAAACCGTAATCAACAACATGCTGATATTGCACACCGTTAGCGACAAGAATTGTGGCAGCTTCTTGTAATTCTTTTTGATCTTGAGAGCTAAATTTTTCTAACACTACTTCTGTTATAGAATATAAAAACTGCCAAGACAAGTCTATTCTTTCTTTAGCCGAGAGCACGAGGGTTTTTAAGTTCTTTTTCTTCCACAAAGAGGTTGATTCATCTTCATTATCATCATTTTTTATATCTTTAGAGAACTTTAACGGCAATAATTTTTTTGCAAAGATATACGCTGAAATCAATGTAGATAAGGCTATTGCAACCCAAAATATTACTGAGAAATCCATAACAATTTGTACTTTATTACAAAATTTACTTGTATAAACCTATCTTTATTATATCTCATGTTTATCGGATATGTATAGAAAAATAAAATTTTTTATAGCCAACTATTATTGAATTTAATATATTTTTTTATCTGACGTTAAATAAAAGTTAAGTCTTTATGATATAAAATTCTATTAAAAGTTGATAAAAATCTACGCATAAAGCCACAAGATATATTATAGATATAATGCTAAAAAACAATACTTTATTTAATTCGTTCTTTAATAAGATATTTCTTTTAGTGAGTTATTTTTTATTTTTATATTTTTCCTTAATTAGTTCAATTCGTGCAGATTTTCTTGGTTTGAATTTAGATTTACCTGGAAATGCAAATAAGGGTAGAAATGGATGTTTACTTAATAAATACAAGCCAGGAGGGGCTGGGTATTATCAATATTGCGCTCAAGCAAGTAATGCTACTACATATGAGGACCCATTAATCAATATAAAATTACAAGTATGTAGCGCATTTTGGTGTGTAGCTAATAGTCAAGATCTTTCTTGGAACGGTGAATGCACAATATTTACAGGGCCTTATGTTTATTTACCCTTGACTAGATTTTGCGCAAGATTAGCTATGCCAGTAGAACCTGGCTTCGATGCAGATCCCGGTTATACACCAGGTGTACATCTTGACACTAATGGTAATGTTGTTGCAGATCCAATTTTATATGATGATAACGGCAACCAAGTAGCTTTTCAGGTGCCAAAATTATGTGTTTATCTAGATCCAGGTTTGGCTACATTTGCGCCAGATTTTTTTGATGCTGATCCTTATAAACAACCATTTCATAATAATTCTGGAAGAGTTAATTTTGTAATTCAAATATTAATATTTATATTTGCTCTAGGTGAAAGTTTAGTATCTCTTATCCCAGATTTACTTAACTCAGTTATACCATCTAGTAACGGTACGGACTGGTTAAAGGATACATTGCAGTTTATTTCTTTTTTGATTGACTTTATAGGTCAAGATCTTATAATACCAGCTTTAAAAGCAATTGGAAATCTAAACAATATAGTTGAAGATAGCAACATAGGTTGTGTTAATATCCCTATATCTTATTTACCACCACCTTACCCGGCTCAACTGCAAGCTCCAATCTTTACATTAAAAGCACAACAAATATGCCCTACTTTTCCTGACGGTAAATTATTAGACTATCAACCTTCATCACCACCAGCTACAACTTTATATGGCTCAAATATCGTGACTTCTAGCGGTTGCGCTATGTCGGCAACCCAAAATAATGCTATACAAAATGCAGTTAGAATTGGTTATGATAATATCATACCAACTTGCAGTGTATTACGAAATCAAAATAATACTGTTGCAAGCACTATATCTTCAACTAATAGCGATCAATGCATTGATATATATAACATGACGAGTATGAGTGATATACACTCAAATTATAAAGACTTATTGGGTATATGCGCTAATCTTGGTGCTACAAATACTTCACCTTGTGTCAATATAAATAGTCTCAGTTCTATATGCGCGCAGAATAACTGTAATAATGTAAGAATAAAATATGCGATTTTATTGCCTAACGGTAGTATAAAAATGACTAGTTTTTATGATAATACAGAAAAATACGCACCTTGCACTTCCATGACAACAACTAGCCCATGTCAGCTAATTTGGGGTGCAAATTTTGGTAATTTTAAAGATTTAATAGTAAAATTTCCTCAATATATAACCGACAATAATACCAATGATTTAGTTACAACTGATACCATAGATATGGGATATTTAACTGATATTCCTATTGAAGCTAGAATATCTAGAAAATATGACAGTACTTCCATTGCACCTCAAGCTACAGATCAAATTTGTGCATATTATTTAGAAGATAATAATGAGAGAAAGAGTTTGGGTTGTTTTACAAGACCACCATCTTCTAAACCTATAGTGGCAAGTTGTAATGACCCTATTTCCAACTCAACATGTTATTCGGACTATTTTAATCCTAAGTTCTTTGCCTATGTAAAAGTTGGTAATTTCACTTCAGGTGGACCTTTATCCTTGAGTTTATATGATCCAAACAATCCTCTCACAGTAGATCAATATACTGAAAATCAACCATTTTTAAATTTAACTGGTACAAATTATACAGCTTATGCAACTGATAACACACAAAGCCCTGAGATGCCTTTTTTTGGTAGTAAAGCTATAAATTATAATACTATAATAGGAAATTATGAAAATAATATTATACCCCCAGCATCTAATGCTGTTTATTTAGATGGTATAGAATATACTAACGGAGCTTATTATAGAGGATCAGATTTAGTATGCCTTTCAAGCACTGATTACTCTTCATGCCCTCAAGATCCTAAGCAATGCGTATTAACTAAATTTAGTAATTCAACTAATATACCGTGTGCAGAATTTAATAATCTTGCTAAAACTTATACAGGGCTACATTTTTGTACTTCAAAAGATACGGGATGCACTCAAAAAACTACTATTTCTTATGGCTCTACTAATGTAATAATTAAGCAATGTGAGAGCTATTATTGTTATACACATAACTTAAATGGAGGGATAGATCCTTTGTGTATAGCTAGTACTCAGCAAGCTGATAGGGTGTTGCCGAATGTTAATACTTTGGTACTTCAAGATAGTGATTATTTTGATCCTTCTGTAAGTAATGTTATACCAAATGTTTGTTCCAATATCAGTATGATGAATAATTTACTTAGCACTTTATCCAATACTTATCCAGGAATAACTTTATGTACTAGTTCTCAGCAATCTAGCTGTACTTTTTCGGCAACAGAAAACCCAGCTAACAACCCTCAATCAATTGTGTCAATATACACTTGCGCTAATACAGATGGATCTAATAGCTATTGCGCCATAGGTAATTTAGGATACAACAATAATTTATGTACATTGAGAAATAAAACATCTTTAGAGCAAAATTGGTGTGTTAATGTACCACAGCCATATTGCACCGCTATGTCTTATAGTGATAGCAACTCAAATGGAGCAAGTTGGCCACAAACAAATGTGGGTGATATAGCTGTAGGAACATGCCCATCTGGAACTATTAATAGTAGCTTAAACGGAAGCACGCTACATAGATATTGTTTAGTAAATTATGCTAGTAAAACTGCTTCATTTGAAAAAATTAGTGATAGTTGTATAGCTGTTTGTCAATCAATAACTGAGTATAACGCATTATGGTCTACATCATACGCAACAGGTAATAGTAACTCGAATAAATCTCATGGTACTTGCTTGAGTGGTTATGTAATAGCGCCTAACGTTTCTAGTTTAGAGCGTACTTGCGATAGTAATGGCAAACTTAGTTCAAATAATAACAAATGTATAGCAGTTTGCCCTGCAGTTACAGAAGGTAACGCATCATGGTCTACATCATACGCAACAGGTAATAGTAGTTCAAATAAATCTACTGGAACATGTTTGAGCGGATATGAAATGCCAAGTGGTGTTTCTAGTTTAGAGCGTACTTGCAATAGTAATGCCACACTTAGTCCTTTAGATACAGACTCTACATGTGTTCAACCCCCACCACCAAATAATGGAGGCGGTTGTAAGTTTAATATTTTTGGCGTATGCATCTTTTAATTATAGTAAATTAAGTTAATATAGAGTACTAAAAAGACAAATTCATTGAGTCAAATGAGTGATAAAAATTCTCCATTTGTTGCCTAATTTAGCGTTTTATATTAGCCCAAATTTTTTTTATAAGCTTGAAAAAGGTTAGGGGTAAGGCTGCAGTCTACTTATTCTATGATTTCTTTAGTTTTGATGGATTTAGTAAAACGTGGAATTATCCATAACAACAACTTGGATTCAGTTTTAGATCTTGGATAAAAAAATGCTCTAACCAGTTTTTAAATAGCTTATGCCTTACAAGAGCCATTAAATAATATCGGCGCTATCGATTTATTCTTTAAGCAAGGCAAGATCTTGGGGTTTTAGCTATATTAATTAGTCAAATTAATATATAATTCTACTAGCACAATTAGAAAGGTGAAATTCTTTACCATGACTCATGAAATAAAAGATGTACAATTTAAATGGCTTGAATTTATCCGGATAAATAAAAATTTTTCTAACCATACAGTAGAATCATACAAGAGAGACTTGGAAAATTTCATTAATTTTTGTACTCAGTATAATAACGGTGCATTTAATGTTTCGAATCTTATAAAGGTGGATAGTAAAACTGTAAGATCTTGGCTTGCATATAGAATTAAAAATGAATATTCGTATAGTTCTAATAATAGAGCCTTATCTTGTATTAAAAGTTTTTTTAAATTCTTACGTAATAATTTAAATATTCCAGTAAACACGTTAAATAATATTGCGTCAGCAAAAAAGAATGTTTTGCTAAATAAAACCTTAAATGAGAACGAGGCACAAATTGCTATTGAAAATATAGGATGTTTTAATAACAATGATTGGCTAGCTCTTAGAGACCATTCTTTATTATTGTTACTATATTGTTCTGGTTTGAGGATAAGCGAAGCTCTTAGTATAACAAAAAAAAATCTTGAAGGTGAGTATATTAAAATTGTAGGGAAGGGTGGTAGGGAAAGAATTGTTCCTTGGATTACTGAAGCAAAACTAATTATTCAAAAATATCTTGAATTAGCGCCCTTTGAGTTTGATAAAAATAGTCCTATATTTATAGGTGCAAAAGGAAAACCATTACAAGCCCCTGTATTTTCTAAACAGCTACGCAAAGTTAGAGCCAGTTTAGGGTTAAAACAAAATACCACTCCACATTCATTCAGGCATAGTTTTGCTACGCATTTATTAGAAAGAGGTGCTGATTTAAAATCCATACAAGAGCTACTTGGTCATGTTAGTCTTTCAACAACACAAAGATATACCAAAGTAAACGTCACTCATTTAAAAAATGTTTATGCAAAAGCGCATCCCTTAGATTAAAATTAAATACAGCCATTTCAAATAAATATATTTAAGATTGACCTAAGAGTACTATGTAAGTTAATATTAATGTGTATTATCAACTGTGTAAATTCTAATATAAATAAATATGTTAGCTATAGCTTCAGATCATAATGGTTTTGATTTAAAGGAACAAATCGTAAGATATTTTAAAGATAAACTGAGTATTCAAGATTGCGGTTGTTTCAATAAAGGGGAAAAAGTAGATTATCCAGATTATGCAGCTATTGTATGTGAAACAATTTTTGAAAATCAGGCAAAATTTGGAATACTAATATGTAAAACCGGTATAGGAATGTCTATTGCAGCTAATAGGAAAGAATATATCCGAGCTGTTTTATGTACTAATACTGCTATGGCTAATATAGCAAGAAGAAAATATAACTCTAACATATTAGTGTTAGCATCTGATACTAGTAATGAAAATGATGTTATAGCTATTATAGAATCTTTTATTGCTACAAAGTTTGAAGGTGGTAAGTATGCTAGAAGACTTGAAAAAATTCATTAATTAAACTAACTAATTAATAACAAAACTCTTTATAAAAATAATATACATGTCAAATCAATATATATACGTAATAAAAGGTCTAACTAAACATATCAACGGAAAGCAGATTTTAAAAGAAACTTGGTTATCTTTCTTACCTAACACAAAAATTGGTATTATTGGTCATAACGGAGCCGGTAAATCTACTTTACTCAAAATAATGGCTGGGATAGATAAAGAATTCGACGGTGAAGCTTGGGCTGCAAATAATATAAAAGTTGGCTTTTTAGAACAAGAACCAAAATTGGATTTTTCTAAAAATGTGTATGGGAATATTGTTGAGGCTTTAGCTGAAAAAAAAGAACTTTTAGATAAATTTTATGCATTAAGCACAAAATTCTCCGAAGAATTATCCGATGAAGCAATGGATAATTTAATTCAGGAGCAGGCTTTACTGCAAGAAAAAATTGAAGCAATGGATGCATGGAACATAGATCAGGAAATTAATATGGCAACTACCGCTCTTAATTGTCCAGCTTCGGAGGCTAGAATAGAAGATTTATCTGGAGGGGAACGTAGACGTGTTGCTTTATGTAAATTGTTACTTGAAAAACCAGACTTGTTATTGTTGGATGAACCTACCAACCACTTAGATGCAGATTCGATAGCATGGCTTGAAAATCATTTAAAGAATTATGCGGGCACTGTAGTTATCATAACCCATGATCGTTATTTCTTGGATAATATCGCTGAATGGATTCTAGAAATTGAGCGCGGCAATTGTATTCCTTGGCATGCTAAATATTCTGATTGGTTGGATCAAAAACAAAAGAAATTAGCCCAAGAGAATAAAGAGGATAAAGACCGTCAAAAAGAATTAGAAAAAGAGCTAGATTGGGTTCGTCAATCTCCCAAAGCTCGTCAAGCCAAAAATAAAGCACGTATTAATTCATATAACGAACTTTATAACGAAGCTCAAGAAAAGCGCCAAATGATTACTGCACCGCAGATTATAATTCCAAATGGTCCAAGACTTGGTAGTTCTGTTATAGAAATTAAGAATATCAGTAAAAAATTTGGTAATAAAATTTTACTAAAAGACTTCAATTGTATAATACCAGCGGGTAGTATTGTAGGGGTTGTTGGTCCAAACGGGGTTGGTAAATCTACATTATTTAATATGTTAATCGGTAAAGATGAGGTGGATTCTGGAGAAATAAAAATTGGTGCAACAGTAAAAATGGGTTATGTAGATCAGATGCGTGATGCACTTGAATCTAATAAAACTGTATGGCAAGAAATTTCAGATGAACTTGAAGAATTACAATTAGGTAATAAAACAATTAAATCCAGAGCATACTGCGCGGCTTTCAATTTCAAAGGTGGCGATCAACAGAAGAAAGTTGGTCAATTATCAGGTGGGGAACGAAATAGGGTGCATATGGCCAAATTATTACGTCAAGGTGCCAATGTAATATTATTAGACGAACCTTCAAATGATCTTGATGTTGATACATTGCGGGCTTTAGAAGATGCATTATTAACTTTTGCAGGTTGTGCATTAGTTATTAGCCATGATAGGTGGTTTTTGGATAGAATAGCAACACATATTATTTCATTCGATAATGAAAATGCAACAATGTTTGATGGTAATTATACTGACTATCACAATTATGTAACCAATGTGCTAAAGGAAGATTTATCTAATTCAAAAGCAAGATATAGAAAATTTTCGTGAGTTTATAAAAATATACAGATTATACTCCCAAATATTTTATTAAGTATATACTTCCAGTAGTCTTTATATTTTTATATAGCTTCTTTGATAACAAAATTTATAGTATTTCTTGTGAAAATTTTTGATCTGTAATGCTCATGGAAAAGATCTTGATAATTAAGTTTTAAAGAATAAAGTGTTGCGTTGCTAGGTAATTTTGAACGAATAAAAATTATAGTATCTACAATATCTTTGATCTGGTTAGAGTCAAAATCTACTACTAAATAATATAAATTAATACGAGTATTACCTTCAAAGGTGGTCTCTTTTAGGGATACTGATATAGTGGGGGAATAAATTTTTTTATTAGCCAAAAGCTCCATTGAAATTTCTTCTACAATTGAAGATATCTTGCATGGGGTTATTGTCTTAAAAAAATTCAATTTATTCCCAGAGAAATTGTTAATTTCAAGTAGATCTAATTTTGTTTTAGACATTTCTAAATTATACATAATATCACTATATTCTTTTTGTGCTATTTTATTATTTTGAAGCAATTGATAATTTGTACCAAAATTTAAAAACAACAGGATAAAATTAATAATTAATTTTTTTATTAAATTGTTTTTTACATATATTATTTTTTGAGTTAAGATCATTATTTGTTTTTATAAATTAAGTTGATTTCGCCTAAGGTAATTATCGAATTATGGCTTTTAATTATACCGTCATAATTTATAGAAAAGCTTGTTTCATAGCCTAATTTATTAAACTCTTCACTCAAGCTATTATAGTAATTGTTAAGATATTGATGTAAATTTTTATCATCAGAAAAATCTTTGTTTAAATAATTATGTTTTAACAAAATCAGGGCATCAATGTTATTTTTTTTAAAAAATTTATCCTCAATTTTGTTCCCCCAAGAAAAAGTAAGTATGCTGATATTATCTTTATTTAAATATTTATTCAAGATATCTAATATTTCTTCAACATTAGGTAAATCTTCCCTAATTAGATTTTCTATTAAGTGAGACTCTATATTTATATTGGGGTATTTTTGTTTTAGTTTTTCTTTTTTCTCAGAATATTGAGCAAGAATATTAAAATTTTCTTCTTGTAATTTGTCTGTAAGGTTGTATAAATTGTAATTTACAAAACCAAAATAACATAAAATAATTAATAAAAATAGTAGCAGAATTTTATTAAACATCTGTAAAAATGCAAGTTTAATAGTTTTTGATTGTAAACTTTGGAAATCTTCTTGAAAAATCGTATGAATTTTTGGAGAAAAATTTAGCAAGATGCCATCAGAATAAATTTCTTTGTGTCTTGCAGTTGTAACATCATGATAACGCACTAATTTTATGTTTTCAATTATCTTTATTTGTGGGTTGTTAGTAAAATTTTTATCATTATTCAAAGAATCATAAAGACTTTTTGGAACACAAATTATTATTTTAGCGCCAGCAGAGGAATAATTTAAAGCTTTAGCTATTTTAATATTTGATGAATTTATCGTATATTCTAAAAACCCGTGTAAATATTGTGTAGAATTGTCTTTAGTTATTGGAAAACTAGAATTTTCATAAAGTAAGCCATTATGTGTGGATATTATTTGCAATCCATTTGTACGAGAAAAGAAAGCAAAAATTACAGGCTCATTAATTTCCAATACAAATAAACTATTTTTTTGTAAATAGGCTAAGAGATTAAAAATTTCAGCCACAGGAAAATATAGAGCTTGAATTGTTACTTTAGCCATATCACATTGAGTTAAAACCATTTCAATGATACTAGAAAAATTACTGGAGATAATTGCTATTTCATTTCGAATATTATTCTTAGTTAATGTATAACTGAATAATTCTTTATTTAAAAATTTGTTATGGACATAATTTTTTATTTCATTGTTCGAACTTAGAGAATATATAGGTAATAGTTGTTCATTAATTATATTAACATCAGCATTATCTATAAAAATATTAACCTTGTAATTATTATATTTACTAAGAATAATAAATAGATCTTTTAAGTCTTCGTTAGATATATTAATGTAATATTCTTCTTTTATTTTTGATTCAAATATTATGTTAATATATATTGCTTCTATACCTATTTTTAGGTTAATATATTTTGTATTAAGTAGTACAAACATTGTAATTTTTATATTTGAAAAAATTAAATAAGAGTTTTTCTTCAAAGTATATCTCAAAACAACCAACTATTGAAACATAATTAAGATGCAGGGTTTATCTTTAAATAAAGTAAGAGACATTTTTACCCAATTTTTTATCAACCAAGGCCATGAGTATATTGCTGCTAGCTCTTTAGTTCCTCATAATGATCCAAGTTTGATGTTTGTAAATTCTGGGATGGTACAATTTAAAAGCATTTTTACCGGACTAGAGACAAGAGATTACACCAAAGCAGTCTCATGTCAAAAATCCATAAGAGCTGGTGGTAAACACAATGATCTTGAAAATGTTGGTTTCACAGCAAGGCACCATACATTTTTTGAAATGTTAGGGAATTTTTCTTTCGGGGATTATTTTAAAGAACAAGCTATTTATTATGCTTGGAACTTACTCACAAACGAATATAACATTGATAAAGAAAAATTATATGTAACTGTTTATCATACCGATGAAGAAGCTAGAAAATGCTGGAAAAAAATAGCGAACTTAACAGAAGATAGGATAATTGCTATTGAGAGTAACGATAATTTTTGGTCTATGGGAGATACAGGTCCTTGTGGGCCGTGTACAGAAATTTTTTATGATCATGGGGATAAAATTCAAGGTGGTCTTCCAGGTACTAAAGAAGCTGAAGGTGATAGATATGTAGAGATTTGGAATATCGTTTTTATGGAATATGAACAAACTTCGTCACAGGAAAGAATTTTATTACCAAAAAAATCTGTAGATACTGGAATGGGTTTAGAGAGAATAACTGCAGTGCTTCAAGGGGTAAACGATAATTATGAGATAGATTTATTCCGTAATATCATTGAATTTTGTGAATCACTTACTTCTGTTAAAAGAAATGAAAAAAATTCTTCATATTATAAAGTGATAGCCGATCATTTGAGATCAATAATATTCCTTTTAGCTGATGGTGTTATGCCAAGTAATGAGGGTAGGGGATACGTACTAAGGCGTATAATAAGAAGAGCTGTTAAGTATCTATATTATTTAGGCTGTAAAGATCCTCTTCTTTTTATTGCTGCACCTTTTGTAATTTCACAAATGCATGATTATTATCCAGAAATAAAGAGGGCTGAATCTTTGATTGTAAGCGTATTACAGCAAGAAGAGATAAGCTTTTTTGAAACTATTGATCGTGGTATGAAATTTTTATATCAAGAAATTGATACGACTAAGAACTCTAAAGCTAAATATTTTAGTGGCCAAGCGGCTTTTAAATTATATGATACTTTTGGTTTCCCACTTGATTTAACTTTGGATATTGCAAAAGAAAATGGTTTAGATCTTGATCAAGATGCTTTTAACGTTAAGATGCAGGAACAAAAACTTAAATCTCAAGAAAATTGGCTTGGTTCCGGAGAAAATAAAATAGAAAAATTATGGTTTGATCTCTACACTAAATTTGGTGCTACTGAATTTTTAGGCTACAAAGAAAATAAGATTGATACAAAATTATTGGCTTTAATTTTTGATGGGGTTTTACAAAATAATTCTACGACTGTTGGCCAAAACATCATATTGGTAACTAATACAACATGTTTTTATGGACAATCAGGTGGTCAAGAAGGTGATATTGGATATATAACTTCTGCTACTGGTAGAGCAAAAATAATAGATTGTACTAAGCAATTAAATAAAGTTATAACCCATATTGGGATTATAGAATCTGGTTATTTTGAAGTTGGACAAGATGTTGTTGCTGAAATTGATATTAAAAATAGAGAAAGTTTGAAAATATATCATACTGCAACTCACTTACTACATGAAGCTTTACGTAAAATTTTAGGAGATCATATTTCTCAAAGGGGGTCTTTGGTAGCAAATAATCGTTTGCGTTTTGACTTTAATCATTATCAGGCTGTAACTCAAGAAGAAATTATTTTAATAGAAAATCTAGTGAATGACGTAATCAGACAAAATATTGAGTTGGATACAGAAATTTCTTCGTATAAAAAAGCTCTTGAATCAGGCGCTATAGGACTATTTGGTGAAAAATATGAAGAAGAGGTAAGGGTTGTTACTATTGGTGATAGTAAAGATAAAACAATAATTTTATCTAAAGAATTATGTGGTGGGACACATGTTAACCTTACTGGTGATATAGGTATATTTAAGATAATATCAGAAGCATCTGTAGCTTCAGGCACTAGACGAATAGAAGCTTTATGTGGATCAGATGCACTAGAATATATGCGCAAGAAAGATCAACTAGTAAATATTATTGCTCAAAAGCTAAAAGTAAGTACAAAACAAGAAGATTTACTTAATAAAATTAATGAACTGAGCGAACAGAATAAGCAACTTGAAAAACAATTATTTGCATTCCTTGTAGATAATGCAGCTGTTACTTCAGAATTATTGATTACCAACAAATCATTTGAGTTAAATGCTAAGCTTTTCTTCAAAATTTATTCTAATTATGACTTGAAAGCTTTAAGAAAAGCTATGGAACTCGCAATTAAAAAACATAATAACTGTATAATAGTATATGTTAATAGAGTTGGGGATAAAATAATAGTTATAGTAGCAGTAAGCTCAGATTTAGAAAATAAAATAAATGCAGTAGGTTTTGCTAAAAAAATCTCACAAATAATAAGGGACAATACTTTAACCAATAACAATATAAATATTGTTGGTAGCGATAATTTTGCGCAATTTATATTCCAATATTCTAAAGAATATCTGAATTTGTCAGAGATGTTTGTTGATTTATTAATGGCTAATAGCTAAACCTCTAAAGGTAAAAGCTATAAGGGAATAAAGGTGATTTTACTTTTGAATAACTTTTTCTAATTTTGTTATATCAAAACCTTTCTCTTTAATTTTCAGTAAAATTGCATCATAAATATCCTGAGCTAAAACTGGTGTTCTAGAAAGTATCCATAAATATTTTCTGTCTGCAGAAGAGACTACAGAGTAATAGTAGTCGCTATTTAGTTCTATTATCCAATAATCTCCTCCTAATATATGAAATCTATTTAAAAACGGAACAAAACTTACTTTTAGTTTAGAATTTGAAGTTTTATCAACAACCCAAGCTGTACCTTTGGATTTATAAATTTTTTCTACACCTTTAGAATTTTTTGCATAACATTTATTAACCACTTTGATATTTTCGCCGTCTATCAATGAATAATGGGCTGTGGTGTTATATTGGCATTTTTTTTCAAAATTATTTGGAAATTTAGCAATTTCATACCAATGTCCTAAATATTTATTTAATGAAACATAAGTGACTGTTTCTAATGGAATTTTGTTATCTGCAAAAATTGATTTTGAAAATAATAAGATAGTAGTTATAAAAATAATTAGAAAATTTTTTAACATATCATATATCGGTTTTTTTACTCTTATACAAGACAAATCTTAGCAAAATATTTTATATAAGTACAACTTTTAATTTCACTCTCTTACGGAATTAGAAAATTTAGCTAAATCATTATTATAATGTAGCACTACTTCTCCGATAGGACCATTTCTGTGTTTAGCTACTATAACTTCGGCTTTATTTTTAACATTTTTTGCTTTTTCTCCCATAGCTATAACTTCTTGGCCGTTTTTTGCTAAAGAAGAGCTGGAGCGGCTCAAATAATATTCTTCTCTGTAAATAAACATTACAATATCGGCATCTTGTTCGATTGAACCAGATTCTCTTAAATCTGATAATAAGGGTTTTTTGTCAACCCTTTGCTCTACGGCCCTAGAGAGCTGAGACAAAGCTATTACAGGAATATCAAGCTCTTTAGCTAGAGCTTTTAAGCCTTGAGTAATTTCAGAAATTTCTAAAACCCTATTATCACTATTTGTTGTAGGGCGTATCAGCTGTAAATAGTCGATGAATAAAATATCAAGACCAGATTGACGCTTTAATCTACGTGCCCTAGTTCTAATAGAGGAAATAGAAAGAGCGGGTGTATCATCTATCATTAAATTTAAATTAGCAATATCGTCCGATATTTTCCTAATATTGTTGTATTTTTCTTCGTCTATATATCCGGTTTTTAAATTGATAGAATTTACTTCCGCTGTCATTGAAAGTATTCTGGTGGAAAGCTGTTCTGCTGACATTTCAAGAGAGAAGAAGCCAACATTGTGCTTACGCGAGTTATCTCTATAACACTTCGCCATAGCTGCATTTACAGCAAGATTTATGGCTAAAGCAGTTTTACCCATAGAAGGTCTTGCTGCTATAATTACTAAATCTGATGGCTGAAAACCAGCAAGTTTTTTATCCATATCTATCAGACCAGTAGTTATACCGTTAATATGGCTAGGATTTTTCATTGCTGCGTTGATAGTAGCAAGAGACTGCTGCAAAGATTTTCCAAAACTATTAAATCCAGTATTAGAACTACCTGTGAAAGCTAATTTGAATAATTCTCCTTCTGCTTCTTGAATTTGTTGATCAGCATCCATAGAAACGTCTACATTAGAAGCATTTAATGCAATTTTATGAGCAAGCTCAATTAGATGACGCCTTTTGGCAAGCTCATAAATCAACTTTCCGTAACTGTAAGGATCTATTTCTATCAGCGCTAATTTTGTTAAAGAAAATAAATATTGAGCTCCACCTAAAGCTTGCAAATTCTGATTGTTTTTTAGACTAGTTTCTAAAAATTCTACAGTAGGAGTAATATTTTTGCTAAAGAGACTGCTGATTACTTTATAAATTTCACCATGAAGCTGCTCAAAAAAATGCTCTGGCAGCAAAAATTCAGAGATTTTCTCAAAAATATGCCCGTGCACTATTGAAGCTCCAAGTAAAATTTGCTCAGCTCTATGATTATAAAGTGTATCTTTTTGTGTATCTTTTTGTGTTTCTTTTAACATATTTTTGTCTTTTACGGTATAATTTTACATTATAATATCTACTATATAGTAGATATTATAGCTGGTGTAATATTTGTTTAAGAATGATTTTTACTACAAAAGAAAAATGCAGTCATTTTACTTTTTTGTATCGTATTATTCAAGAAAATTTAGTCTATGAATAAATTCCTTAGTACGTTTAATCAAATCCAATTCATCAATACTAGTATATATCATAACCTTATTATCAGGCTTGATTTGTATTTTCTTAGGGAATTTTTTACTAAAATTTAATAATTTATCTATTAATATAGATCCTTCAATTAATTTAAGACTATAAAAAGTACTGGCAACATCTAATTTTACTATGCCAAGATTTTTGCATGCAAGTTTTATTCTTAATAGTTCAATCAAATTATTCATCTCTTCGGGGATTGGGCCAAATCTATCCAACATTTCTGATATAAATCTGCCTATTTCATTTTCTGATCGAAGTGCTCCTAATCTTTGATATATAGCAAGGCGTATTGATTGATTTGATATGTAATGTTCTGGCACATATATAGGCACAGCAATACTGATAGATATATCATCATCATCTGAATTTTTATTTTGCCTTTGATTGTGAACAGCTGCTATAGCTTCATCTAGCATTTCTTGATATAGGGCAACTCCTACATCTTTTATGTGACCAGCTTGTTCTTTACCCAAAATATTTCCAAAGCCTCTAATATCCATATCGTGATTAGCTATTGTAAAACCAGCTCCAAGATAGTCAATATTTTGCATAACTTCAATTCTACGTATCGCATTTTCAGTAAGTTGAGATTCAGAACTAAATAATAAATATGCATAGCCTTGAATATTACTCCTACCAATCCTACCCCGAAGTTGGTATAACTGACTTAATCCTAATAATTCAACTTTATCAATAACTATAGTATTAGCATTTTTTACATCTAACCCAGATTCAATTATGTTAGTAGAAAGCAAAACATCGTATTTATTTTCATAAAAGTCATTTAATGTTTGTTCAATTTCAGATGCCTTCATTTTACCATGAAGCATTTTAATAGATAATTGCGGAACTATAGCATTAAGTTTGATTTGTTTCTCTTCTAATTGCTCAATTCTTGGGCATACATAAAAACTAACACCACCTCGCTCTTTTTCGCTTAGAAGAGCAGTTTTTACTAATTCATCATTATAGCTATCAGTTATAGTTTTTATAGGAATTCTATCAAGCGGTGATGTAGCTATTAAACTCAGATCTTTTATACCCGCTATAGATACTTGTAAAGTTCTAGGTATTGGAGTTGCAGAAACACTAAGGAAGTGCAATTGTTTAGTAAATTGTTTTAATTTTTCTTTTTGCTTTACCCCAAAGCTTTGTTCCTCATCAACTATTAACAACCCTAAATTTTTAAATGAAATGCTGTCAGCAAGTAATGCGTGGGTTCCTATAATTATATCAGCAGAGCCTTCAGAAATTTTCAATTTATTTTCAGCTACTTCTTTTTTATCAACAAGTCTAGATAAGTGAACGATACTAACATCAAAATTTTCAAATCGTTTACAAAAACTTTTATAATGTTGCCTTGCTAAAGTCATAGTTGGTACTAAAATCGCTATTTGACTCCTCTTGAAAACATTACCTATACTTGCAAAAAAAGCTGCGTGCATAATAACTTCAGTCTTACCAAATCCTACATCCCCACATAAAAGTCTATCCATTAATTTACCGGTTGAAAGATCCTTTCGAATATCTTCTATAGCTCTTATTTGATCTTGGGTTAAATCGTAAGGAAAAGCTTTACAAAATGTTGTATAAAGCTCTTGATTTATCTCTATATTCTCCGCATTTAATAATTGTCTTTCTGCAGCAATTTTTACTAATTCTTTCGCTAGTTCATCTATACGTTCCTTTTGGAGGTTATGACGTTTCTGCCAAACTAAAGAACCCAATTTATCTAACGCCGCATCTTCTATACCGTATTTTTTTATAGCGCTAATATTTTCTACTGGAACATAAAGCAGATCATTACCTTCATATTTGATTTTAACGCAATCATGAAAAAAACCATAAGCTGAAATGGCTTCAATCTTTAAATATCTACCTATTCCGTGTTTTTTATGTACTATAAGATCATTTTCTTTTAAAGTATCTACTTCTGCTAATATATTTTGTAATTTTCGAAAATTACTATCATTAGTATTATCTGTAATAGTAGATTCCGCTATAAAATCTTTGGCTGATAACATTATATATTTATTATCCAAGATACAGCTTTCTTGTATAGCTATGGTTACTAAATTTATTACTCCTGATTTTGCTTCAGTTATATGCTCTATTTCATTAAACTTAGTTAAATCATCAAATAATTCAATTTTCGATGCATCCATATGCGCCTTATCATTTGCACAGAATATAACTTTTTTGTCCTTATTATTATCACAAAGCTCTAAAATTATAGATTTACTAGATTGACCATTTTCTATATATAACCTAGTTATCGTATTTTTTAAGCTGTTTATTTCTGCTCTTTCTATACAAGAGATCTTTTGTTTTTGAAGAAAATTATTAATATCATCAATATTAAAAAATATACTATCTTGGCTAAGTAAAAATCTATTTTGCTGATAGTTTTTTGATATTTCATTGTAAATTTGACTAATACTATGTTTATATAGCTTCGAAGTAATGAACAATGGATCATTAAAATAAGAAATAATATTATCATCTGTATCATAAAATAAAGACATTAGCGGGTAAAAAATTTCTGGAGCTATGTTACCTTGTTGTAATTTTTTAAAAATATTATGTTCTTTGATTATATATCCAAAAAGCTGAAGCAATTTTACTTTTGCAGCTTCAATTTTATCTGGCGTAATATAATTAATATCTTGTAAAATTACCTCGTCTGTATTTTTAATTGAAAGTTGACTAACTGGATCAATTATTTTTATGTCTTTAACTTCATCCCACTCTATATTTATTCTGTAAGCATTATCTGTGTAATATACATCTAAAATATCTCCTCTGATAGCAAATTCACCGCATGTAGTTATCAAATCATTTTTATAAAAACCAAACTTTGTTAAAGATTTTGCTGCTTGAGTGACGTTTATTTTTTGTCCTAGTGAAAAAACAAGACTAGAGTTAATAAAATTAGATTTTTTTGGTATTTTGCAAAATAAGTTACTTAGAGTAGTCACTAATATTTTGGGTTTATTATCAGTAGCAAGATTTTGTAATGTGCTATGTCTTATAATACTCAGATTTTTTAAAATTGAATGATTTTGAGTAATAAAATTTATATCTGGTAAAAAATAAATATTAAATTTTTCATTCTCTAAAAAAAATTTTAATTGCCTCCAAACATCCATACACATCTTGTTGTGAGGGTAGAGTAGTACAATATCTCTATCTTTTGAAAATTGAGATATGCAATAGCTTTCCATGGGGTTTTTTACTTCAGTATTATTGCTGTTTGTCATAAAAATTAAAGTGGATTAATTTCTCTAATATGCTATTCTTTTTTAAGAATTGTGGAATTTTTTCTGGATAGTTTAACCACATAAAAATGTCAAGGTCATTTTGTTCTAAAAGTTTTAAAAAATCTTCCGATTCTTCTGAAGATATTTTTTCAAATTTAAAAGAATAATAGAATTTTGTTAGAATATTTTCAATTTCTTTAGTCCCTCGACGTAAAATGTGATATAAAATATAATTCTCAATTCTATTGTGTAACACTTTTAATAAAATGGCTATTTATATTGTCTAAGAAAAAATTACTAGCATAGTATAAAAATTTAATCAAGGATGATAAGAAGATTAATGACTTTATTTTTTCTAGTATTAGCAATATATTGATGAGTATAATAACTCTCTTTATCTAAGGTACACGATGCTGTAATACAGTTTCCAATGTTTCATTGGATGTAATTTATTTCTTTAGTGTTTTTTTCTTTACTTACTAAAATTATAATATAAACTATGATTGATGTTTCAGCACAAGAAGCTAATTCTTTATTAAAAAACAGTGATAGTTACTTAATAGATGTTAGGACTAATGAAGAATGGTCTTCTGGGTTTCCTTATACTAAGAAAGCAAATGACACTTTATTAGTCAGTTGGATTAACCAAGACATTGAACAAAAAAATATATTTACTAATGAAATCATGCAAATGATTCCTAATAAAAAATCACATTTGATATTTATTTGTCGCTCTGGATATAGGTCCTATTTGGCAGCTAATTTAATGATTATGTGTGGCTATATCAATTGCTATAATGTAATTGATGGCGTAGAAGGTCAAAATGGTTGGAAAAACAGTTGTTTACCATTAACAAATTAAGAATTTTTGATATGACTTACTTGGCAAAAGATAATAAGGCAAAATACTATAATGAAACTTGGAGTCTAATAAAAAGAGATTTGAAGCAACATTATGGTGACGAGATATATCAAAATTGGTTTAATCAACTTTATTTTTCTGATTATGCTAACTCTAGAGTCACTCTAACTGTCCCCACTTTATTTTTAAAAGATTGGATAAATAAAAACTATATAGGAATAATTCAACAATTGTGGAAACATTATGATTCTAGTGTACAAATAGTAGATCTGTGTTTAAATGAAAATAATATACAGGAATTTGAAATTATTTCTGATATACCCCCTAAAGCAATTCAACCTGAGGCAGTACAGATTCAAAATGAAAATATTGCTTCTTCTAATTTAGATCAACGTTTTACGTTTGATAATTTCATTGTAGGTAAATCCAATGAGTTAGCTTATGCTGCTTCTAGAGCTATTGCTGAAAATAATGAAGCTATACCAGAATCGAATCCTTTATTTTTATATGGCGGAGTAGGGCTTGGAAAAACACATCTTATGCACGCTATTGCTTGGCACATAAGAAAGACTAATCCTAATCGTAGAGTTATTTACATGTCTGCAGAAAAATTTATGTATCAGTTTGTTAAAGCCTTACGTAATAAAGATGTGATCTCTTTCAAAGAACATTTCCGCTCAGTAGATGTCTTAATGATAGATGATATACAATTCATTTGCGGAAAAGAAAATACTCAAGAAGAATTTTTCCATACATTTAATGCTCTTATAGATAATAATAGGCAGATGGTGATTTCATGTGACCGTTCACCTAGTGATTTAGATAAAATAGAAGACAGAGTTAAATCTAGGTTAGGTTGGGGCCTTGTAGCTGATGTTTATAGCACTACTTATGAGTTGCGTTTAAGTATATTGCAATCAAAATTAGAATTAGCTAACAAACAAGCTCCTAAAGAAGTTTTAGAATTTTTGGCTAGCAAAATTTCTTCGAATGTACGAGAACTAGAGGGTGCTTTAAATAAAGTTATAGCACATGCTAACTTCACTAGATCTGAAATAACTCTACAAAATACTCAAGAAATATTAAGAGATTTAATTAGAGTTAATGAAAGAAATATAACTATAGAAATGATTCAGAAGAAAATTGCTGTTTATTACAGTATAGATTTAGCTGAATTGATTTCTACTAATAAATCAAGATCTCTTGTTAGACCTCGTCAGATAGCTATGTATATTTCCAAACTACTTACAAATAATAGTTTGGTTGAAATTAGTAGAAAATTTGAAAAGAAAGATCACACAACAATAATACATGCTATCAAAAAAATAGAAGAATTATATCAGCAGGACCCTGTTTTTAAGAAAGAAGTTGAAAATTTAATACGCTTATTCGATTAAGTATAGCTTATAACTCGATAAGATAGGTACAACTTTTGGAAAGGGGGGGTAGCAAGCAGCTTGGTGAAAATGGCAAAAAAAATGGTAAGTTTGTCTAATATTTGGCGCTTTGGTTTAAACCAAAAATTGTTATATTGGGTTTAAATGGGGCTGAATAAGTAGGTAAAAATAGTAACTCTAATATATTACTCACTACAAAACATAGCGTCTAAAATTAGCAATAGCGTAAAAGCATAACGTGTAAAAGCATAACTAGTGTATAAAACAATTACTTTATTTTCCATAATATATATTATGGAACCGGTATAGATTTTAGAAATTACGTGAATTAGTTAGAGTTATATTAAATGTGTAATATTAAAGCGAAGTAATCGGAAAATTCTTAGTCTGTACACTAGAGTTAAAAGTGAAGCAATCCAGCTATAAGGAGCCTATTAAAAAGTAGAAATCTATTGATTCAAACAAAGTGCTGTTAAAAATATAGCAATAAAATTGCTATTAGATCTCTTCGAAAAAATCATTATCTGATATCAATTTTAATCTGAGGACATATCTATTTGCTTTTATTACCTAAATCTATGTTGTATACTTGGTATCTTTCATCAATCAAAACACATACTACATACAACTTAAGGGTGCTAGTTATTTAATATTAATTTTATGCCATTACCCCATAGAATTTTTTACCCCTTTGTTTTATAAGCTATTAAATGAATCCTAAATTACTTGAACTGCAAACTTTATGCCCCCCCCCTACTTCTCCCATTACCCCAGACTTGACTTTAATTAAAATCAAATATATTGTATAATTAATATTATATAAGTATTATATTAACAATACTATATGGTTAGTAAGTAGTTTTATACCTACTTACTTAACTACCTATTTACTAACTACTTACCTACCCAACTACCTACATAATGAAAAAATATCTTATACTTTTACCCATAATTTGCATCGTTTATATA
>CANGIW010000011.1 GCA_947454145.1 Rickettsiales bacterium
TTAACATTGCAAATAATACAATAATTACTGTTAATACTTTAACATATATATTATATGTTAACATAATCTGTATAGCAATTAGAAAATTACACAAATCACCATATTATATGTATAATATACATACTCTGCTACAAAGCAGTGGAAAATTTGTATTAATAGTGTAATTAGCGCAAAGATTATACGATTTAATAGTTTAAGGAGACAGTTTGTATGAATTATAGTGTTAGAATCTTTTGAAAGAGTTTCTACTATGTATACATTTTCTTTAGGGCGCTATTTACTTATGCTTTACAAAGCATAAGTTCATCAATTAAAGATAATCGCAAATCATCTATTTGGCTGTATTTTTCGTAACCAGAATAAAAAATCTGCTTACAACCAAGATAATATAATTGATTCACCAATATTGCTAATTTTGTGCGTTCATCACCCTTTAGTTTATCAGACTTTGTAATAACAACTTGCCATTTTATGGATAAATTTTCCATCATTTCTATAACTAACTTGTCGTTTTCCTGCAAGTTTCTTCTAGCATCCAGCAAAATATTACTCAAAATGATATTTTTACTAGATGTAAAATAATATGAAATCAATTTTTTCCATTCTTCCTGAGTAGAGTGAGAAACTCTAGAAAAACCATATCCAGGTAAATCTACCAATATAAATTTATTATCAATTTCAAAAAAATTAATTTGCTTTGTGTGTCCAGGAGACTTTGATGTTTTTACCAGTTTTTTTCTATTACACAGGCTATTAATTAAGGTTGATTTACCCACATTAGACTTACCCACAAATACAACTTCTGGTAAATTAAGATGCGTGGGTAAAGATTTTATGGTCCCTGCTCCCGCTATAAAATTAGCTTCGCGTAAAAAAATCTTTAACTTATCTTTATTATCCACGTTTTGTAAAATTATTTATATATTTTTGCTGCACTATAGATAAAATATTACTCCATATCCAATATACAAATAATCCGGAAGGAAAATTATTAAACATAAACAAGAACATTAGAGGCATAAACTGCACTATTTTTTGTTGTATAGGATCTTGAGCTGGAGGATTTAACCTTTGCTGTAAATGCATAGTAAGTGACATTAAAATAGGCAATAAACCTATATGTAAGAATTGTGGGGCTTGATAAGGTAACAATCCAAATAAATTAAATATATTGCTTGGATCTGGTGCTGATAGATCTTTTATCCAACCAACAAAAGATGCATGCCGCATTTCTATTGTCACATTTAAAACTTTATATATAGAGAAAAATACTGGTATTTGTACTAATACCGGTAGACACCCAGCAACTGGATTCACACCATGCTTTTTATATAAAGCTAATGTTGCTTGACTCATTTGCATTTGGTCGTTGGAGTAAAGAGCTTTTATTCTTTCTATTTCCGGCTGCAGCTCTTTCATTCTAGCCATAGCAGAATAAGATTTATTAGCAAGCCCAAGCATCACTATCTTCACCAAAACAGTTACAATTATTATGCTCAGACCAAAATTACCCACCAAACTATAAAAGAAATTCAATATGTTAAATAAAGGCTTTGTTAAAATGTAAAACCAGCCAAAATCAATAGCCCTATCAAAAAGCTTAATGTCATAATCTTTTTCATACTGGTCTAGTAATTTCACTTTTTTAGCACCTAAAAACAGCTTATGTTCAATAGTAAAATTCTCATTTTTATCAATAGACCGTTGTTTTGTTACAAAGTCTAATTGATATTGCTCTAAGTTATTATGCAAGGCATAACTTGCATTACTGTTGTAAACGAAATTTTTGTCTAAAATAAAACTAGTTAACCAATATTTCTCAGTAAATCCAAGCCAAGAAATTTGCTTATCAAGTAATTGAGAACGTTTAGTAGATTTTATTTTATCGTAAGCAAACTCTTCTATATTGCCATCGAAAGCACCCATCATTCCAGTGTAAACTACTGAATTTTCATTTTTCTGCGGTGGATTAATTTTATTTACTAAACCGTAAGCTCGAAAATCAATAGATTTATCAGAATGATTGAGAATTTTCTGGCTTATAGAAAACATATAATTTTGATCAACTGATATAATGACTAAAAATTCTATATTATCCGAATTTTTCCAGCTAAAAGTTACTGGTTTTTCAATAGTTAGCTCTTGATTATCAGCGTTCCATATAGTTTTACTATTAGGGAAGTTATTTTTTCCTAGAAAACCAAATTCTACAAAATAACAATTATTTGTGTTGGAAGGGCTAAGTAGTCTTATATCAGGACTTGACTCTTCTAAATTTTCTTTATACCCAACTAAAGTTAAATCATCGAATCTCAAAGCTTTTAAAGATATAGAACCTTGTAGTTTTGCTGTATTAATTGATATTCTAGGATTTGCTTCTAGGGCTTTACTTGTTTCCAAGACAACACGTGATTTAGATTTGTTTCCAGATTGTTTAGATTTTAGTAGGGCATTTTTAGCAATAGCTTGTTTTTCTAGTTGTAGTAATCTAGGTTTTTCATAAAAATGTTGCCATCCAAAAATTATTGATAAAGCTAAAACAACTGATAATATCAGCGTAAAATTATTCTTTTCCATTCAATCTTATTTGTTTATTAAAATAATGTTTTTTGTTGACCAAATTCTATTAGGAATTATACAAACTATCAATATAAATATTCAATAGTGTTCAAAAAGCAATATCATAAAACTAAAAAGCATCACAATATTTGCTACCTCTATTCTTTAAATATTTTTACTCCAAAAGTTGTGTGGTTTATTCTGATAAAAGATATAGTTTAACTCTATTTAATTAGTGACAAGAGGATTTATAGCTTAAAGGATATTCGTACGATTTGAGGTTGAGGGTAATGAAAAGTGTAGGAGGGTTGGATGAGCGCGCAAAAAAACCTCTTCTAAATAAGTTGTTGACTTTGCTATAAGAATATTTTAGATTTGCTAGTATAAAAAAAATATATATATAATTTATAAAATAATTATGAAAGCATTTTGGGAAAATACAAAAAAATTCATTCTAAGTAAACTTCATTCTAAGTATTGGGGTTTTCAAACAGCTATCTACCTACTTTTTCTTATACTACTTATAATTATATTTCAAATTAAATTTAACAAAAATATATCCGTAAAAATAGATAGCAAAACTAGTCAAACAGAATTGGATGAACTTTTTGAAAAAAATAATCAAGAATTGAGTGTCTTGCAAAAAAATCAGATTAAAACTGAGACGGAAAAAACCAAAGTTACCCCTGATAATAAATCTAAAACTCTTGTTGAAAAACATAAAGCTACCACAGTGCTAGGGGAAGCAGAGGTATCAAAGACATTTGTAAGAGATCTATCTTGGTGGAAAGAATTTATAGTTAACTATTATAAAACTAATAATTTGAAGCTATCTACCGAGTCATTTAAAAAGCTTTTTAAAGCTAAAAGTCAAAAAGACTTAAATAAGTTTATGGACGGTGAAATTCTAAAATACCACCCAGACAAAGGTGGTAATAATGAATCTTCACAAAATATAATTGCTCTTCGAAAATATTTAAAAGAGTCCTATGATCAACAAAACTCCATTGGTAATTTAGAGAATAAAGATACGTTAACTATAACTCCTGAAGCATTAGTGCCACAAAAGTCTCTTAAAGTAGAGAATAAAGATACGTTAACTATAACTCCTGAAGCATTAGTGCCACAAAAGTCTCTTAAAGTAGAGAATAAAGATAAGTTAACTATAACTCCTGAAGCATTAGTGCCACAAAAGTCTCTTAAAGTAGATGATATAAAGATTGAAATAGATACTCCAAATAAACAGATTGAAATAGATACTCCAAATAAACAGATTGATATTACAACTCCTCAAGCATCAGTAAATGCAAATTCTATCGTTGAGGAAGCTTCGGAAATTGATTTGTCTGAAAAGGATATAAATACAGATCAAGTAAGCAGCACTAGTGCAATAAATACTTCTTATGCAAAGTCTAAAATTGAAAGTAAACTAGAAACTTGCTTAATAAATGCTGAGCATTCTGGTGACGCCAATCTATTAGAAACTATTGTTGACAAGATATTAGAAAAAGACTCAGACCTAAATGCCCTACTCAAAAATGGGGATACAGTTTTAATTATGTGCGTTAGATGGGATCTTATAGATATGGTTGAAAAGCTTTTGCAAAAAGGCGCAAATCCAAACATTGAAAACCAATATGGCCAAACAGCTTTAATGTTTGCTGCTAGATATGGTCGTACAGCTATAGGTGAAAAACTTTTGCAACAAGGTGCAAATCCAAATGTTAAAGACCGATCTGGCGAAACATCTTTAATGAAGGGCGTTATATGGAGTCATCCAAAGATAGTTGAAAAACTTTTGGAACAAGGTGCAAATCCAAATGCTGAAGACCAATCTGGCAAGACGCCTTTAATAAGAGCTGTTAGCAATGGTTATACAGCTATAGTTGAAAAACTTTTGGAGCAAGGCGCGAATCCAAATCTTAAGGATAAAGATGGTCAAACCGCTTTATCCATAGCAATTAAATCAATCCCTTGCAATGATGCTATTGTAATAAAATTACTAACTTCTAAAAAAACTCCAGAAGCCCTAAATGAGTTAGTTAATATTTTGTCCGATAAAGAAAAGGCTAAAATAGCTAAACCGATTAGTGAAGCTATGAATTTACTTTCAAATAAAAAGAGCACTCTTAATGATGCAAACAATCACAAAACTTTAAACGAAATAGATTACTTTACAGAGGAAAATATACAAGATAAACTCAAGGGAAAAGAGTTGGAAATAGAAGAAATTTCTAATGCCAAATTAGAAAGATTGCTAAAATTATATCCTGTTGTAGCTCTATATAATATTGGTGATGAAAAAAAACAGGCTGTATTTAAACCAGTAAGATTTGATGATGCAAAATTAATCAGCGTAAAAGATGTTATTGCAGAACTAGTAGCATATAAAATATCACAACAAATAGGTTTTCCAAATATTCCAATAACAAAAGTAGTAAAAATTGATGGCAAAATTGGTTCTTTACAAGATTTTGTAGCAGGCGATATTGATAGAATATCTAAAGAAAAATTAGTGAAAAATAAGATTCATTCGGTTAATTTTAAAAATAAATTAGATAAATTAAAAATCTTTTCATTTGTTTTTGCTCAGTGGGACTTATGTACTGACAATATGATCGTTAATTATGATAATGGCGAATATTCTTTATCAGCTATTGATAACGGCAATATATGGAATCCACAAAAAATACAGAAATATGGGCAACGTTTATTTGTGGAACATTTCAACTTACCCAAACATAATGCAAGTGAGGGAGAATTTCCGTTTGGATCAGCACAAACATTGAATGAAGAACAAATTAACAAAATTATTCAATTTAGTGAAACTCCAGAGAATCTCAAAAAGATTTTAGAGAAAATGAATGGCAACAAATATGTTAAAAAATTATATGTTATATATCAAAAAAAATTGTGGATCTATTACCCTTATTTAATAAAACCATACGTGGAGAATTTTGATAAAGCTATCGTAAAAGATATTGTAGTAAAACTAAAAGCTATGCAGAAAGACAATCAGATTAAGGAAATTGTTGGAGGGATTGTTACAAAAAGCTTGCTAGATCAATTTCCAATTTCTGAATATGAAAAACAAGATGTTTTTAATACTTTTAATGTTGAATATGTCAATACTGTTAATGAAAGATTGGAGATGGTGCTTCGGGGTTTAACGAAAGAGATAGAGCCTATACTAGATTAGTTTTACCCTTTCACCCCAAGGGATTGTGGGGTGCTTTCTTACCATATTTCAAACAATGCCATACTTCATATAGCAAGAAGGTAAAATAATACCGGAAATCAGAGTAGTCTTCAAGTTTAAAGTGTAACAAAATCACTAGCAATATTTTCACTGCAAACTTTGAAGTATCCTTATTTTGTTTTTTAAAAAATTTTGGTCTTATTGTTATAGCTTTTATAAAACCAAATTAGTTTAGCTCTAAACTACAAAACAGTTATAATGAAAGTAGTAGTCTTTCTGGATTTTCTATAGCATCTTTTATTTTACATAAAAATATTACAGCTTCTTTGCCATCTATCAATCTATGATCGTAAGATAAAGCAATATACATTATAGAACGTATTTGAATTTGTCCGTTAACTACTACAGCTCTATCTTGGATTTTATGCATTCCCAAAATACCAGATTGAGGTGGATTTATTATTGGCGTAGAAAGTAATGACCCATAAACACCGCCATTAGATATAGAAAACGTACCGCCCGTTAGTTCTTCTATAGAAAGTTTATTTTCCCGAGCTTTAGCACCTAAGGCGGCAATATTAGCCTCAATTTGTGCAAAAGATAATTTATCTGCATCTCGAATAATAGGTACCACCAATCCTTTTTCTGTACCTACAGCTACTCCTATATCATAATAATTTTTATATACTATATATTCACCTTCAATTTCTGCATTAACAGATGGAATGTCTTGTAAAGCTGCAATAGTTGCCTTTACAAAAAACGACATAAAACCCAATTTTGTCTTATAACGTTTTTCAAATTCATCTTTATATTTATTACGCATCTGAACCAAATTAGTCATATCTACTTCATTAAATGTAGTTAAAATAGCAGCCGTATTTTGTGAATCTTTTAATCTTTGCGCTATAGTTTGACGCAACCTTGTCATTTTGACTCTATTTTCTCTAGCATCTACTCTTACTTCGTGCATTAATCTTGAGGAAGAAATGGTTTTCTCTAAATTAACAGTACTAGAAATTTGCGCTATAATATCAGCCTTTGTATATCTATTATCTTTCCCTGTAGGATTTTGTAGTGTGCTAAGATCTAGATTACTTTCAATAGCAATTTTTTGTGCAGCTGGAGATAATATTGCCTCTTCTGATTTAACAGCATTTTTACTTAATTCAACTGTATCTAATTCTTGTTTCTTTGCTTGGTCTAAAGAAGTATTTTTGTTAGTATCTATATTGGCGATATGTTGTCCAACACTCACTGATTCTCCGATATTTGCTTTTATATCCTGTAATATTCCATTTTGTTCAGCCCTTACCTCTAAGGTAACTTTTTCTGTTTCTAAATCCAGTAAGATTTCGTCTTTTACCACCGAGTCACCATTTTTTTTGTACCATTTAGCTATTGTACCTTCAGTAATAGATTCACCCAGAGACGGAACAATTATATTAATTATTGTCATATTTATACTCCTTTTAATGCTTTTGTAACTATTGATTCTTGTATTTTATTATGCACACTTAAATATCCAACCGCTGGCGATGCAGAACTAGATCTAGTGCTAGACGATAAAGTAACGTTATATTGTTGTGCTAACTCTAAAAGAAGTGGAAATATATATCTATAAGCACCCATATTTTCTGGTTCCTCCTGACACCATATCAATTCTTTAGCTTGCTTGTATTTAGAAATTAGGGAGCTTAATAAATTAACATTCAACGGATATAGCTGTTCTATTCTAATTAGAGCAACATTTTTTAGCTCTAATTTTTCTCTTTGTTCAAAAAGTTCATAGTAAATTTTACCGCTACATAAAATTATTCTATCACTTTTTATATAAGACTCATCCTCAGGAATAATTGGTTGAAAAACTTTACCCTTATCCAAATCTTTTAATGATGAAATTGCCGCCTTATTACGCAAAAGTGATTTAGGTGTCATTATAATAGCTGGTTGTCTGATACTAGATTTAATTTGAGAGCGTAATATATGAAAATAAGAAGAGGGTGTGCTTGGATAAAAAATCTTCATATTTTCTTCAGCAGCAAGTTGTAAAAAACGCTCTAGTCTTGCAGAAGAATGTTCTGGACCTTGTCCTTCATAACCATGTGGTAATAGCATTACAAGACCACTATATTGCCCCCACTTCATCTCTGCTGAGCTAATATATTGATCTATAATAATTTGAGCACCATTTGCAAAATCACCGAATTGTCCTTCCCAAATTACTAAATTATGTGGACTAAAAATTGAGTAGCCATATTCAAAACCAAGTACCGCATATTCAGAAAGATTACTATCTGCTACAAAATATTTAGCTTGATTAGAGTTTATATTATTTAAAGCTACATATTTATTTCCATTATTCTGATCATGCAATACAGATTGTCTTTGAGAAAATGTGGCCCTTCCAGCATCTTGCCCCACAAGTCTTATAGGGGTGTTTTCAATTAATAGACTACCAAAAGCAAGAAGCTCGGCTGTAGACCAATCTATATTGGATCCTGATTCAATATCTTTTTGTTTAGAAGAAAATAATTTTTCTAACTTATTGTTGATTGCAAAATTTTGTGGCCAATTAAATATTTTTTTTCCTATTTCTTTTAAAGAAGTAACTTCTACTCCAGTCTCAATCTTTTCGTCATGATAATTTTTATTATAGTCTTTTACATATTTCGCCCAAGATTTTTTTATCCTAAAACCATGAGGCTGATAGTTATTGATATCATCAAATTCTTTTTGCATAGTGGCACTAATTTTTGACGATAGATTTTTATATTCTTCTTCGGAAATAATGTTGTCATTTTGTAGTAGCTTAGCAAAATTTTTTGCTACAGAAGATCTTTGCTTTATGTTGTTATACATAACAGGCTGTGTATAAAGTGGTTCATCACCTTCATTATGACCATATTTACGATAAGCTATTATATCTATAACAATATCTTTACCGAATTTAGCTCTATATTCTAACGCTAATTTAATAGCTAAACATACAGCTTCTACGTCTTCCCCGTTAACATGCATTATAGGGGCGGCTATAATTTTGGCTATTTCGGTGGAATATAAATCAGTTTTTGTATCTTTAGCATTCGCAGTGAAGCCTATTTGGTTATTGATAACCAAATGTATTATTCCTTGGGTGCTAAAAGGTACAAGTTTTGACAAAGCTAAACTTTCTGCAACAACACCTTGCCCTGAAAAAGCAGCATCACCATGAACTAATACTCCAAGTATGGAAGACGGATAATCAGAATTATCTTGTTTTGCTCTTACATATCCAGCTAAAACAGGGTTAATAGATTCTAAATGTGACGGATTTGATAGCATTTCTAATTTAATTTTACGACCAAATTTATCTATATAATCATTCTCAAAACCCATATGATATTTGACATCATAGCTAAATGGCTTCTCGGTAAAATATTTGCCAGCAAATTCTGCAAATACTTCAGAAAAACTCTTACCTAAAACACAAGTTAATGTTGCAAGACGCCCCCTATGGGCCATACCAAATATTATATTTTCCGCAATTGTAATATTACTATTTTCTACTAAATATTTTAATGCATAAATTGCTAACTCAGATCCTTCACATGAAAATCTTTTTGCACCAGGAAATTTATTATGGATAGTACCTTCAAAATTTTCTATTAGCATCAAATTTTGAAGAGCCTCTAATTTATCTTCTGCATTAAGTACAGGAGATGATGATAATTTTTCAAAATTTTTATATAACCAATCTTGTTCTTGCTTGTTATTTAGATAAGCAAATTCTACACCTATAGATTTACAATATACAGACTCCAGATTTTTTATTAATTCTTCAGCTGCTAAGACATTCGAGGATGTTAATTTTAAACTATTAGTATCAAGACTAGCTTGTTCTTTTGTTAATGGAAGTTCTATTTTTAAGGGGTCTAAATTAACCAACATGTGCCCACGAGATCTATATGCGTCTATTATATAGAGCTTATGAAAGTCTTCTAACGCTGTATTAACAGTAATAGAATTATTATCTTTAGCTGCAGATATATTGCTTCTAGAACTATTGATATTATTAACGTAAATATTATAATATTCATGCTGATTTTCTATATTAGCAAAAAAATCCTTCCAATACACCTCAACCAAATTCGGATCTTGACAGTATAGGTTATAAATTCCATCTACAAATTCGTAATTAGCTATATATAGAAAACTATCGTTTAAAAATTCTTTGCTATTTTTTTGAGTCATATATAAAACCCCTATATTTGAGTGTTGTTTATTCTTTTATATTCAAAAATTTTATAGGATCCACATTCACATTACCATTTTTTACAGCAAAGTATAGTTCTGGCTCTTCTGCATCACCCGTAGATCCTACTTTACCTATCATTTGCCCCTTTTGCACCAATGCATTTTTTTCTAACATAATATCTTGCATGTGTGCATAAGCAAAATATATATTACTTCTTTCTTTTTGTATTATTATAAGGTTACCAAAAGTTTTATGGTAATTGGCAAATATTACCTTACCACCATCTACCGCCTTAATATTAGAACCTGATTTAGCCGATATAATGATTCCATTTTGTTTTGTGCCGTTAAATTCTTGCCCAAATCTAGCAATTATTTTACCTTCAACCGGCAACTCTCCTGTTTCTGAGGAGGTTAAACCATACTTGCCAATTTGCTCAAGTTTTTTTTCCTCTAAAGATTTTTTATTATCAACAACAAATTCAGTGTCTTTGTTATTCTTATAACTATTTTTATATCCTTCTTTTACTGAATCGACTTTACCCAATATATCATTGCCCGAATTATCTTTTTTGTGAGTCTCTTGATATATATTGTTGGGTGTTTTTTGATTCATGAAGTACTCATCTCTATGAGCATGAGATTTTGAAGATATATTATCTTTGACTTTTATTTTATTTTTTCTAGCTGAAGAATAATTGTTACGCTCTTGGTCTGGATATCTTATAGGCGCAGGAACTCTATCACTACAAGATGACAGAATAATACTTAATATTATAAATAAGTGATACTGCATAAATATAAATTTCTCCAATATTTTATAATGTTCGATAATATACTCTTTGTTATAATAAATAATTTTATAGAATGTTGCTAGTTCTTAAATGACCTAAATCAAGCAATGTTAACGTTAAGAGTCAATGTTGTCGCAAGAAAATAGATATTTTCATTCTGTTATTTGAGAAGTTATATTATTTTCTTCTAGATTTTGACATATACATTTACTGAAATTTGTAGGGCACATTCTTACAAAGTTATTAGAACTAGTAATATTAGTATTTATTCGAGCAAATTTTTGAATGTTATTTCCTAAACTAGCGATGAATTTTTCTGATGTACGCAAAGTTGGTACACGCAAATATTTTACACCATATTCATCAGCTATAGCTTTATATTCTATATCTAATTCTACCAATGTTTCAGAATGTTCGGAAACAAAACTTATTGGTACTATAATTATGTTAGTACCTTTTTGTGATAAATCTTTAATTACATATTCGGTATTAGGCTCTAACCATTTTACAGGACCAACTCTACTTTGATAAGTAATTTGATATTGTTCTTCCCTTAACCCCAAATGACTAGCAATTTTCGCTACAGTTTGTTCTATTTGCCATTGATATGGATCACCGTCTTTTATAATGCTCAAAGGAAGACCATGTGCAGAAAATAATATTTTATAATTATCTTCATTACCTTCAATTTGAGTAAACGTATCTTTTATTAAATCTACATGACATTGAATAAATTCATTATCTAAAAAATAGCAACCTAATGTCTTTATTTTTCCGGTATAATTGTGGATTTTTAAATTGTCCAAAAAGTCTTTTACTGAAGAGGCTGTAGTGGTTGTAGAAAATTGTGGGTAAAGAGGAACTAATATTAGTTGCTCTGGCTGATAGCTAATTATCTGAGGCATAATTTCATGACTAAAACTTTTCCAGTAACGCATAGCTACATAAACTTTATAGTTATTTTGATAATCTTCTTGTAAAACATTTTTTAACTGTTCCGCCTGCATCAATGTCTCTTCTAAAATAGGAGATTTACCACCCATTTGACTATAAATTTTTTGAGATTTTTTCTTTCTAGTAGACGATATTAATTTGGCTATGCAATAACGAAAAGGATTGGGTAATCTTATGATAGCAGGATCATAAAATAAATTAAATAAAAAGGGTTGTACAGCTTCTAAATTATCTGGACCACCTAAATTCATTAATATTACAGCAATTTTTTGCACAGACATTTTCAATTTTTATGAGTTCTTTTCAAGAATTCTACTTTATTGAGTATAACTATTCAATGAAATATCACTAATATTGTTAAAATTTAAACTTTAATCAAAAAGAAAAATTTATTTTAACCCAGAGCCTATTTGCGAATTAATAAAATTATCTATTATAGTTTGCATTTCTTGGCTGGGGGGAAGAAAATTGGCTAGCTATTATAACAAAGGCTTTTGTAGATTTTTGTTTTGATCCATAACCACACAGACAATTAATTCCAGTCATAGTTCCTGTTTTTGCTATAATATTTTTGTTTAAACCAATACGTGTTGCTAAAGTAGAATTTAATAATATTTTGATCAAAAATGGCAGCAAATACAGGAGGTGCATAAGAAGAACCTATATCATCTAACATTAGATTAGGAGAATATGGTGATACATTAAATTGAGAAACATCAAGCATAAGATTTCCAGTAATTTTTGTATTTTTCAATGGCTCTAGTAAATTTAATAATTTTTGAGTATTAAGGCTAGGGTCGCCTGAGAACTCAATCATGATATCTTGTTCCGAAAATTTATCCTGCGATCTAAATAATTTAGTTTGAAAGCAAAAATTTTCTCCAAGTTCTTTTAGTGAAATAAGTGTAGTAATATTTTTTTGGCAGCTAGCTGGTGTAGAATAAACGTCAGCAAAATGTTCTAATATTTTTCCCTTACTATTAACATTTCCTATAATATAAGAATAGGAAGCTGGAGTTTGGTTATATAGTTTTTGATGAATTTTGTCATCACATACAAAAACCCGAGCATTGATAAATAAAAATTGTAAGAATAATAATATTGTATTTTTGAATATATTATATATATATTTATTAATGTTAGTTAATAGAATTTATAATGGTTATATTTAGGGCTTATATAATATTTTAGCCAAGGATGCTTTCATATTTTTAGGATTTATTAACACATCAGCCAAATATCTCACAATTGGCAAATCCAGATTGTTATCTTTAGCTATATCATTTAAATATTTTGCGGCTCTTGTGCCTTCCGTTAAAAATTCTACAGCGCTTAGATATTTCACCTTATCTTTTGCTTTCGCTAAAGAATTGCCAAATTTATTATTTCTTGAATTCGCAGAATAACTTGTCAGTATTAAATCACCCAAGGTTCCTACATGTAAAAAATCTGAATTTGCATTAGGTGCAAAAAATTTTACTACTGTTTTAATCTCTTGTATGGCTTTTACAATTAACCAAGCTTTGGTATTTTCTCCATATCTAAATCCCTCAATTATACCAGATATGATAGCAATAATATTTTTCATAAAACCACACACTTGCAAAGTAACAATATCATCAGTTGGATATACTATAAAATCTTTAGTGCTAATAATATCAGCTAAGATTTTTGCATCACCAATATCTCTAAAAGCTAAAGCAGAAGCGCTAGGATGACCAAAAGCAACTTCATGTGCAAGGTTAGGGCCAGACAATATACCAATTTTATTTTTTGGTAAAATATTACTCACATAGTCATGAAAAAGAGTTTTAGTGTTATAACAAAATCCCTTAGATGCAATTATAATTATTGACTTTGGGGTGAAGAATTTTTTATATTTTTGTAAATATTCTTCTATGGTACTTGCTGGTAACACTAAAAAAATTATGTCTTCTTCGCCCACAAATTCATCTATATTTTTTGCTTGTAAATTATTGGGTAAAATAATTTTATCTAGATATTTGTTGTTGCTGTGCGTAAGATTAATTTCTTTTATGATGTCATCTTGCCTTAAATATATATTTGTGTTTTTTAGTTTTTGCGATATCTTACTTGCTATAGCCGTTCCCCAAGAACCACCTCCTAATATTGCTGCTGAGTTTATCATGTTTTTATATAATTTTTGCTAATAATTTATTACCCCACATTACTTACCATTCATTCATATTAAACAAAATCTTAGGTCTTAATTGTGCGGCACAAGCTTTTACTATAATATCACTTAGAGAATTTTCGCTTTTTAATGTCACGATAGATTGCAAATCCTCTTTGTTAAGGGCATTGGTTACAGTACAATTATTTAGTACTATTGTATTGCGTCTGACAGATTTTTCTAGATTGTCTTTTATAACCTAACTTTAAAAGAATATTACTAATAATAATATATGCCCTTAGCTACGAATTCAGCACCACCGGACATCAAAATATTATTTTTCTCGTCAAATGACAAACCTAAAGACCCCAGACTAAATTTAACTTCTACTGGTTTTACTGAATTAACGTACGATAATTTTGTAGCAGCAGCAAATGTAGCGCATGCACCGCTACCACAAGCTAAAGTAAAGCCCACACCTCTTTCCCAGACGTTTAATTTGATTTGATTATTTTCTATGTAAGCAAAATTAATATTTACACCTTCGGGAAAAAATTCTGAACTTGATAATTTTGTAGCTAAATTAAATCTATCCATTTCACTTAAATCAGAACTAAATATAATTAAATGGGGATTAGCTACATCTACGCATATTATTTCTCTTGGGTTTAAATTGTAAATTTTTGCAATATCCAATATTTGCTCCTGAGTAATCATCCAGTTTTTCTCAAAACTGACAGCACCCATATTAACCAATATTTCACCGCTATCTTGTACAAAACTTTTTAATATCCTAGTGCCAACTATAATATCCAATGTCTTAACTTTAATATCATCACAAACTAATTTTACCAAACATCTAGTTCCGTTACCACAGGCCTGAGCTTTACTACCATCTGTGTTATATATAGTCATATGACATTGATGCGTATTTTTTAACGCATAAATTATTACTTGATCGCAACCTATACCAACATGACGATCAGCAATTGCTTTTACTAAATCTTCATAAACTACATCTACTAATTCTTGGGAATTGATAACAACAAAATCATTGCCAAGACCATGCATTTTTGTAAATTTTATTTCCATGTTTTTAATCTATAATGGTTTTTGATATGGTGGTTTGTATTTTTCATCATGTTTTATTAGTAGCTGATTAGCTAATAATATAGTCTTATTATGAAACAATTTACCTTTTGCCACAACTCCTTGATTTTCATGAAAAAGTGATGGCAACAAGCCTTCGTAATTAATTATTATAGATGCATTATTATCAGTTAAAATAAATTGGTATGAATTTTCGGCAATTTTTTTTATTGAATCTTTTTGAACCAAACCACCAATTTTTATTTCTTTATCTAAATTAGCTTTATGTAATTCTGAAGGAGTATAAAAAAATACAATTTTATCAGAAAAAGCATACAGTATAAAGTATAAACCGATAGTAATCAAAAAAAAAGCAATACTAAATTCTTGAATCTTTTTCTTTTTTTTTGCGTTCACTTTTTTTAGATTTTATAAATTCATAAAAATTAGTTATAGACAAAGCGCTTAGTATCATAAATGTACTGATGTAAGATAAATAAACATATTTCATTGTTATACTTCCTAAGTAATAAATCTATTAATCAAATAATATATTAAAGTGTTGAAAAATGTAATACATTTCTTTATAATACTTGAGTCTTTATGCTTGTGCTTCTGACTCCAAAAACCATAAATTTTATATTTATACAATATTAATAGCTAGTATGATTAAAACTATATTGTTGCTTATTGTTAACTTATTACTAGTAATTAACACTATAAATGCACAAAATACAGAAGAGAATCTTCTAATCTTAAAAGATAGAATAGATTTCTCTCAAATTCAATTTATTGCGCCAGCAACTGGTATTACTAAAGAAAATATGGATTTGTTAAAACAAGTATTTCCTATAGATTCTACCGATATGTTTAATAATACTATTATTTATCATGCAGCTGATGATGCAACAAGGGGTAAAAACTTAGTTAATGCTTTAAATAGCGACGCAAAATATTTATGGGCAATCAGGGGTGGTGTAGGAGCATCAAGATTACTTTCGTACCTAGAATCAATCCAAGAACCTAAAAAACAAAAAGTAATTATAGGGTATAGTGATATTACATTTTTGCATTTATATGCTAATAAAAAATGGAACTGGAAAAGTATCCATGCCTCAATGCCAGACGGGATTATGTTTAAAAATAAAAATTTTACCAATTCTACTTTATTAGCAGAAATTTTAGCTAACAAAAAAGGTACAGTTTCATATAACTCATTACAACCTATGAACAAAGAAGCTAAAGATATTAAGAGCATTTCTGGGGAATTAATTGGTGGCAACTTGGGCCTTATAGTAAATAGCGTGGGCACTAGTTGGCAGTTAAATGGGAAGAATAAAATATTGTTTATTGAGGATATTTGCATTTTGGAGGATATTATTGATAGAAATTTAAACCATTTAAATCAAGCTGGTATTTTTCAAGATGTAAAAGCTATATTTTTAGGCAAATTTGTTTACTTGAAAGATGTTAATGTGAATTTAAATTATGCAATTCAAAGATTTGCCAATGAAATTAATATACCTGTTTTTTACAGCCCTGATTTTGGTCATGGTTTTAATAATTATCCATTACCTCTTGGATTTAAAAGTACAATTTCAAAGAAAAGCGGAGAAGAAAATTTTACAATTGAAATTCCTTATGATTTTAATTAAGTTATCTAAAGCATAGTATTTATTAAGTTAGAGATATATTATACAAATCTGTTATTGGGTTTTTTTAGTTATTTTTTGAAAATAATTAAGTCCAAAAGCATATCCAATAAATAATGGTACGTTAATAAATAAAATTCCAAAGTAGCCAAAATTATCTATTAAATATACAAAACCGAAGCTAGATATTGGATACATAACTGCTCTGGATATTGCGCAAATTATAGCTAGTTTACTAAACCTATTTAATACAGGAAAATGTGAGATAAATAATGCATTTGCTGGAAATACTGTGGGTGCAAAAATTACCAATAAAACTTGTATTAATAATAATTCTTCAGGCTTAGATATATAATCTATAATCCAAGGAAAAGTAAAAGTGAAAATTATAAAAACCCATAATTTTATTTTTAATATTACTAACGGATATATCCTATATACCATAATCGTCATAATAACTAAGCTAAGTAACTCTGCGACTGAGATCAAAAAATTATGTCGTATAATATCTATGGGGCTATAGCTAAAATCAACTTTTAATTTACACATGAAATATATATATACAAAATAAAAAACAGCTGGCCAAACGCTATCAATACAAAAATAAGATACCAGAACCCTCCAGTCTGGATTTTTAACCGGTGTTTTAATTGATTGTTGTTTCGCAGCAATAAACAATTCACTTTCTTGCAATGTTTTTCGAGCAATTAACCCTATAATAGCAAGAACGCCTCCAAAAACAAATGCAAGACGCCAATTTAAAGATTTTTCCATTAAAATCAACCCAATGCCCAAAGCCAATGTTGAACCTAAGCCTGCTGCTATAGATGCTATGCAAACAACAACGTTACGAATTGGTGGCTGGGTAATTTCAGCTAAATATATATCGGTCCCTATTTTTTCCCCCATAGAAAAAATAGATAAAGTTATTCTACATAAAGTTAATATTATAGCTGCGTATATTCCAATTTGTGCGTAGCTGGGTAAAACTGCCATAGTTAAAGAACAAAATCCAACGCAAAAGATACCTACTAAGGTTATAAATTTTCTACCCATTTTATCTCCTACATAACCAAGAATAATAGCCCCAAAAGGTTTAAAAATAAATGTAGAGCAAAAAGCTATTGCACTTATTAATTGTGCATTTCTTCCTTCTGCTAAGGGAAAAAAAAGATTATCTAAAACAAAAGCTAAATGTACATAAAGCATTAAATCAAAATACTCAAATACTGCACCAAGTTGCAATAATATTATTTGAGTTTTTGAATTTTTAAAGTTGTTTGTTAAAACCATAAAACATTATTAAATAATACGTAAAAATAATATTTACTTAGTTTAATCTAATGTTTACGACAACAGATAAACCTGGCAAGACTTTATCTTTAAGTTCTTTGGGTATTTCAAAATCTATTATAATAGGAACTCTCTGTACTACTTTTGTAAAATTTCCAGTAGCATTATCGGTTGGTATAAGACTAAATTTCGAGCCAGTGGTAGGAGAAGAGCTTCGTACAACACCCTTAATACTAGTTTTAAAAGCATCGAAATGAATATCTACCATCATTCCATTTTTAATAAGGTTAATTTGGGTCTCTTTAAAATTTGCTTTTATATATAAATTATTAGGTACTACAGAAAAAAGCGGATATCCGGTTTTTGCAAATGCACCTAACCTTAAAAAACTATTAGCCAAAGTTCCATCTATCGGAGAATATAATTTTGTATCGTATAATTGTCTCTCCATAGAATCTTTTGCGATTTTAGTTTCATCTAGTTTGGATATATTTATTTCTTTTTCAGATTGTAATAATTTCAAATTTTGATTAGAGGCCTGTAAAGCTATTGTAGCTTTAGTTAATTCATATTTAGCTTTTTCACTTGATCCTTGGGCATTTTCTAGAAATTGTTTTGTAGAAAATTTATGCTCAGTTAAATTTTGAACTCTTGCTAATTCATTATTTGCAATCTTTAAATTTACTTTAGCAAGATGCACTGCTTGTTCTGATTCTGAAATAGATAATTTAGCTTGTGTAATTTTTTGTTCCGTAATATCTATTGCAGTTTTTGCTTGTTCTAATAAAGCAATAGCTTTGTCTAAAGCATTTTGATAATTTGTTGCATCTATTTCAGCTATTACATCACCTTTTTTTACCTTATCATGCTCTAAGAAATATATCGCTGTTATAATGCCACTTATTTCCGGACTTATTGTTGTAATATCAGCTTCCACATAAGCATTATCAGTACTTTCAGTATTAATAAATCCGTAAATAATATATCCAATAAATAAGATAACTATTGCAATAATAGGCAAGAAAACCTTGTGCTTTAGTATATTTAACAAGATTTTTTTATTAGCAGTAACATTATCATTTAAATTATTATTCATTTCTTCTATTTTCATATACCCAATTTATTATTGAATTTTGCATAAGCTACATAACTAATAGGTATACTGCCAAGATATATTAAACCCAATATAGGTAAAACATACCATGTATAAAGTATAATGGATAAAATTATAAAAGCGAAAAAGAGAAAAACCAACCAAACATATTCTGGTTTTATTTCTAGATTCTTAATAGAAAAAGTTGGTAGGGTGCTAGCCAATAGAATGCCTGTAACAAACATATGAGTTAATAAATAAAACTTAGATTTATGTATATAAAAATCAAATGTTGTGGCTATTTCAAAGTCTACTATTATTGGCATTAAAGCTAATAATCCTCCGGCTGGCGCTGGAACACCAACAAAGAAATATTTACCTTTAATGTTATCTGTTTTCCCCTCAAAAGATAATAAATTGAAACGAGCGAGTCGAGTTGCCATACATATAATAAAAAATATAGATGCTAACCATAATAATACTGTATTAGACAAATGTTGTGCAGACCATAAATAAATTAATAACGCTGGCACAAGTCCAAAATTGTTAAAATCGCAAAAAGAATCCAATTGTGCACCGAAATTAGAGCTCGCATTTAAAGCCCTAGCAACTCTACCATCTACCCCATCCAAGAAAGCAGCCAGCATAACGCAAGCTACTGCTTGTTGCCAATTGCCTAAAAAAGCAAAGTGCAATGAACTAATTCCTATGATTAATGATAATATTGTAATGAAGTTTGGCAAAAGTTTGAAGATTGTTAATTTTGGCGTATTTTCTGACGATGTCATAAAACTATCTTATTATTGTTAGGACTCACTTTTTATTATATAATACGTAACAATTCGTTAATAGAGGTTTTTGCCCTTGTTTCTTTATCAACTTTTTTTACTATAACAGCGCACGCTAGCTGTATATTCGGATTATTTTCACTAGCAATGCTGCCAGACACAACTACCGAATTAGCTGGAACTCGGCCATATATAATTTCACCCGTTTGGCGATCAACTATCTTTGTAGACCCAGTTATATTAACACATGAACCTAGTACACTATTTTGTTCGATTATTGCTCCTTCCGATATAACGCATCCAGCTCCAATAAAACAATTATCTTCTATAATAACAGGGGTAGATCCTATAGGCTCTAAAACACCAGCTACAACAACATTGCTAGAAATATGACAATTTTTTCCTATTTGCGCACAAGAACCAATTGTAGATGCGCTATCTATCATAGTATTACTATCAATATATACGCCAATGTTAATAAAACATGGCATAATTATAACGTTTGGGCCTATGTAAGTACCTTTTCTTACATAACTGCCAGGTACAACTCTAATTTTACTGCTAGCAAAAAGCTCTTCATCCCATGTATTTGGATCAAATTTTGGATATATTTTATCGTAGTAAGAAGCAAAACCTATATTCATTACTTCGTTATTAAAAACCTTAAAACTTAATAGGATACCTTTTTTGACCCATTCATTTACTTTCCAATCACCTATTGAAAATTTTTCGCATGATCGTATTTTTCCTTCATCAAGCATGGCCAATAGTAGTTTAACATGTTTTTTAGCGAGTTTCAGATCTTCTGCATCTATCTCTGAAGCTTGAAGTGCTATCCAACTTTCTTCAATTAATTGACTAATTGGTTTTTTCATAATAAATTCAATAATAAGACGTAAATATTTACAATTTTAAATACTTAAAACATTTAAGCCCCAATGTACATAAAATGCTCAAATTGTTCTACTAGCTTTTATATAAAAGAAGATCAAATAATGCCTTCAGGAAGATATGTCAGATGCTCTAAATGCTCCCATATATGGCACGTAGAGAAAAATCAACTCATAAATCAAGCAACAGAAGACATTGATGAGCAAAAGCCTACACTTAATGAACACATAACTGCTACAAAAATCCATAACCTACCTGCTATTATACCCAATAATAATACAAAAAATACAAAAATTGTTAGATTTTATACTTTTATAATAATTCTTCTTCTTTTGATAGGTGGTATAATAGGTTTTTATTCATATTTACAAAAACCCATAGATGTATTTGTAGAAGAGGTTTCTATTTATAAATTTAGTAATGAGCAAGTTGTTGTAAAATATAAAATAAGTACTTTAGACCATAGTAATGGCTTCTATATGCCAGTAATTAATATAGATTTACTAGATGAGGATTATAAAATTGTAGCATCCCTTAAAGAACAATCATTAATACATCATTTTGTTAAAGATAATCATGTATATATGATTACAAAATTTAAGAATGTACCAGTTGATACATTTTATGCAACAGTTAAATTAACAACAAAATAAGAATAAAGATATCATGAAAAAACAAATATTATACCCCGACTTCACCCCTCGAATTTTAGCATTATCTATTGATTTGACTATAATAACAATGGTGCTGATACCTTTATCTTGGTTTATTGTACCTTTTATTTTTGAAGTTAGTTTTTCTAAGTATATTGCAGAAAATAATTTGCATAATTTAAATATATCCAATATTAACCAATTAATTTTAGACAAAAAGTTTTTAGAGCAAAATAGTACAAGTGCATTATTTAATTTTATGATCAAATCAGAGCTAATACGCTTGATTTGTGTGTGCTCTTACTTTACTATAAGCTTTACTAGATTTGGCACAACAATAGGTAAAAGAATACTTAATATTAGAATTGAGGATTATGCTACAGGGGATAAAATAACAATTTGGCAATCAATTAATAGATTTTTTTGTCAGCCTTTGGGTTTAATATGTTTTCCTATGATGTTATTTTCAAAAAATAAACGAGGATTACATGATAAAATAGCTGGTACAATACTAGTGAAGATATAAAAATATATTATAATGAAAGAAAATAAATGCTTAAATTAGAAAACTATTCAAACTTAAAGTCTTGGCCTTTTGTAGAGGCCAGGAAAATCTTAGAACATATAAATCATACTACCCCTAAAAAAGATTTTGTTTTATTTGAGACTGGTTATGGGCCATCTGGATTGCCCCATATTGGCACATTTTCTGAAGTGGCAAGAACAACAATGGTAAGACATGCTTTTTGTCAAATATCAGATATACCAACTAAATTAATTTGCTTTTCTGATGACATGGACGGTTTGCGTAAAGTTCCAACTAATATACCAAACCAAGATATGGTTGCCAAATATTTAGATAAACCTTTGACTGATGTTCCAGATCCATACGGAGAAACAAAAAGCTATGGGCATTATATGAATGCCAAATTAAGATCATTTCTTGACAGTTTTAATTTTGAATATGAGTTTTATAGCGCTACAGATTTCTATAAATCCGGCAGATTTGACAAAACTTTATTACAGGTTTTAAGACATTATGATGAAATTATGGATGTTATGCTTCCATCACTTAGAGAAGAAAGACAAAAGAGCTATTGCCCATTTTTACCTATTTGCCCAAAAACAGGTAAGGTGTTACAGGTCGCCATTACGAGTAAAGATGTAGATAATGGAACTATTAGTTATATTGATGAGTCTGGAGATACTATAACAATATCGGTAACAGGCGGAAATTGCAAATTACAATGGAAACCTGATTTTGCTGCGCGTTGGAAAGAAATGGATGTAAATTATGAAATGTATGGTAAAGATCATAGGCCTAATTCACAGATATATTCAAGATTATGTGAAATTTTAGGTGGAAAACCACCAATACAATTTTTCTACGAGCTATTTTTAAATGAAGCGGGTGAAAAAATATCTAAATCAAAAGGAAATAGTCTAAGTGTAGATGAGTGGATGAAGTATGCGCCTTTAGAAACTATGGTTTATTTTGTTTACCAATCTCCAGAAAAAGCAAAGCGCTTGTTTTTTGATGTAATTCCAAAAAATGTTGATGAATATTTGATGCAAGTAGCTAAATATCATTTAGAGCTTGATGAAAATAAAAAATTAGACAATCCCGTTTATCATATACATAAAGGTAATGTACCTAAACTTGAAATGTTTGGAATAAGTTTTTCTTTGTTATTAAATTTGGTTGCTGCTTGTAACACCGGGAATAAAAACTTTTTGAAAGCTTTTATAGAAAAATATATTGGCTGTGAAATTGAGGCTTCTTCTTATTTGGCAAAGCTTTTGGTTCACGCTATTAATTATTACAATGATTTTATAGAACCCAAGAAAAAGTTACTTCATCCTAATGATGAGCATAAAGAAATATTAAAGAAAATAATACATGTAGTTCAAACAAACGAGGGAGCTGAAGATATACAAAATGCTGTCTATGCCATAGGAATGACTTCAGGATTTGAAGGTAAATTACGTGAGTTCTTTCAGATTTTGTACCAAATATTATTAGGACACCCCGAGGGGCCAAGAATAGGTTCTTTATTAGCATTATTGGGTAGAGATAAAGCTATTGAGTTATTGTCTAGCCATCTATAAAAGACAAATTACACAACTAAAGCCCTAATTAAACAAGGCTTTAGTTAGTTTTCGTTTAGAGATATTTTTTTATTAGTTCCTCAGCTATCTGAACAGCATTTAAAGCTGCACCTTTTCGTAGGTTATCACTCATAATCCATAAATTAATAGCGTTGTTTCTATCACTGTCTTTTCTTAATCTACTTACATGAACTTTATCTGAGCCCACTATATCTAAAGGTGTATCATAAGATTTGGGGTCGTACAAAAATTCAACACCTTGAGCCGAAGATAAAACTTTTTTTATTTCTTCTAGATCATATTCTTCTTCTAGCTCTATATTTATGCTAGCACCGTGGCCCATAAAAACTGGAACCCTAACACTAGTTACAGAAATTTCTATATTTTTTGCTAATATTTTCTTTAATTCTTGCCTTATTTTATTTTCTTCTCCTGTATAACCATCAATTTCAAAGGAGCCTATCTGTGGGATTATATTAAATGCTATTGGCTTTGGAAAATATATAGGCTCTAAATCTTTGAAAACGAATCTTCCTTTAGTCTGTTCGTATAATTCATCCATAGCATCTCTACCAGCCCCAGAAACAGCTTGATATGTTGAGATAACAGCACGTTTGACACCAAAATTTTCTTCTAATGGATTTAACACTATTGAAATAGGAATAGCGTTGCAATTTGGACTAGATATAATATTTATATTTTTGTAAGCGTCTAGTTTATCTGCATTTACTTCTGGCACTATAAGTGGAACTCTATTATCCATACGATATAAAGAGCTTTTATCAATTATAATTGCTGAAGATGTTGTAGTTTTTGCTCTTAGCATTTCAGTAACAGCTTCTGATGCGCAAGAAAAAATTATATCTATTTTAGAAAAATTAAAATCTGCTAAATCTTCAACTATTAAATTTTCTTGGTCACCAAAACTAATATTTTTGCCTAGGGATTTTTCTGAAGCAAGCGCGTGAATTTCACCAATTGGAAAATTACGTTGGGCAAGAATATTGATCACCTCTCTTCCCACATTTCCAGTTGCACCTACAACCGCTATATTGAAATTTTTTCTCATAAAAAACTTGATCGACCTTATATTAAATTAAATTTGTTAAAATTTTTTGTGCAATTATATGTACATGAAAATGAAAAATAGATTGTCCACTATCTGCACCATTATTAGTTATCAACCTAAAATCTTTTAGATTTAGTTGATTTGTTATTGTATTAATAGTTTGAAAAAATTTTGCTATCAAATCATTTGAAGCGGTTGACGTAAAGTGGGCATAATCTTGATAAGCGCCTTTAGGAATAACCAAAATATGCACTGGTGCAACAGGGTTGTTATCTTTAAAAGCAATTATATCATTGTCCTCATAAACAAGATCAGCTTTTACCTCTTTTTCGATTATCTTTGCAAAAATATTGTTTGAATTATACATTAGAATTATTTTTTAATTGATAGTATTTTAATTCAGCTTCTGGGCTTGAATTAGCAAGAAATATATTTTCTAAAACAAAACCTTCTCTTTCTAAATTCATTACCACTAAATCTTCAGCAAATATAAAACAAATAGCTTTTAAGAAAAAACTTATTACCTCTATTGTTTGAGTGCCTAAAATATTATTCTGTTCAAAAAAAAAACCTAACAAAGAAAAAGAGACGCATAAAAATACAACTCCCCATATTTTATTGTAGGCTGCCCATAACGTTGTAAAAATTAAAGGCCAATAAGAATTACCCTCTTTTATTATTTTTAATTCATCTTTAATAGGATGATAATATATATAATGTATCTTCATTTTTAGTTGAGTTATGTTGTTAATAATGAGACAATATTAATATTGCTAATATTTGTAATTCTATAAATTTTTACAACTATTAGTACTAGAGTAATATAATCCAGTACTAATATACTATTATATCGGTTAATCTAAAGCAATTTTAATTTACACAATAACTTTATGCAGCACGATAACGAAAAAATATACGGTACTACTATTTTATGTGTCAGAAGGGATAATAAAGTTGTTATAGCTTCTGATGGACAAATATCACATGGTAATACCATATTAAAAGCTACGGCAAAGAAAATAAGAGTATTATCTAATGGGGAAATCCTTGCAGGTTTTGCAGGTTCTACTGCTGATGCTTTAACTTTATTTGAAAGGCTCGAGGGGAAATTAGAAAAATATTCAAATAAATTACTTCGTAGCGCTGTTGAATTAGCAAAAGATTGGCGCACGGATAAATATCTACGAAAACTTGAAGCGATGATCATTGTAACTGATAAAACAAATATTCTGACTATAACAGGTTCTGGAGATGTTATAGAAGCTGAAGATAGTGTTGCTGCTATAGGTTCGGGTGGTGGTTATGCACTTTCAGCAGCTAGGGCTTTAATAGCTTCTAATTCTAACCTATCCGCAGAAGAAATAGTAAGAATATCTATGAAAATAGCTGCTGATATTTGTGTATATTCTAATCACCATATAAATTTAGAAATAATTTAAAGATTAAAGGATAGATATAATCAATGAAACAAACAATGGGTTTAAAACCAAAAGAAATCGTGAATGAATTGAATAAATTCATTATAGGTCAATATGATGCAAAAAAAGCTGTAGCGGTAGCTCTAAGAAATAGATATAGACGAAAATTTACAAATAAAGAAATTCGCGATGAAATTATGCCAAAAAATATTTTAATGATAGGTCCTACGGGTGTAGGTAAAACAGAAATCGCTAGAAGGCTTGCAAAATTATCTAACTCTCCTTTTATAAAAGTAGAAGCCACTAAATTCACAGAAATAGGCTACGTTGGAAGAGATGTAGAATCAATAATACGTGATCTTGTAGATATATCTCTTAACATGCTGAAGGCAAAAGAATTAGAGCTAGTTAAACTGCAAGCTTTTGAAAAAGCAAAAGAAAGAATTTTGGATGTTCTAGTTGGCAAAACAAGTAGCTCAGAAACTAAAGAACGTTTTGCAAATAAAGTTACTAATGATCTAATAGATGATTTAGAAATAGAAATCAGTTTAAAAGAATCTGGTAATTCATTAGGTTCAAATTTTGAGCTTGCGCCATCACCAGGTTCTATAGGTGTTGTCAATATTAGCGATGTTTTATCCAAAGCTTTTGGGGGAGAAAAAACTGTTATAAAAAAAATGACTATAAAGGAAGCTAAAGATGCTTTAATAATAGAAGAGTCTGATAAACTTATAGATCAAGAAAAACTCATACGCCATGCTCTTAAACTAGTAGAAAATGACGGTATAGTTTTTTTAGATGAAATAGATAAAATTAGCTCTCGTGGAGAAACCAATTCGTCTCGTGGTGAAGTTAGTAGAGAAGGTGTACAAAGAGATCTACTTCCTTTAATTGAAGGAACTATTGTAAACACTAAATATGGCCCTGTAAAAACTGACTATATTTTATTCATAGCATCTGGGGCTTTTCATTTATCAAAACCTTCGGATTTATTACCAGAAATACAAGGAAGGCTACCAATTAGAGTTGAATTAAAACCTTTAAGTGAAGAAGATTTGGTGCAAGTTTTAACGGAACCTAAAAATAGTTTACTCAAACAATATGAAGCTTTGCTAGAAACCGAGGGGGTGAAAATAAGTTTTACTAACGCTGGTATCAAAAAAATAGCTTCTGTAGCGGCAGAATTCAATAAAGAAGTTGAAGATATAGGAGCGAGAAGACTACATACTATTTTAGAAAAAATGCTTGAAGATATAAGTTTTAATGCTGATTCCATGACCGGTGTTATTGTAGAAATTAACCCAAGTTTTGTTGAACAACAACTAGGTAATTATATTGCAGTTAAAACTAATTTAGATAAGTTTATTTTATAAAATCTTAGCATCTTTGTTCTTGTTTTAAGATACCCTATTCAAACCAAATTATTATATACCTTAAGCTGGAAAGATTTTGTCTTTCTAGCTCATCCCAAAATGCTCAAACTTTATACGAATTATAAATCAAAGATTTAACTAATATAGCATTTTTTAAGTTTTAATTATATAATTTTAAAATATCTCATTATTTTTACCCTATATGCATAATTTTTTAGATTTAATTAAAGTTGGGATTAACTTATTAAGTAAAAATTTTAACAAAATAGAGAATTTATTATCTAACGAGTATGATAATTTAAGCCTTTGGTTTAGTGTAGGGATTTTTGCGGGTATATTATATTTTTTTACTACCAGCCTCTTGCCAGATATAAGATACTTAATGTTTTTACCCATATTACTAATTTTTCTAAAAAGATACCCAATTATAGTTAAATTTCTTATTATCCTATCTTCCAGCATCGCTTTAGGTATTATAATAAGCTATAGCCGTATACAATATAATGATTATTCAAAATTACAATATTCAACTCAAGGTTTAGTTTCGGGGGTAGTAACATCTGTGCGCTCAAAACCTTCAGCAACACAAATTACCTTAAAAGATTTTGTTATTGTAGGACATTCAATAACTAGCGCTACTGCAAAAATACGTATTAATATAGCAGAAAAATATCAACAGGCTAAATTAATCAATGTTGGGGATGAGATATTATTAAAAGCTATATTACACCCACCACCAATGCAAAAACTTCATTACGGGTATGATTTTTCTGCCTTAGCACGCTTTAGCCAAATTAGTGGCGTAGGTTATGCTATTTCTAAACCTAAAATTATACAACGTCATCCAATAGCTTTGTATGATGAGATTCAAGTTTTACGTCAAAATCTTTATAAGTCTTTATATGAAATTTTTTCAAATAAAGTAGCAAGCTTTGTAGCAGCACTTTTGATAGGAGATAGTGGTGGCATTAACCGAAGTGATATACAAAATATACGTTATAGCGGAATTTCGCACCTAATATGTGTATCAGGTTTACATATATCTCTTATAGCTGGAATTTTTTTTAAACTTTCACGGTTTGTTCTAAATATTTTTGATTGCATAGCTTTTAGGTTTAATATACAAGCCATAGCTGCTTTAATCTCGATTTTCGCAACTTCTATTTATTGGCTACTTACAGATTTACAAATAGCTGCTACAAGAGCTTTTATTATGAGTTCGGTAGTAATATATGCTATAATTTATGGTGGCAGGATCAATCATTTAAGATTATTAAATTTTGCCTGTATTATTTTGTTAATTTTTAACCCCGAAAATATTTTTAAACCAAGTTTTCAGCTTTCATTTTTAGCAGTATTAGCATTATTTTTTAGTGAAGAATTAAATAAAAAATTAGCTTCCAAATATAATTTTGGTCCTGGTATTTTTGCTAATTTTAAAAAGTACATTTTTTACAGCATTTTTTTCAGTTTTAACGTCAGTATAATCACTGCACCTATCGCTATCTACAATTTTTATATTTTTGCGAATTATAGTATTTTAGCAAATTTAATAGCCGTACCAGTTACTTTATATATGATTATCCCCTTACTTATGGTATTTATGTTATTTTTGCCATTTGGTGGCTTAATATATAATTATTCTATTAATTTGATAGAACTACTTGTAAATTTTTTATTGAATATATCCGATAAAATAGCTCATATTGATTATTCAGTAAGCTATATAGGTTATACAAGTAGCTTTAGTATAACACTCTATATGCTAGGATTTTTTTTACTAACTTTGTGGAAAAGTCATATACGCTTTTGGGGAATTATTTTAATATTCTTCTCCATTTTTTTAATGCTCACATCACCAAAACCTTTAGTTATAATAGATTTAGATGATTTGATGTTAGGCGTACAAAATAAAAATCATCAACTCGAAATATATGCTAAAAAATTTAAACATTTTCAGGCGCGATATTGGACGGATTGGTTTGGGCAAGAAGAATTAATAA
>CANGIW010000012.1 GCA_947454145.1 Rickettsiales bacterium
GCTTCTGCTGCTTTTTTTGCTTCTTCTGCTTCTTTTGCTTCTTTCTCTAGTTTTGCTTCTGCTGCTTTTTTTGCTTCTTCTGCTTCTTTCTCTTGTCTTTCTTTCTCTAGTTTTTTGTTTAATTCGTCTGCTTTTCTTTCTTCTTCTGCTTCTTTCTCTTGTCTTTCTTTCTCTAGTTTTGCTTCTGCTTCTTTTTCTAATGCTTTTGCTTCTTTCTCTTGTCTTTCTTTCTCTAGTTTTTTGTTTAATTCGTCTGCTTTTCTTTCTTCGTCTGCTTTTCTTTCTTCGTCTGCTTTTCTTGCTTCTTGCTCTTGTTGTTTACCTGGCACCGCTTCTTCCGTTGCTGTAAAGAGGTTTTGTACTCCTTTAAATACATTATCTCCCATGTTTGCGAATGTTTCAAATAAGCTGTTGTTCTTTTCTGTGTTATTAGAATTGTCTCCCTCTTCGGGTTTTATCTGATTGTTATTTTTATTAGTCATTATAGTTTATATTTTTTGATTATTAAAATTTAGATATACTTAATAATATCTTACAATAACTTTTCCCAATAGTTAATTATTATTTATATAGAAAGATAAAAAAATATAATTTTAATATTCAATTGTTGCGATTATGCAACATTAGTGTTTTATCAAATTTTAATTGAATTTATTTATTATAAAATGCATTTTATAATTGATAAAATTTGGCTCTATTGATATATACAGGTCTAAAAAATTGAGTGTAAATGGGGTGATTTTTTTTATCACTCAAGGATGTAAATATTAATTAATCAAATGATTATAGTGTTGAGAAGCATATGCCTATTGGTATATAGCAATAGTTCCATAGTAATTATTAAAATCTATAATTTTACTTTTACTCTAGAAGCACATCATATATAGACTGATTAAAATTTTTTTTATGCATTAACTATAATGCGGTGCTTTAAATCTCAATTATAAATTTAATTTACTTGTATTTATTCAAGTATTATTCAAAATAAAGATTGAAATCTTAATTAACTAAATGTAACTTAATACCTATAGCGTTACTACTTAACTAATTTTTAAGTTTATTAGATATTTACTAGTAACTAAAAATATATAATTTTTGAGAGTATGAAAACAACTGATTTAATTGACGCTGTTAAAATTAACAGTATCACAAGAATAAGAAAAATATTAAGTGAACAAAACAAAGAGGCAAAAAATAATCTTCAAGATATTAACGCCGCTTTGATAGTAGCTATTCAAGGCGGTCGTAAAGAATCAGCAAAACTATTGATTAATGCATCAAAAAATTTAGATATTCAAGATGAAAATGGTAACGTACCATTCGTAATGGCAGCCAAAAAGGGCGATCAAGAACTAGTAAAGCTATTTCTTGATACTACAAAAAATATAGATATAAATGCTAAAAATGCAGATGGTAGAACAGCTTTATTGGTAGCAATTGAAGAGGGGCATACAAAAATAGCTGTACTATTGAGTAATCAAAAAGGAATAGATCTACATACTTCTCTAGAAAATAACTGGACAACTTTAACGGCTGCAGTTACAAAAGCAAATAAGTTAATGGTACAAACTTTGATAAAAGCTGGAGCAGATGTAAATGCTGCTATGAAAGATCATGGTTGGACGCCTTTAATGGCTGGAGCTTATTATACAGGGGATATAGAACTAATAAGGATGTTACTTGCCGCTAAAGCTCAAGTAAACGCTAAGATGTCAGATGGAAGAACAGCTGAATTCTTAGCAAATCAAAAAGGGTATAATCAAATAGTAGCAATTTTGAAAAATCGGGAAAGTGTCGTAAAAAATTTTTTTAAGGCAGTTGAAGAAAATAGTACTAGAGATTTAAACATTTATCTTGACAAAAAAGACATAGATATAAATTTTAAGGATAAAAATGGCAATACAGCTTTAATGGGTGCAGCTGAAAAGGGGCATAAAGCAGTAGCAGAGATTTTACTTAAAAAAGGAATAGATATAAATGCTCACGGTAAAGATGGTAAAACAGCTTTGATTGTAGCTAGTGAAAATAATCATACTCAAGTAGCTGAACTATTGATTAATCAAAAAGGAATAGATATAAATGCTCACGGTAAAGATGGTAAAACAGCTTTGATTTCTGCAATCGAACAACACAATAAGGAACTAATAAATGACTTACTGAAGGCTGGAGCTGATGTAAATGTTTCAACTAAAAATTATGGTTCTACAGCTTTAATGACTGCAATTGAGCAAATGCTAGAAGATGTAGTAGAAACGTTACTTAACACAACTAATGTAAATATTTACGCTGAAAAATTTAATCAATACGTAAAAGGTATAACAGCCTTATCCCTCGCAGAAGAAAAAAAGAGTCCAAACCTAATACGAGTATTAAAAGATAAAAATACTTTAATAGAGGAGTTGTTTACTTTGGTTTATAATGATGATGAAAAAGGATTGGAATCTTATTTTACAAAAGAATACATAGATGTAAATGCTCAGAATAATCGTGGAGAGATAGCTTTGGTAGTAGCGATTAGAGAGGCTAATAAAAAAGCAATAAAAGCATTAATTAAATACAAAGGCATAAATTTAAACTCTAAGGATAAAGAGAGTATATCTCCTTTGATGGCTGCAGTTCAAGAGAACGATATAACAACATTTAACATGTTGCTGAATGCAGGAGCCAATATAACTAGTGCTGCAAAAAGCTATGATGGTTGGAATCTTTTAATGGCCGCGATTGAAAAACCAAGTCCCCAAATAATGCAAATATTACTTGATAAGGGAGAAGACATAAATTATACAATGTTGGATGGCAGATCACCTTTGATAGTGGCGATTGAAAATGATAGTAAGACAACAGTAAAATTATTGTGTGAAAAAAAAGAAATAAATATAAATCATAAGGTAAAAGATGGTAGAACAGCTTTATACTTTGCGGTTGATAAAGATGATAAAGTAATCCTAGATCATTTGCTTGAATGTGGAGCGGATATAAATGCCAAAACCAACGAAGGATTTTCAATTTTTACTTATGCACTTTTACATAATAAGTTTGATATGGCAAAAATCTTGATTGATAGAGGCTTTGATACAAAATACCTTAATAGTGACAAAATAGTTTTGTATTCTGCGGTGGAAGAATCAGATGTAAATTTAGTACAATTTTTAATTCAAAATGGAATAATTAAAGAAGGACGCGATGCTGGATTTGATTTGTTTGGTAGAACAGCTTTGAATAACGCAATGGATAAATTTTGGAAGAAGCCTAGTGCTGATACAACTAAAATAATAACAATGTTGCATGATGCTAAAATTGATCTAATGCCATCTTTATATATTGCTTCTAAAAACCAAGATAGCCGTTTTATAAGTAATTTTTTTCAGCGCAGTGAATCTTTTAATGTAAATGATTTCTTGATTTTTGCTTCTAAACAAGAGCAAAACATGTTGAACTTAAAAACATTTTTAGAAACATGTTACGTAAGATCAGTCTGTGGGTGGCGTGAATCAAATGTAATAGCAAATGCAGCAATAGGTTATGGTAACCATGATTGCGAAATCGTGGAGCAGCGCGGAGAAATAATTAAGAGCTCGCTCCATAGAGTTGCTAGTGGATTTTGTGATGAACATATATCTGATAATTATGGCAACAGACCTTTAATGTGGGCAGTTATAGGTAATTATCAAGATTTTGCAAAAGAGAGTATTGCCAGTAAGTATGACAATTTAGGTTATGTGAATAAAAATGGTATGACAAATTTGATGTGGGCAGCCATTTTTAATAGGATAGAAATTGCTCGTATTTTACTTTCACCTAATATAAAATATCCCCATACACAACCTCATATTAACCATAGGGATATACATGGTAAAACAGCTTTGACATACGCAAACGAACAAGGGCATATAGAAATACAAGAAATGTTGATTTCTCGTGGAGCTGAGATTGATATTACATCCTTTAAAGATATACCTGGTGTTAAAACTTTATTAATGCATATATGTGAACAAGGTATTATATCAAAAGTACAAGAGATTCTTGCTAAAGGAGTTGATATAAATGCTACAGATAAAAATGGTAAAACGGCTTTAATACTAACTCTTGAAAAAGGGCATATAGATATAGCAAAAGTATTACTTGAGCAAGAAGGTATAAATACAAATGCTGTAATGCAAGATAACTGGACAGCTTTGCATGCTGCAGTTAAAATAGCAAATGTAGAAATGGTACAATATTTTATTGAGCGTGGAGCTGATATAAATTCAGCTATGACAGATAGTTTTTGGAAAATGTTAATGGGTGCAGTTGAAGCAAATAATCTAGAAATAGTTCAACTTTTAGTTGACAATAATGTAGATATATATGCTAAGACTGCAGATAATAAAACAGCTTTAATGATAGTAACAGAAAACGACGCTCTTAAAACAGAAGAAAAACAGAAGATACAAAACATATTAATAAAAAAAGCAAACTTAACAAAAGATTTCTTTAGTAATATTAATGCGGTTGATATTATCAACACAACAGATGTAAATGTTGGAGTAGATGGTCGTAACAACATAGATGAAGCTCTTCGACTTCAGGTTAATATTATTAGTATACAACAACTTATTAGTTCCAATAAAATAGGTGTAGATGTTAAAGATGAAAATGGTAACACAGCTTTAATATTTGCAGTTAAACAAAGGAATAAAGTACTGCTACAATTCTTACTTAAATATAATCCCGATGTAAATGTTAAAGATAAAGATGGTAACACAGCTTTACTAATTGCATTTAACCAAGAGAATGAAGAAATAGCACAAGTGTTGCTTCAATGTAATCCCGATGTAAATGTTAAAGATAAAGATGGTAACACAGCTTTACTAATTGCGGCTAAAAAAGGGAATGAAGCGATGGTACAATTCTTACTTAAATATAATCCTGATGTAAATGTTAAAGATAAAGATGGAAACACAGCTTTACTAATTGCGGCTAAACAGCAAAATGTAGAAATAGCACAATTTTTAATTGAACTTGGATTTACAACCGATGTAAACTCTCCTAATGCTGATGGTAGATTGCCTTTGATAATATCAGTTGAAAATGAAGATACAAAAATGGTAGAAACATTACTTGCGCATCCAGAAATAGATGTGCACTCTTGTCTGACAAATCAATGGACAGATTTAATGGCTAGAGGTGGCAAAAATTCCACAATAATTCTAAAGATGTTGCTTGATAAGGTAGTAGATAACACTATTGAGATGCAAGAGCATCTTTGTACAGTTGCACTGGCTGCAATGGAGAATCAAAACCTAGAAATGCAAGAAATGTTGAAATCATACGATCAATTTAAAGATGATGAGTTTAAAGAGGATCAGCTTCCGGTAGAAGTTCTGGGGGCTTAGGATGCTGAGCTTTAGGAGATAGCTAACCACCTGCATTGTTAGAGAAGGATAAATTATTTTATTCCCTCTCTATTATTGATTTTATATATATTCTAACAAAACTCAAATATAGCGTAATTTTATATCAAAATTTCTCTTTTTCCAGTTGAGTTAGGTTCCGATAAAATACCCTCATCCTCCATTTTTTCTATTATAATAGCAGCTCTGTTATATCCTATACGCAAAGATCTTTGAATATAACTCGTAGAAGCTTTACGCTCTCGTTTTACTATTTCTACAGCTCTTTTATATAAATTTTCATCAGACGAATCATCGCTTAAATTTCCTAATACATCATCCTCCTCTTCAGCTTCTGCTTCAATAGATTGAGTAATATAAGTAGGTTTGCCTTGAGATTTAAGATAGGTTACAATAGTTTCTACCTCCGCGTCGTTAACAAAAGGACAATGAACTCTAGTGATTTTTGCACCACTTCCCATATATAGCATATCCCCCATACCAAGAAGCTGTTCTGCTCCAACATCTGCAAGAATTGTTCTACTGTCAATTTTAGATGTTACTTTAAAACTGATTCTACTAGGAAAGTTAGCTTTAATTACACCTGTAATTACATCTACTGATGGTCTTTGGGTAGCCATTATCAGATGTATACCCGCAGCACGAGCCATTTGTGCAAGTCTTTGAATGTAAGCCTCAATATCTTTACCAGCAACTAGCATTAAATCAGCCATTTCATCGACAATAATAACAATAAAGGGCAGGGTGGTAGTATCAATGTCGATAGAATCATATAGTGGTTCTTTTGTCTTTTCATCAAAACCTACATGCACTTTCTTTTGGAGTTTTTTGCCACTAGCGATAGCATCAGCTACTTTCTGGTTGTAACCAGATATATTTCTTACACCAACATTCGACATAGCCCTATATCTATTTTCCATTTCTTTCACAGCCCATTTTAAAACTGTTACAGCTTTTGAAGGGTCAGTTACAACAGGAGTAAGAAGATGCGGTATATCGTCATAAACAGAAAGCTCTAGCATTTTTGGATCTATCATTATGAATTTACATTCTGTAGCTGTATAACGATATAATAAAGATAAAATCATGATGTTAATACCAACAGATTTACCAGAACCAGTGGTACCAGCAACAAGCAAATGCGGTAGTTTATTTAATTCTACAACATAAGCTTCACCAGCTATATCTTTACCTAAAATAATTGGTAATGTTAAACTTTTTTGTTGATAAGATGACGATTCAAGCAATTCACGCAACCCAAAAAAGCTACGCTGTTTATTTGGAATTTCTATACCCAAAACATTTCTTCCTGGAACAGTTGCGATACGCGTTGAAAGAGCGCTCAAAGACCTAGCTATATCATCTGCTAATCCTATTATTCTTGAAGCTTTTGTACCAGCAGAGGGTTCGAATTCATATAGAGTTACAACCGGACCTTGATTTATTTCTATAATAGAACCACTAATTCCAAAATCTTTTAATACTTTCAATAATTGATTTTTATTTTCTTCCAGCTGTTCTCTAGTCTCCAATTTAATAGTATTTTTGTTACCAAAATAATTCAGTAACTCGTAACTAGGCAAGCTAACATTTTTTTCTAATAATATCTCATTAAAATTAGATTTATCCTTAGGAGTTATTTTAGGTTCTTTCTTTTGTCTAATTATTTGAAACCCAAAGTTAGAATCAGTTTCATATGATGATCCGGCAGACGATTTGGTTCTTCGTATATATTGCCATAAATATTTTAATATATTGATTTTAAAGACACAAAATCTTTTAACAAAACCAGTTGAAATTATAAAGCATATGAAAGATGAAAGTAGAAAAAATACACGAAATTTTAGGTCATAGAATTTTTCATATTTATTATAAAATATTTCTCCTAAAAGACCACCCATATTAGTTGGTAAATTGATATTTTGTATATGAGCTATTGCTATAGACAAGAATGATACAGAAAAAATAAAAATTATACTTTGTGCTATTTTGGTGATTAAACTGCGTCTTTCTATAGCGTAATAATCTTTAATAGCATCAATAGCTAGTGATATAGGAATTAAAAATGATCCATAACCAATAAATTGTATAAAAATATCAGCAATTATAGCGCCAAAACTACCAAAAGCATTTTTAGTAATTTGAGATGAAGCTGTATTCCAAGAAGCATCATAAATATCATAAGTAATAAAAGCTCTTGCTAAAAATGCTGCAATTAAAAATTTAAAAATAATAACTAAAAATTTACGCATGATTGTGCCTTAACATTATTGTAATTTTTCCTGCTTTTCAATTAGTTGTATCCATTCTTCAAATAAAATTTCAGTTTCAGATTTGCATTTTTCCAATTGTTTTATTAAATCTTCAAAACGTTGTTGATTTTCTATATAAAGATTAGGATTATAATCTAAAATATGATTAATATCTTCTATAGATTTTTCTAATTCACTAATTTTTTGAGGTAAAATTTCAAGTTTTCTAACTTCGTTATAAGATAGTTTTACAGTTTTTTGGATAATTTTCTTTTCCCAGTAGCAAGAGATTTTTTGAGTAGCACTAGTTTTATTTGGGGATTTCAGATAATTTTTATAGCTGTCTACCCCTCCTACCACATCAATGATTTCATTTCCACTAAAAATAAGAGTTTTAGTGGCCAGGCTATTACAAAAATCACGATCGTGACTGACGATTATTAAAGTACCAGGATAATCATGCAATATATCAACTAGCATGTCTAAACTATCCATGTCTAGATCGTTTGTAGGTTCATCTAAAATCAATAAGTTGCCGGGTTTTATGAGTGCTTTTGCAAGGAGTAATCTATTGCATTGGCCTCCGGATAAAGTAGCAATTTTGTCGTGCATTAACTTAGGATCAAACATAAATCTTTTTAAATAGCTACCCACGTGCATAGTTTGACCATTTGATAGTAAAACATGCTCACCACTTTCTGAACACAAAGTTTCTTTTAGAGTTAGTTCTGGTTGTAATTCTTTTCTATGTTGATCTAGATAAGTGATTTCAAGATTAGCGCCATGTAAAATTTTTCCGTGCAAAGGTTCTATTTCTTTTACTAAAAGCTTAATAAGCGTTGATTTTCCAGCACCATTAGGTCCTATAATACTTATTCTTTCGCCTTTAATTATTCTTATGTTAAAATCTTTTATTAACAGATGATCTTGATCATATCCATAACTAACAGCTTCTGCGTTAATTATAGCTTTAGATTTTTTTGCTAACAGACTTGTAAAAGCAGTTATTTTATTCTTTAGCAATTTATTTTTTTCTTGCTTATTTTTAACATCTTCTCTGAGTGACATCAAGGCACCTAAACGTCTTTGATTACGTTTTCTTCTAGCTGTTACTCCTTGATTCAACCAAACTTTTTCTGTGTCGAGTTGTTTATTAAGTTTAATTAAACTAGCTTCTTCTTCTGCTACAAGCTGTTCACGCCATTCATCAAAATATGCAAAACCTTTATCACTAGCACGCAAAGTTGCTCTATCCAACCACCAAATTTTATTGGTTACGTTATTTAAAAAGCTTCTATCGTGACTAATGCAAATTACACAGTTAGGATAATTTTTTATGTAATGTTCTAGCCATTCTATAGCTATAATATCTAAGTGATTAGTAGGTTCATCTAATAGCAAAATATCCGGCTCATTAATAAGAGATAAAGCTAAGGCAGCCCTACGTTTTTGACCACCGGATAAGTTTTTCAAAGGAACATTGTGTGGGAAATCAAGAGCAGATATTATAATTTCAATAGCTTTTTTATCTAAAGTTCCGTTTCTGGGTATTAAGTCTTCAAATATATCGCTTACGTCAAGTTCAGCCTCTTGTTTTAAATAGCTCATTGATAATTGAGGGTGTTTGTATATTTCGCCTTTATCAAGATGAAAAATATCCATCATAACCTTAAAAAAACTAGATTTACCTGTTCCGTTTGCTCCTGTTAAGCATATCTTATCTCCTTTATAGAGTAAAACATCCAAAGATTCGAAGATTAGCTTATTACCAAAGCTAAATTTACCTTCTTTTATATAGTAAATAGGAGGGGTATTCATATTACAATTTTGATTGTACTAAATTAACAAAAATTTGCCCGCGTTCTTCAAAATTTTTAAATTGATCTAAAGAAGCTGCTGCTGGTGAAAGTAATATTGTGCATTTTTTATTAGATGCTTTTGCGTCTTTGTATGCTATATCTAAGGCTTCTTGTAGATTATCACATAAGTTATATACAAGCCTATCTTTAAAATAATCAGTAAATAATAATTTATCTCTACCAAAAAAATAAGCTTTGGTGATATTGCCTAAAACAGGATCTAACTCTTCGAAACTAGTGCTTTTAGCTATGCCCCCGGCTAGCCAATATATATTCGAAAAGCTCGATAAAGCCTGTTGGGTTGAATCATTATTAGTTGCTTTGCTATCATTATAAAAATTTATATTACCATCAGTAGCTATATATTGCAATCTATGTGGAAGCCCAGGGTACGAAGCAATAGATGATAGTATATTACTAGAGTTAATATTTTTTGCTCTAGCTATTGCATAACAGGCTGCGATATTTTGCTGATTATGCGTGCCTGTTAAATTTTTATTTATACCGATATCATATGTTGTGTGATCAAAATAATTATCGATTAATTTGTTGCTGATAGCGGTTATTACACCTTCTTTTATTATATTTGTTGAGATAGCAATTTTACGGGGTAACGTAAGGTTATTGTAAATATTTAAAATAGCTGGGCTGTCTATAGACAAGATTGCGTAATCTTTGCTGGATAAATATGAAAAAATTCTTTCTTTGGCTAATATATATTGATTAAAATCTTTATATCTATCTGTATGGTCATTTTTTATATCTAGACATAGCGCTAAAGATAATTTTATATGCTTGGTAATTTCCAGCTGAAAAGAGGATAATTCCAATATATATCCCCCTACTTCCAAAGATTGATTGCATATAGCATTTCCAATATTACCACATGCTTGCCATTTTAAGCTATTAGATTGAAATATATGACAGCTAAGTGTGGTACAAGTGCTTTTGCCGTTTGTGCCAGTAATAGCTATATAATCTTTAGAGCTATTATATATATAAAATAAATCTATATCGCTAATTATTGGAATATTAAACTTCTTTGCAATAGTTGCCACATAATGAGGTTTAGGCCAATTTAAAGGAATGCCGGGGCTTACAATTAATATATCTAATTTTTGCCATTCTTCACTAAGAATATCATGTAAAGCTGATTTATTAAATAACTTTGTAAAATTTTCTCTTGCATTAGGATTATCATCGTAGCAAATAACATTTTTGTCTAATTTTTTTAAAAAAGTATAGGCAGCTATACCAGTTTTACCTAAACCAACGATACCAAAATTAATAAAATTTTGTAGTTCTTTCATTGTAATATAATAGCTTTAGGATTTTTTATAGGGCTACAAATCATGTGGCCCTAATAGAACATTAAATAAAAATTTTAGGATTAAGTTCTGGTGTAATTTTAGTCAAACCACCCATGTATCCTACTAACACTGGGGGAATAGAGATTGATCCATCAGCATTTTGATAGTTCTCCATAATTGCTGCTATAGTTCTTCCTATAGGTAGTCCAGATCCATTCAAACTATGAACATATTCATTAGATTTAGGTGTTAATTTGCTATATCTAATTTTAGCTCTTCGAGCTTGGAATTGGCCGCAATTTGAGCAGCTTGAAATTTCACGATATTTGTCTTGAGATGGTATCCAAACCTCAATATCATAAGTTTTTTGCGCACTAAAGCCCATGTCGCCAGCGCACAACAGCATAACCCTGTACGGTAAATCTAATTTTTGCAGTATAGTTTCAGCAGCATTTAATATATATTGATGCTCTTCTTCTGATTTTTCGGGTACTGTGATGCTTACCAGTTCTACTTTTTGAAATTGATGAACTCTTATCAAGCCTCTAGTGTCACGCCCAGCGCTACCAGCTTCAGAACGATAACACTGAGTAGCAGCTACCAATCTCAATGGTAATTTTTCTTCAGCAATTATACTATCATACATAAGACCCATCAAAGATACTTCAGCAGTAGGGATCAAGCGATAGTCATTAGTTGTTTGAAATGATTCTGCTGCGAATTTTGGCAGTTGCCCTACCCATGTCATCGCTTTATCTTTTACCATAGTTGGGGGGGATATTTCTGTAAAACCAAATTGGTTTACATGAATATCTAACATAAAATTCACTAACGCTCTTTCAAGTTTTGCTAAAGGTCCTGCAAAACTTGCAAATCTACTACCAGATACTTCACTAGTATTTTTGAAATCTAAAATACCCAAAGATTCCCCTATTTCAAAATGGGGCTTGAGTTTAAAATTTTTATTTGGCAAATAACCTACAGTTTTTACCAATATATTATGGGTTTCATCTCTACCTTCAGGAACATCATTAGAGGGGATATTAGGTATAGAATTTATAATGTCGTCAAGATTATTAGTGTTGTTTAATTGTTGATTAATTTCAGAAATTTTTTCCGAAAGATGATCCGCATCTCTTTGTATTTCTTTGAATTGAGTTAAATTAGTAGAACGACCAGAAGCAGATGCTATCAAATTACCTAAAAGCTTATTCTTTTCATTTTTAGCTCCTTGCAAACTTTGCATAAGTTTGGTTAAATCTTTTCTTTCTTCGTATAAGTTTAGCAATTTGTCTATAGTTTCTTCAGCCACTCCTCTTAATTTAAGAAGTTGTTTACATTTTTCAGTGTTTGCTAAAAGCCAGTTTAAGTCCAACATAAATAATTAGTCCTTTATTTTTAATAAAAATTTACCAAGTAATATTGATATTTCATACAATATTAGCAAGGGTATTGCAAGGGCAAACTGACTTAAAACGTCAGGTGGTGTTAATATTGCTGCTATAAAAAAGTTAACCACTATAGCTATTTTACGCTTTTTGATTAAATTTTGCACCGAGATTATTTTTAATAATAGCAATATAATTAAAATTATAGGCAACTGAAAAGCTAAACCAAAAGCTAAAAGAAATTCTGTAGATAAACTTACATATTCACTAATTTTAGGTTTAAAAAATAAGTTTACATTATTATTTTCTTGTTGAAAAGAAAGAAAAAATTTCCAAGCATTTGGGATTACAAATTTGAATACAAAAAACATTCCTAGATAAAATAAGCAGGGAGATAAAAACAGAATTATTTTAGCTATTTTTTTTTCTATAAGGTTTAAACCAGGAGATATAAACATATATATATTATAAGCAAGAAATGGTAATGTTAAAGCTATAGAAGTTCTTATAGAGATTGATAAATAGGTTAAGAATACTTCGGTAAGGCTTGTGTACATAACTTCTTGAGTTGTATTGACTTCATTTAAAGGTAATAATAGTAAATGATAAATTTTATCGGCATAACAATAACTTATAATTGTTAAAGCAATAAAAATTAAAAATACGCTTAATATACGACGTTTTAATTCATCTAAATGTTCAAAATAGGTCTTATACAATTTCTTTCTTATTTATATTAATAAAATCATATTAACTTTATCAAATTAAAGGCTGAAATGCAAAAAACTAAAAAGGATTGCATAAGTTTTTTAGTAATCAAACCAACTAAGTAGTATTTGGTTATGTAGATTAAACATAAATATTTATGTATTATTATGACGAATAAAATATAAAAATAAAAAACTTTACGCTTAAAATACGAGGCAAGTGATTACCTTGAGTGTAAACAAAAAATACTTTAGAGATATAATAGAAAATAAATGGCGGAAGAAAAGTTTAGGCGCATTATATGATGGTTAAATTCCTGCTATTAATACATTGCAACAAGCTTATTCTAATGCTTCATTTAAGCAGAACAAGTTATAAAAAGCTAATAAAATGCGCTAAATCTATTCTTATAGCTTTAATAGAAAGAGAGGAAGGTTCAAATAATGTAACTAATGTAATTCCTTACTTGTTATATATAGGATAACTTAGCAATGAGTTTGCTTGGTGTAGCTATGGTGTTTTAGCAAGATTGGCTGAAGAGTGTGTTAAAAAATTATCAAGAGATAAACTCACCAGAAATATTGTGGTGAGCCCGCCGAGATTCGAACTCGGGACATCATGATTAAAAGTCATACGCTCTACCAGCTGAGCTACGGGCTCTGATATACAGGTTATCAAGATAAATGCAGTAATATTTTCACATTCCTAACAATTTATAGCATCTTTGCTTTTCGTGGTCAAGAGCTGTTTTAGGTAAAATTTTAATTTTTTAGAATATTTCTTGTAGGCTTTATGGTATAGGGTATTTTAAGATTAAAATATCCAAAAAAAGATGTAAATTTTAATCTTAAATAAAGATTATTGACTCCAAACGCTATCTAAGTAACTATCACTAACCCCTACACAATTATTCAAATATTTGTTATCAGAGACTCTAGCTACTGGCGATAATAAATCATAATTCTTTTTCGTACCAACTAAATCATTTAATAGATTATCTATGTCTGTAATACATTCCCATGCAGAAATTATCGTAGTTAGATTGTTTGAACCTTCTTCTCTTTCTATTAAAGGTATAAGCATTATACGTTTACCTTGAAATTCATAACTCACAGAGTTAGAAGCTGATTTATTATTAATGGATTTAAATTGTATTTTTATACTATAATTTTGGCTAATTTCAAGCGCCTCAAAAAAAGGATTACTCCCATCATTGCTAAGTATATTTTCTCCTGTAAAATTTGGGTTAATGTTACCAGAGTTTTCAGCCAGAAGTCCAGTAGCTCTTTCTACGCTTGCATTAATATACTGATTTGATAACTGTAATAAACCTCTAAGGCTGTTTTCTTCAGAGGGATCAGCAGCAAATACAGAGTTTGTATATAACATTAAAAATAACAAAATATTAAGTATTTTTTTCATATAGCAATATAGATATTAATTTTTAATTACTTACATCAAGTTTAAATCTATCTTTAGTTGAAGTTTCTATATAAACTCCTTCTGAGTCTATAGAGGTGATTTGAATATCAGACATTTTAGAACCAATTTCTAAAATATGATTATTTATTATACAATATTTATGAGTTTCCCCCAAAAATATTCCTTGTAATTTATAATCGTTAGGAAAATCTAATATTGGTTTTGTTGGATCTATTCTATTTGATGTAAAAGTGTCAGCAAGAATTTTTTGCGTTATAATAAAAAACACACACAAAACAATAGTGAATAAATATATAGCATTATTTTTATTTGTTGTCATAAGCCAATACCTTTAAATTTAAAATGATTTGAAGTTTACTGTAATTCTCGTTATTAAAGCTTAAATCTGATATCTGGTAGATCATCTTTGAAGCACTAAATTTTTCTAAAAGCTTCATTAATTCGTTATAATTGCTAATAAATTGTAGTTTGTACTCTATTAAAAAAAATTTTTTCTCATTGTCTTCGTGTAGTAGTTTAAAACTCTGTTCATTAGAAACTAAATTTATTCTCTTATCAAGAGAGCCGTAGATAAAATTATTTACAGAATCTATTGTATGGACAAAAGGAGTGGTATCAAAGTCTGTTGAATGTTGAATATTGCCTTCAATATTACTTTCCAGTGCATCAAAATTTGCTTTTTCTTGAAAATATTCTTTTAGGCTAAAAATATTTAGTAGCACTAGGGTAATATTTAATATTGCTAAAATAAAAATTTTGATTCTAGTTTTATATATATTTATATATTGAGATATTTTACTTAAAATCTCCCAAGGTAATGATAGCTTCATAATTATATTCTTTAATATTTACTTTTTCTGTATTGGTAGTCTTCTTCTTTTTTTTTTGTTGAGCAGTTTGTTTATTTAAATATTTAAGAATAAAAGGAACGTCTTCTTCTTCTTCTTCTTGATTTTTTCTAATATTTTCTTTGCTACTGAAGTGTTCGTCGTTACTATTTATAGTAAGATGTGTAATTGCAAAAATACCCTTCATATTAGTTGAAAGTTCGTTTAAGTAGCTATACAAATTTTTAATGTCTTGTGCTTTTAAGGTTACTTCAACAATACCCCGAGAGTTAAGTAAATTTAAATTAGTAATGAATGCTTTGTTTGGATTAATTTTAGTAAGTTGTTCTAATATTGATTTGGTACTTTCAATATTAGACGGATTGTATAAAAATATAGTTTTATTTTGTTCTGGATATATAGCTTTTATATTTGCTTTCGTATGGTCTATATTTTTTAATAGCGTGTAATTAATTTTTTCACATACACAATAAAAAACTATGTTACATACTAAAAACCATACATTTATTATTTTTGATTTATTTGCAAACATTCAATCCAAAATATATTATTCTTTATAATCTAAAGTATATATCTTTAATAAATACAACTCAAGTGGTTTTTTATTTTATTAACTATAAATTGAAATATATTTTTTGCAAACACATGTTTTTATGAGTAAGCAGGTAAAATACAGCTATAGATTTTTTCAAGCTTTTACATTATATTATATGCTGTACACATTATACATTATCATTTAAATATGACTTTATTAAATTTAGTTACGGCTCCTGATAATAGGTTACGTTATAAATCTGCGATCGTAACTAATCATGACGTTAACATTAAAACTTTAATGGATGATATGCTTGCTACAATGTATTATAATAAAGGTGTAGGTCTTGCTGCTGTTCAAGTGGGGGTTTTGCAAAGAATAATTGTTATTGACATGCAAGATTTAATCAATCCAGATGAAATAGTAAGGCAGTCGGGGTTTTATCCATTATTTTTAGTTAATCCAGAAATAATAAAAGTTTCCCAAGATAAAGTAGGTGCAAATGAAGGATGTCTATCTTTACCATATCAGAGTATAGAACTAGCTCGCCCCTTATCTTTAACTATAAAATATCAAGATTATAACAACAATAATGTTGTACTAGAAGCTGATGGATGGCTTGCTAGAGCTATTCAACATGAAATAGATCATTTAGAGGGCAAACTTCTTGTGGATTATTTGTCTAGTTTAAAAAAACAATTCGCGATTAAAAAATTAGCGAAAATAAAAAATGCACAAGAGCTATGAAAATAATTTTTATGGGTAGCTCTGAATTCTCTTGCCCTGCTTTGGAGCAATTGATATCTAGTAAACATCAGGTGGTTGCTGTTTTCACAAATCCGCCAAAGCCAAAGGGTAGGGGGCATAAATTGACTGTTACACCAGTACATGATCTAGCATTAAAGCATAGCTTGAATGTATATACCCCAGCTACTTTGAAATCGGAGGAGGTGAAGGAACAAATTACTGATATTGATGCTGATGTAATTGTTGTAGTTTCTTATGGCATGATATTACCAAAATTCATGTTAAACAAAACAAAATATGGCTGCATAAATATTCACCCTTCTAAACTACCAAAATTTCGAGGTGCTGCACCTTTGCAACATATTATTTTATCGGGGGAGACGGAAAGTGCAGTTTGTATCATTCAAATGGATGCAGGTGTTGATACTGGAGATATATTAATGCAACAAAATGTAACATTAAAAGCTGATATAGACTATCCAACTTTAAGTCAATTAAAAGCAAATCTGGGTGCAGAATTGCTGATTAAAACTTTAGAAAATATAGATCACATAAAACCTTACTCTCAAGAGTTACATGGGGTAAGTTATGCGCATAAAATAAACAAAGAAGATTTAAAAATTAATTGGCAAAATTCATCTCAAAATATCGATAGACAAATCAGAGCTTTTTGTGATTATTCTGGAGCATTTTTTCTGCATAATCAAGAAATGATAAAAATTTTTAAAGCTAGATATAATAATATTCAGCATGAAAATTCTTGTGGTAAGATATTAGATGATAAAATTACAATAAAATGTGGCTTTGGTGAGTTAATAGTTGAGATCTTGCAAAGATCTGGTAAAAATAAAATGACAAGTCAAGAATTTCTACGAGGTTATAAATTACCAATAGGTACAATATTAAATTAAAAAATATGCAATTATTCCCTTTAAAACTTATACCCGATAATACAAATATTAATTTTGTTAAATTTAGAAAAATAAATTATTTTATAGCTTTGATTTTAGTCTTTATAAGTTTAATGCGTATATTATTCTTTCAATTCAATTATGGGATAGATTTTGCTGGTGGTATTAGTTTAGAGGTTAGAACAAAAAATACACCAGAAGTAGCTAGAATGCGAACTTTATTGGCTGAAGAAAAGATAGGAGAGGTTATTTTACAAAATTTTGGTAGTGAAAATAATGTGTCTATCAAAGTAGCCGCGCAAGAAAATTTAGACTTTGATAAAATAATAGAAATAATAAAAAATAAATTAGATCAAACTTTCCCAGGTGAAATTGAATATAGGCAAATAGATTTTGTAGGTCCTCAAATAGGGGCTCAAATTGTTTGGAGTGGACTGCAAGCAATTATATTAGCATTTTTAGCCATTATGTTATATGTTTGGTTTCGTTTTGAATGGCAGTTCGGCATAGGTGTAATAATATCACTTATACATGATACAATTATATGCTTAGGCTTTACAAGCTACTTTGCTTTAGATTTTAACTTGAGTACCATAGCGGCTATTTTAACAGTGATAGGATATTCGGTAAATGATTCCGTTGTTATTTATGATCGTATCAGGGAAAATTTCCGTAAATATACAAAAAAATCTACAGCAGAGATCATTAATGTAAGTATAAACGAGACTCTTTCTAGGACTACTTTAACTGTTCTTACTACATTACTTGCAAATTTAGCTTTAATAATATTCGGCGGAGAAGCTTTAAGGAGTTTTAGCTTAGTAGTATTCGTAGGTATAATAGTGGGAACTTATTCATCTATTTTTGTTTCTGCTCCAATACTCACATTATTTAATCTTAAAAAATTCACAAGTAAAAACTGATATGTATATAGAGACAGAATTCACACCTAATCACAATGCTTTAAAATTTTTGCCAGGCCAAGAAGTAAGCCCTGAGGGAACAAAATTTTTTGATAATATTGAATCTTCCCACGCAAGTGGATTAGCTACACAATTATTTTCTATAGAAGGAGTAAAAGCTGTTTTTTTTGGTTCTGATTTTATAACTATCACTAAGCAAGAAGATACAGAATGGGCTTTAATTAAGCCCGAAATTTTGATGATAATAGTAGGGTATTTGGATTCTAGACTTCCTATATATAGGAAAGATAATTCAGAAAACCTTGATGCTCAAAATATCATGTATGATAATTTAAGTGGACTCGAAAAACAAATTACTGAAATTTTAGACACTTACATAAGACCATCTGTTGCAGCTGACGGAGGAGATATAATATTTATAGCTTTTGAAAATGGCATTGTAAAACTTAAATTACAAGGAGCCTGTTCTGGATGCCCAAGTTCTACAATAACCTTAAAAAATGGCATAGAAGGAATGTTGAAACAATATATACCAGAAGTGCTGGGTGTGGAAGAAGTATTTTAATTACAATGTTTTTAGCAGCAAATTCTTAATAAAGTCAAATATAATATGCGCTAATTTTAATTTAGTTCATATTATATTTGTTGCTACAGTATTTTTATACAATAATAATTATCGTTAACTAGGGTACAAGTTAGTAACTATTGTTCCAATAGCCCCCCCCCTATAGAGGACTACACTACTTTAATCATTTTGTAAGCTTAAATTGCGCTAAAGTTAGTAACTATTGTTCCAATAGCCCCCCCTATAGAGGACTACACTACTTTAATCATTTTGTAAGCTTAAATTGCGCTAATGTACTTTCAGTATAGTATAGATTTATCTTATTCATAAATTTGTTACCTTTAGCTACATTCTTCTGAGGAGTTTGTTTGTAGAAGCATTCCTGATGATTGTACAGATTCTGCTAATTCTAGGGTTTCTTCAGTGGTAATACATAATTCTCCAGTTGAGTGGTAAATAAGACCTTTTGCAAATGTCAATATAGGTTTACATATTGGAGGTAGCTTTGATTCAATATTTGCGCTTATGTGTTCTGCAAAATACATAATCAGTTTTATTGATGGTTGAGACATCTTGTGGCAATCTATTAAACCATTAGTTAAGATTTGTAGATGTTTTATATTCTCCAGCAAATAAGTTGTTAATTGATCTGCTGAATTTTTGTTATTGCAAAACATACTTGACTTGTGAAATCCAACAGCTATTAAAACTAAGTTAATTAGGTGATCTGAGCTTATAGCTGTAATGTTATCAGCAAGATTTTTTCCACTAGAAAATTCAGATACAAAATCTATGGTAGCTTTCTTTAAACCTTGTTTTGTTTCTTTATCAAGGTTTGGTTCTTGATCTATTTGGTTGGCAACAAATTGAGATATTGGTTGTACTAATAAAGGTAAAAATTTATATGTAATAGAGGCTTGAGGGGATAAAGCGCCCATTTTATCGCTATCATTCGAGATAATATAATATAATGCTGTAGGTATTGCTGTAGAAATAGCGAGTGCTGCTATTGTACGTTGAGAAAGATTTAGATTAACCATAAAAATAATACTGATTGATTAAATGATAAAAATAAAATTAAAGAAACACTAATAAGAAATTCTTTGCTATAAAATTCTTATGTTCCTTTAATAAATTTACCATATATACTAAAGATTATTCAAAACAAAAATTGAAATCATCATAATTATTTCTTAATATAGTTGCAATAAAGCCACAAGGTTAATTAATTAATTTAATTTATTTAACATTACATCTTAATCTTAAAAAATAACTACTTGACATTTGTAAGAGTTTGAATAATTCTTATATTAAAGGTTAAGATAATATTAATTTTATCTAACTAACGGTAAGATTTTTTTCTTCCGAAACATGAAATTCTGTTAAATATTTAAGTTTTTTAAAAAAAGGTAAAAAATATGGAATTAAATCGTGTAATTAATATAAGTTTTGTTGCTAGTTGCATTTATTTTGCGCAGCATTATCTTGAATATGAAGCATATAAAAAAGAGCTAAGAGAATATTTATTAAAGGTAAAAGATGAAAATGTATCTACAGCTGCTTTAATATGGTCAGCTATTAAAGGTGATACAAAAACAGCATTATTGTTGATTAAACAAGGGGTAGATGTAAACGCTAAGGATAAAGAAGGTCATAGTGCTTTAATGGAAGCAGTTTATAATGGTCATAAAAAAATGATAGATAAGCTGATCGAGGAAGGGGCAAATATAAATGCTCAAGATAAAGATGGTGTTACAGCTTTAAGGGTAGCAATTCAGAAAGGTTATAACCAAATAGTGAAAACACTGCTTGAGAAAGAGGCTGATATAAATGCTGCTGATAAAAATGGTGTTACAGTGTTAATGGTAGCAACTCACAAAGGTTTCAAAGAAATAGTACAAACACTGCTTGAGAAAGGGGCTGATATAAATGCTGCAGATAAAGATGGTGTTACAGTTTTAAGGGTAGCAATTCAAAACGGTTCCAAACAAATAGTACAAACACTGATTGAGAAAGGAGCTAATATAAATGCTATCAATAGCAGCTTAAACATAGAAGCTAGAGATAATGAAAAACTAATACATTCTTTAAAACTCGATACTAATCAAGAAATGGATCTAACTTTGGAACAAAAAAACACCGCACTAGAGTTATTAGGTTATATTAGTAATGAAGAATTGTAAAAAAGAAATTTGCATCAATAATTGATATTACAATCATGAAATCTGTTTATGCAGGCACACTAAATAGATTTCATTAGATGATTTTCTACTTGCTTCCGGTTTAAAGTACGTTACTTTTTTATATTTTTGACGAAGTTTTTTTACAAAGTCTTCTTCTTGAAGTCCATGAAAAATTTTTAAAATCATATGCCCACCCTTCGATAAAAAAGTGTCTGCAATATCATCTGCAGCTTCACATAAATTCATGATACGTAAATGGTCTAAACCTTTGTCGCCAGAAGTATTTGGAGCCATATCGCTTAGAATCACATTGCATTCGCTAGAGGGTAAATATTTATCAATAATATTATTGATATCTTCTGCAAATATATCCGCCCGCAAACCTATTGCGCCTGTTATTTCATTAGTTTCTAATAAGTCGATACCTACTACGTTATTGTCTAACTCTTTAGAGGTATATTGTAATGCAACTTGTGTCCAGCTTCCTGGGGCAGAACCTAAATCTAAAACATATTGCCCAAGTTTAAAAATTTTATATTTTTTTTGGATGGCTATAAGTTTAAATGCAGCTCTGCTGAAATAACCTTGTTCTTTAGCGCCAATAGTGTATCTATCTTTTGCTTGACGCTTAAGCCATAATTGAGAAGATAGACTATGATTTTTTTCAAAGCGCATTAACCAAACTCCTTGAATTATCTATATTTTTAGCATAATCATCTAAAACAAAATTGACAAAAGCAATTTCTTTATCGTTTAACATGTTAGCAGCAATATTTGTGAATTCATTCACAACAACTTTTATGGGTGTTGAGGGTATATAATTAAGCTCACAAAGACCGCCAGCAAGTACAGATATCAAAACAATATTATTGTGGTCCCATTGCTTATTTGAAGTTAAATATTTTTTTATTATATCTTCTAATTCAGCTTTATAGGTAGAAAGATTGTTTTTTAAAAGTTCAAAAAATGCCTTATTAATGTGTTGGGGATAGTCATTACCAAATTCTTCATCTTCGGTTATATAATCCTCTCGTTTCTTATGAAAGGAAAATAACCAGTCTGAAAATTTATCATTATCTTGATCTGCAGATAAACTTATTGCGTAATAAAATTGTACAGCTGCTATTCTAGCAACTGTTTTATTTGTCATTAGTTTTTGAGTGAGAATTACAGAATTATCTGCATCAATATTATTAAGCATATGTGAATTTATTATTTTAATTCTAAAATTCTATTAATTTAAAGCTTTTCCAATCTATTTTGATTAAATTAATTTTTATCAAAGAGATAATATAGCTAATAGCTGTAACTATCAATACGCTGAAGGTAAATGATAATCTACCTATTAATGTTTGGCTATCAAAAAAACTGCGCAATAAAGATTTTGCTAAAAATAACGATAATATAATGGATAATGTAATTACAAATAATTTAAAGAAAAACATTTTAGATATATTCATTTTACTAGGCACGGTTATATTATAATACCATATTATCATTCCTAAATTAATCCAAGCTGCTACTGCAGAACCTATAGCTATTCCTACTTCTCTTAAAAAATTGATCAATATATAATTTAAGGCAGTATTAATAATTAAAGTGTAAATAGTAACACGCATCACTATATTAGCTTTGCCTCTTGAATATAATAGAGTTGTGTATATTTTAACTAAACTAAATGCTGGTAAAGCCAGACTAAACCAAAATAATATATTGGCTACACGCATAGTTGCGCTTGGGCTAAAACTACCGCCTTCGTATATTATTTCTACGAATTCTGTACTCATAAACATCAATATGATAGCGCAAGGAAAGGTTAAAACTAAAGACAACCTGATTATAGCGCTTTGTAAATTTTGTATTTTGTCGTCTAAGTTAGTTTTATGTAATTTGGAAAGACTAGGTAATAAAACAGTGCTAAATGTTGTTGCAAATATAGATAATGGCAATTGATATATTCTTTCGGCATATCCGATAACAGAAATAGCACCAGAAATAAAACTTGCTATTATTTGAGAAATAAATAAATTCAACTGCATAGTACCATAGCTTATTATTGCTGGCATTAATCTTTTCAGTAAAAGTGAAACCTCTTGACCTTGGAAAGTTTTTGGCCAAAATAAATTAAATTTAGATTTATATACATTATAAAAAAGAGCGAATAATTGTAAAAAACCACCCAAAATAACCCCAATAGCTATTGCCGTTTCTGCACTTAGCAAATCAAAATACGTAATTGATAAAGTAAAAAATATTATAGTTACATTAAAAATAACTTGATTAAAAGAGAAACTGGCAAATTTATCCAAGGAATTTAATATTCCCCCTATTAATGCTCCTAAAGATACGAATAATAAATATGGCAGGGTAACTCTACATAAATATACAGTGAGAGTAAAATGCTCTGTATGTTCAGAGAATCCTGGGGCAATCATACTAACTATTTGGGGCATGAAATATTCCATTAATCCGATAAAAAATACAAGAAATAATGTTAGTAATATCGCTATTTGATTAGCAAAAATATTTGCTTGTTTTGTATCAGCTGAATAAATATCGTTAAATATAGGGATAAAGACTGCAGATAACGCTCCTTCTGCAAAAATCCGTCTAAATAAATTAGGGAATCTAAAAGCTACATTTACTGCATCTGCAGTATTACTAGCCCCGAATAAATACGCAATCATTTGCTCTCTAGGAAAACCAGAAAGTCTGGATACAAATGTGCCTAATGCTACTACAATACTGGATTTTAAAAAACGATTAATTTGCACAAAAAATAATAAAAAACTATATGAATTTTTACAGAATTGGCAACTAGTGGAATAATTTCAAGTTTAATAGACAATAAGTGTTGTTGATGTTATTTTATATTTAAATATTGAGAATAAAAAAATATATAATATAAGAATTTGGTAAATTTTTTTGTGCTTAAAAACATACTGTAACTATATTTACTTAGTTATCACAAATGATTTATCACAAACTAGAGAAATAATGGCGGGAGCGACGGGACTCGAACCCGCGACCTCCTGCGTGACAGGCAGGCATTCTAACCAACTGAACTACGCCCCCGATTTAATCTTAACCTAGATGAATATAATGTATAACGGTTTTTTTTTAAATGCAATCTAAAAATTCGCATTTTCAGATAAAAATATATTGCATTAATATTTTAGGCTTCACAAAAAGTATAAATAATGTAATTATAGACTTTAACAACGCTGGTAGATTTCATAGAAATTAGCTATAATTATGCTTGTTTAAAGAAAAGGGTTGTATATAATTATTAATATAAATAATAGAGATAAAATGAAAATATCTAGAACAATTACATTAACATTAATAATACTTGCTACATTATTTTCATTCCAAGCAAAAGCAGATAAGATAGTCGCAATAGTTAATAAAGAGGCGATTACTTTATCTCAAGTTAAAATGCATCAAAAGTTAATGATGGCATTAAATCGTAAAAGTTTAGAAAATGTAGCGGATATAAGAAAAAAAGCCTTAGACGATTTGATAATAAATGCAATATGCAACCAAGAAGCGAAGAAAAACAAAATATCAATAGGGGATAAGGAAGTTAACGACAGAATAAGATTGTTTGAAACAAATAGCAATTTGGACAAAGGAGCTTTCTTTTTTATTTTAATGCAAACAAATATTAAATACGACTTTTTCAAAGATTTTATAAAAAGCATGTTAACTACCGAGCATTTGCTAGGTTCTATTATATCAAGAAAATTACATAATCCTAAAAAGCCAAATACTGAGAATTTTATGGAATTAGAAAATTTTATTAAAGATCTCACAAGTTCCTCTGCGGCAAAAAATGTAAAAATGAGGGATAGTAACTTAAAGGATGTAAGATTACAAACTATAATTTTCAGTGTTTCTTCTGGCACAAAAGATAATTTTGCTGAATTAGAATTATTGAGAAATAAGTTGAATAAAAATCCAAATTATGATTACACCAAAGATCAGTTGATTAAAAATATTACGTGGGTAAAAGTAGAAAAAAACTTGAATGATTTTGAGATAGTTTTAAAAACTATACTCAAAGATCTTAAGGTTGGAAGCGTAAGTAATATTATTCAACATAATGACAAATTAAAAGTTATTTTCTTAGTTAAAAGCAATATAAATGATTTAATAGAACAATATCAAGGCTTTGCTTCTAGTGTTTTACAAAGCAAAAAATCTTCTACTCAAGCGCAAAAATACATAGATCAAATTAAGAGAAAGGCTTACATAAAAATATATTCACGAGATTTATATAATCCTTAAACTTGAAGTAATAAAAAGCACTTGTGCTTAAAATTATTTTTCGTTGAATAAAATGTTATTTAACCACTTACTATAAATATTGAGATAATTAGGTTCTTTTTGTAAATGATAATACCTAAATTTTAATAGTATAAATATTCTCATTCAGTGCATTTAACAACTAGAGCTAAAATTTTTGGTATCAATATTGGTGATGTAGAAAAATCTAGGATATTGTAAATTGGTTCTAAAATATGAATTAATCTACTACCCTATATCATTTGCATATTCTCAAGCTCAATTTATAGATATGGAATCTTCTGGCAACAATATCAATACGCGTATAGTGACAGCTGCGTTTAAAAAATTAGGCTTAATATATATACAATATAGAGTTCATAAAAACATAAAATAGCAATCAACTTGGATAAAATAAAAAATGGTCAACTTAATTTACAAAAAGAAGGTACGAAATGGACACAGAAAAAAATGTCGGTAAAAGCTTGCATTATCTTATAGATATATTTTATATTTTCGGTTTGCTAATTTAATTGCATAATTTAAAATATTGATTGCTTGTTGAGAAATTTTGTTCTATATTATTACTTGTTAATCGTTATTTCACTAAATATTTAGATCATTGTGGCAAGTAAAAAAAGCTTATTGGTAAAAATGGTTAGTACTGCAGGCACAGGAACTTTTTTTGTAGCTAAGCGTAACCCAAAAACCAAAACCGAAAAATTACAATTTAACAAATACGATTCTAAGATAAGGAAACACGTAGAATTTAAAGAAGTAAAATTAAAATAGATTAAAAAGATAAAATTTCATTTATGTCAGTAAAACTTCGTTTGTCTAGAGGTGGGCGTAAAAAGCGTCCTTTTTATAAAATAGTAGCAGCATCAGCTTTAGTACCCAGAGATGGAAAATTCTTAGAAAAATTAGGTACATATAATCCTTTATTACCTAAAGATGATAAGAATAGAGTTATTTTAAACGTAGAGCGCATTTCTTATTGGTTGTCTAATGGTGCTCAACCAACAGAAGTTGTAGCAAAATTTATTGCAAAATCTGGTTTGGAACTTCCTTCTTTTCTAACAAAAAAGATAGAGCTTAAATTCAAGTCTAGAAAACCAGCTGTAAAAAAATCTGAGGCAGCGGCTGCTTAGTTTTCTTAATAAGCAATAATGCTAGATATTATAGATTACAATATCTATTGTAATCTATTCTAGTGTTACAAATCATTAATGGCTATAGAAGTTGATAGTATATTTATCATCTTCCTTCAATCACTTCATCTTATTTTTAAATAACAATTAAATCTTTCTTGTTTTTCATTGCTTTGAATATTATTATCTAATAATAATTAACTATCAGCAACTAAAATTTAATATTCATCTATAATACAATGCATATATGAGCACAAAAAATTATATTCAAAAATACATTACAGTACTGATAGTAATATTTGCTATTTTTTCTGGTTGCACAAAAATTTTAGAAAAGTATCTAAAGCAAACACAAGGAGTCAATAATACTAATTTTAGTAAGGATAATTCTAGAGTTGATGCAATTGAGCTTGGGGACAAAAAAGTAGTAGATCAGATGATTGCAGCCGGAGTAGATGTAAAGGCTAAAGATAAAGATGGTCATACAGCTTTGATGGGCGCAGTTTTTGAAGGTCATATAGAAATAGTAAAACAGCTGATTGCGGAAAAAGCTGATGTAAATGCCGTAAATAAAGATGAAAAAACAGTTTTGATGATAGCTTCTGAACAAGGGCGTGCGGAAATGGTAGAACAGCTGATTGCGGCAAAAGCTGATCTAAATGCTAAAGATAAAGATGGTAAAAAAGCTTTAATGCTTACAGCTTTAAAAGGCTATAAAGAAGTAGCACAAAAACTCATTCAAGCAGGAGTAGATGTAAATGCCGTAAATAAAGATGGTAACACAGCTTTGATGTGCGCAGTTTTTGAA
>CANGIW010000013.1 GCA_947454145.1 Rickettsiales bacterium
AAATATAACTAAACTAATAACACCAGGTTTTATTAGGTTAATATATGCTAAAATTTTTGTTTTTATTTTTGTCCGAGTCATTTTGTATGTTCCTTGTAAATTATTCTAACAAATCTATATTGTCTTTATTAAATAATTTGCGGATAAAGTTAATTATTTTTTCATCTTTGACCTCATATTTATTATCCTTTGAGGTTTGAATAAGTTCAATGATTTTTTGATCTCGATAAATATCCAAAAAAGTAAAATTAGTATTGGAACCACTTTGCTTTGCGCCTAATATTTCACCCGACCCCCTTAGTTCTAGATCTTTTTGTGCTATATAAAAACCATCATTTGAATTTTTCATAGTATTAAGTCTCTCTTTGGCTACAGCAGACATTGGATAACTATAAAGCAATATGCAATGAGATTTTAAATGGCTTCTACCAACTCTTCCCCTTAGTTGATGTAGCTGGGCGAGGCCAAAGTTTTCTGCGTTTTCTATAATGATTAAAGTAGCATTACCAACATCTATTCCAACCTCTATAACAGTTGTAGCAACCAATATATCGATCGAGCCTTCTTTAAACTGTAGCATAGCTTTATCTCTTTCAGCTACTGCTGTGCTACCGTGTATCATAGCCACTTTATCCCCGTATATAGATTGTAAACTACTGAAACGTAAAGTTGCGCTCATCATTTTTTTGGAAACTTCTTCTTCTGACTCTTCAATAAGCGGACATACCCAATATATTTTTTCACCTAAGTCTAATTTTCGATCTATCGCTAGCATCAATTCATGAATTTTGGATTCATGCATTACATAAGTTTCAACAGTTTGTCTATTTTTGATGTTATTTACTAACTTAGAAACAGCAATATTACCAAATAACGCTAAAGCTAGGCTTCTTGGTATAGGTGTAGCAGTCATTATTAGAATATCTGGGTTACTGCCCTTCTTTATTAATTCTAAACGTTGCATCACTCCAAATCTATGTTGTTCATCTATTATAACAAAAGCTAGTTTTGCAAAATTCACACCTTCTTGAAATAGACTATGCGTTCCAACAATGATATCTATAGTACCATTTTGTAAATTTTCTATAACAGATTTACGCTCCTTGGCTTTAGATTTGCCTGTAAGCAAAGCCACATTAATATTTTCGTTTTCTAAAGCTTTTAGAATAAAATTATAATGTTGTCTTGCTAGTAAATCTGTTGGAGCCATAAAGCTCACTTGTAGTTTATTAGCAATAACATTTAGTGCTACAAGTAAAGCTACTAAAGTTTTACCAGAGCCAACATCGCCCTGTAACAACCTTAACATTCTTTTAGCTTCTTGTTGCTGGGTTTCTATTTCTTGTATAACTTCTTCTTGCCCCCGGCTTAAAGCAAAACCTAATTTTGCTAATATTCTATTTTGTAATTCATGTCTTTTTGGATATCGTATTTCTCTATTATGATCCTCGGCTTTATTAAGAATATGCATGTTATAATTATAGGCCAGCATCTCATCATATCCAAGTCTTTCTATAGCTTTTAAACTGCTATCCATATATTGTTTTGTGTTTTTAGGTAAATGTATATCCAAAAAGGCTTGTTTAAAACTAGGCAAGGTAGCATCAGAAATAAGTGGATTAAATTCTGCTATATCAGGAATTCTATCTAGGCATTTTATAATATAGCCATGAAGTTGTTTATTATTTATTCCATAAGTCAGGGAATAAACTGGTTCAATTTCGCTAATTAAAGATTTATTCCAAATAAATTCAGGATGAACTATTTGTAAGGCTCCAAAAGAATCTTTAATTAACTTACCATCAACAATTATTTGATTATTATTATGCACATAGCTTAAAATAAATTTGTGAGGTGGTCTAAAAAAAATTAAAGTAACATGATTGTGATGTATATCGGTGCAATTAATTTTTTGAGGTTTATTTTTAATCTTTCTTAGTTCTATAGACCTAACCTCAAGCTCCATTATTACATGTTCGCCGTCTTCAACCTCAGCTATTTCGGGGTTAACAAATTTGTGGCGATAGTAGCAAGGTTTATGGAATAATAAATCTCTAATACTACTAATACGAAGTCTGGATAATGACTTTACAGCATTATCACCGATAGCTAGAACATCTTTGGGGCTTTTCCAAAAAACATCACCAAAATTCATTGCGTTAACTTAATTAATAACAAAAGAGCAGTATGAGACGGCTCTAGGTTAAAGATGTTTGTATCAGCTATTTGCTGCAAAACTTCGTTATTTTTTTGAATAATAGAGGCTTTATTAGATCTATTTGAAAAAATTTTATACTCTTTGCTAGAATAATTTTCTTGTATTTTGCTAGAAAAATTTAACCATCTTTGTAAATATAAAAATACAGAATGAGTAAATTCTTTAAATAGCTCTGGATTAGATTTAAATTTAGCACAATATGATGGAAATAATTCTTTGCGATCTAAAATCAATAACTCTAAAAGCTCTTGATAGTTTTTATTATTATAATTTATTGTAATATAGCTTTTGAGTTTATAACAACGAGATAAAACAGTTAAAGGCAGCTTGTTAATGTTTTTTGCTAGCAATATTAAATAGCTATCCTTAGGTGGTTCTTCCAATATTTTTAAACATGCATTTGCAGCATTATTATTCATCATGTCTGCATTGTTGATTATAGCAAATTTAAAAGGAGCGGTTGAAGCAGAAGTATTTAGCCAAGCAGATAAGCTTCTAATCTGATCTACACTTATATATTTTTTTTCATCTAAAATATCTACTACCATCACATCAATATTATTTTCAAAAGATGGGGTAGAATACTCACAATATATTTGCTCAATAAAATTACTAAGGCTTAAAAATTCCTTTTCTATATTTTCACTTCCTATAATAGTTGCATGAGGAAAGTTTTTGTTAATCCATAATTCCTTTAGTTTTTTTGTAACCATGAGCTATTAAATCTAGTTAAACATTCTTCTTTTCCTATAATCTCCATTATTTCTATAATACCAGGACCACTCAATTTCCCAGTAATCCCAGCTCTTAAAATGAGCATTATATTTGCTATTTTTGAATTATGTTGTTTTGCTAGAATCTTAAAATTAACTAATAATATTTCCTTGCTATATAAGTCAGTTTCTTTCAATGTTTGATTCAAGTCTTGTAGTAAATTAGCGGATGTATCGTTTAATAAATTTTGTGCTTCGGAATCTAAATTAATCTTATTTTTTATCGGTAAAAATAACTCGGTTAAATGTAGAAAGTCACCTTTAAAAATAGCTCTAGTTTTGATATATTCTACGGCTTTTTTTATTGATGCTTCTTCTATTTCTGAAATTATATAACTTTTGCTTTCAAATTCACTTTTTATAAGTTCAAAAACTTCATCATTGCTTTTATGCTGAATGTAATAAGAGTTTAGTTGTTGCATTTTAGCAAAATCTAGTCTTGCTGCTGAAGTTCCAAGATTTTGTAAATTAAACCATTTGATTGCCATATCACGCGATATTATTTCATCATCACCATGACTCCAACCTAGTCTTAGCAAATAATTAAATAAGGCTTCGCTAAGATAACCCATATCTTTATAAGCATCCACACCAAGCGCACCATGTCTTTTTGAAAGTTTATGCCCGTCTTCACCGTGAATTAAAGGTATATGAGCCATGATTGGCATAAGCCAACCCATAGCTTTGTATATAAGAGCCTGACGAGGTGTATTGGTTAGATGATCATCTCCACGAATAATATGAGTAACCCCAGCATCATGGTCATCAACTACTACAGCCAGCATATAAGTAGGAGTTCCGTTGCTACGTAACAATATCATATCGTCCAACTGAGAGTTATTAACTTCTACGAATCCTTTAACTTTATCATCAATTATTATACTTCCTTCTATTGGTGCTTTGAGACGTATAACTGGTTTAATATTTTTCGGATGAGAATTGGAATCAGAATCTCGCCAAGGGCTTTTAAAAATATAACTTTCACCTTTAGAGCTAGCTTGATTTCTTTGTTCTTCAATTTCTTCTTGGGAAGAAAAGCATAAATATGCGCTACCTTGGTGTAACATTTGGTAAGCTATTTCTACGTGGCGAGCTGCTCTGCTAGATTGAAATATTATTTCGCCGTCCCAATCTAACTCAAGCCACTTCATTCCGCTGATTATAGCATCAATAGCTAGTTGAGAAGAACGATCTTTATCTGTATCTTCAATACGCAATAAAAATTTGCCGCCATTTGCACGCGCAAACAAATAATTAAATAATGCAGTTCTAGCTGAACCTATGTGCAAATAGCCAGTAGGGGAGGGAGCGAACCTCGTAATAACTTGTTTAGTCACTTTTTAATAATATTAAACATATTCATTTTTACCTATGCTTATCTTAGCATATCTTGGGATAACAAGATAGATATTTACTTATCCAAATTAACTATGATACAATTGCAAATATATCAAATTCAACCACTAAAAAAAGATATTACCATGACTTTCTTAAGAAAATTTTTACCTTTTGGCCTATTATTAATCTGCTTTAGCTATGAAATAATTGCTTGTGAAAAACATCACGAAGAAAATGAAATCCTAAAGCAAGTTTTTGTTGAAAATGCTCGTGCGCGTCAAGGTATGAAAGACAGAAATACTGCTATTTACTTTTCTATTAATAATAAATCCAAAAAAGATATTGTTATTTTAGGTGGTAAAACCACAGAAGGGTTAGGAAAAATTGAGTTACATGAAGTGATAAAAGAAGATGGTGTAGCTAAAATGCGCTCTATAGATAAAATTATTATACCATCCGCCGCTGAAATAGTTTTTAAACCAGGGGATTTGCATTTTATGATTCTTGGATTAACCAAAGAATTAAAGGATGGCGATAAATTTAAATTTGCTATTGAAACTGATGCTGGTTTGAAGTATTTTGATGTAGTAGTGCAGGAAAAAATAAATTAATTTTAAAATTTTATGAGCAATATAATTACCGACAAAAATTTTCAAACAGACGTATTAGATAATAAGCTGCCAGTATTGCTAGACTTCTGGGCTGAATGGTGTGGTCCTTGTAGAATGCTTTCTCCAATCGTAGATGAAATTGCTAAAGAACTAGGTGACAAATTATTTGTAGCCAAAGTGAATATTGATGAATATCCAAACATAGCTTCTGAGTATGGTATTTTATCTCTTCCTACATTATTAGTATTCAAAAATGGTAAGTTGATAGATAGCAAAATAGGCGCTTTAAGCAAAGCTAAAATTAAAGAATGGCTTGGATCTGCTAATTTAGGTATTTAAATTCACTAAAAAAGATGCACCAGAATTCATGGTGCATTGATTCTCTATTATTCAAAGTATAACTATTTAAAGTTGAAAATAATGAGTTTCAAAAGATGCATAATAGATTTCTTATTTACTATTCATATCGCGACTTAATTTTCTATAGTAATTTCTTCTATTTATAATTTATTGATTTTGAAATATTCACAATCTCCACTCAAAAAACATTCTTCGCAGTTTGGTTTTCTGGCTTTACATATATAACGTCCATGTAAGACTATCCAGTTATGTGCATTCTTCAAAAATTCTTTTGGTATCAAATTGAGTAAATCTTTTTCTATTTGTTCAGGCTTATCTGATTTAGTTAAACCTAATCTTTTAGAAACCCTAGCAACATGAGTATCTACCCCTATATTATGCATTTGATGTATAGCGTTGAGATAAACATTGGCTGTTTTTCTTCCTACTCCTGGCAATTTCATTAATTCTAGAAAATTGTTTGGTATATAATCATTTTGGGCAACTAATATTTTACATAATTCAATTATATTACTAGCTTTACTGTTATATAATCCTATAGTTTTAATAAATTCCTTTAGCCCTTCTAATCCAAGCTTTAAGATCATGCTAGCGCTATTGTAACCTTTAAATAATTGTTCCGTCGCTTTATTTACAGATTTATCAGTTGCTTGAGCTGAAAGGACTATTGCAATAAGTAAGGTAAAATCGTTATTAAATAAAAGCTCGGTTTTAGGATGAGGATTTTTCTCTGCAAATTTAGTAAAAATTGTTAGGATGGTTTTTTTAGATAAAATTTTCATGAATTAGGATTTTTAGCTAATAATTCATAGATGATGTAGTGAAAGTTTAGGTTTTGCTAGTTAAGAATGTGGCTCCCCGAGCTGGGATCGAACCAGCGACCAAACGGTTAACAGCCGTTTGCTCTACCGCTGAGCTATCGAGGAAAATGAATGGTTTTTATTATCAGTAAAAACAAAAGATACTACAAAAAAGCTTTTAATTATGTATTTTTTTTATAAACTTGATTAAGTGGCATATTCTAATCAGCTACTTAGAATATGCTAGATCAAGATGTTGTCTATGTCAACGGTAATATTTGATATTCTTATTCTTTTTGTATTTTTACATTGCTTTCAGTGGAAGATTAGAATAAAAATTCTACAGAAAGCTTACTACATGTAATAAAACTGCTTAATATAAGTAAAATTATAACAAAATTACCTAGTAATAAATTGTACCTTAAAAATGATTGTTAATGTGAAAAGATGTCTACTTCAGACCATCCAGCCAAGTCAAAATCAATTGTACCTTCAATTGTACCTTAAAAATGATTGTTAATGTGAAAAGATGTCTACTTCAGACCATCCAGCCAAGTCAAAATCAATTGTACCTTAAAAATGATTGTTAATGTGAAAAGATGTCTACTTCAGACCATCCAGCCAAGTCAAAATCAACTCTACCAGGTAAAAAGGCTACAGCCTTATGAAAAAGGTCTATTCTATTTTCACGTTTTAGCATATCTGTTAAAATATCGCGTAATTTATGAAGATAAATAACATCTCTAGCTGCGTATTCTTTCTGTTCTATTGATAGATTTTCTCCTCCCCAATAAGAAGATTGTTGTTGTTTGGATATTTGTATATTTAGTAACTCTCTACAGAGTTCTTTTAAACCATGAAACTCAGTATAAGTTCTAACTATTTTTGACGCTAGTTTAGTACAAAAAATATTGTTAAAAGAGATATTCAAATAATGTTTAATAGAAGCTATATCAAACCTGGCAAAATGAAAAATTTTGCATCTATCTTCATCTAAAAGTAAACGTTTTAAATTTGGTGCATCGTAATTTTGTTTGAATCTAACTATATGCACTGCTTGATTTTCATCACATAATTGTACTAAACATAATTTATCTCGGGTTATATTTAACCCCATAGTTTCAGTATCTATTGCTATACTACCCTTTATATTACAGTTTTGGGGTAAATCATTTTCATGGAAATGTATTTTCATATATTATTTATTGTGTATTAGGTACTACAATTGTTTCATTAGAATTAGCGAGTCCGAGGTTTTTTCTAGCGTATTCTTCCAATAAATCTAAATCCATTGAGCTATTATCCAATAGTTTTACTTTATGTTCTAAAGATACTCTATGGGATAATAAATTTTGTAAAACTTCCCTATTAATAGATAAGTTTGTTTTTAATTGAGTATAAGCAATAATCCCCCTATTGCCATTAATAAGATGATATAACACATAAGTTAGTATCAACATACCAATGCTGCCTAAAATTATATTGTTTCTACTAGGGTTGAATTGCATTTGAATCAAGCTTTTTACTATTTTATTATTTAAGGTTATATAGATTTTTATTAGTTACCAAATACAAAGTTTCCTTAAATACATGAGCGCTAATAGGTTTTTCAAGTCTAGAAATATAAGCTCTTTTTATTAATTTCCCACTTAATGCATCTAGTTGAAATAGATATTTATTTGTAGCTAAAAATATAAAATTGTTAAAATATATTGGTTTTAAAAATGTTGCAGCTTTTCTAGTATTTAATCCTGCATTTATACCTATATCATTAACCCACAAAGTATTTGCAGTATCTTTATTCAAAGCTATTACTTGATGTCCGTTAGTAACGACTAAAAGAATATTACCTAACAAGCTAATTTGTTGCACATTTGGTATATTTTTTTTCCATATAATAGATCTTTCAGGTGTTCTAAAAAGGACAATTTGGTCTGTATTTAAAGCTACATAAAGGTTATTATTTTCGATCTCTACAGCTTTTGTTGGGTTTCTATTAGCAACAACCTCATCTAAATCCCTTGGGTCAAAGGAATATAAAAGATTAGAGGTATTTTTATCAAATACATTAAACATACCTTCAAGACTAAGCACTAGCATTTCATTTTTAATAATCTTAGGACTCATTTTAGTAGAAATAAAAGAGCTGTCGTTCATATTAGGAAAATCCCATACAATATTACCATCTAAACTATTAACTTTATATAAACTATCACTCATAGTTTGAATATAGATTGTTTTGTCTTCAATTGTTGGACTACCCAAAATCATAGAATCAAACTTTTTTCTATAAAGTTCATAACCATTTTTAGCATTAACAGCAACAATATATTTGTCTCCATACGTCAAATATATTACTTCGTCGTTGTAAATCATAGAGCCGTAAGTAGAGCTATGATTTACAGTATTAATTTTTGTTTTCCAAATCAAAGATAAATCTTTTAATTTGCGAGCAACTAAATTGCCGTTATTGTCTAATATATAAATATTATCATTAATTAAGAGTGGGGCTGTTGTTGGAGTTTCTTGTAAACTTGTTTTAATGAAATGAAATTTATTTTGAGTTACTACATTAAAATTAGGACCATCGTTAGATATATTAGGCAAGACTACACCTACTTTTTGGTCCTCTGCTTCAATTTTTTTTGTATTCAAAACTATTGAACTAGAGTTCAGCAATTTATTAAGTTTATAATAAATATTATCTGCAAAAATATTTGAAGTAAAAAATAATTGTAAGAATACAAATAGAATTAAAGAAATACGCATAAAATGATTTTCAAATGTTTATTTAAATTAAAAATTATAGTGTATTATTGACGTTAATATTATGGAGCAATATTTGCGCATATTTTCTAACCACTTCATTAAAATTCTTTTTGTTAATTAAAAGTTGAAGTGTAGATTTACATTCGGCTAAAGATTTAGTTTTACCTAAAAATATAGCCTTAGACAAAAGTGCGCTATCATAAAATGCACCTTCGGTATTTGTAAGATCAGAAATAAACTGATCTATAATTTTCTTATCTTGTTCATCTAAGGCACCGAAATCGTCCATAAAAAGTGAGACGTAAAGATATTTAGCATAACGCTTTGTTAAATCTTGATATTTAACTTTTTTAATATACTCAGATATTGGTTGATCATTTGCAATTTTATATAGTAAATCTCGTGCTTCTTTTTTGCTTTTATATAAAATAAGATTTTCTTGAATTAAACGCAAAATTGCTAACTCAGCAATTTTATCGTCTGATGTTTTAACTATAGTAAGTAATTTTTCTATTAAAGCACTTGAAGTTTGTGAATTGAAATTTGCTTCTATAAAGATTCTACTAGCTTCCATATCAGCATTTACTGACTTAGTCTTATAATATTCATAAACATTCCAATATACTGCCGTAATAATTGTAAAAATGACAATAATCGGCAAAGATTTTTTAAAAATAGCTATTCTTTGCAATTGCTTGTACTCATCTTCAACTTGAGTTATAATATCTTCAGTCATAATTATCTACATCCACATGAATCTTTTAATTCTTCTATTTTTCTATTAACACTAGCTGTCTTATTAGGATATTCTTCAGTTATCTTTCTTAAGATAGTACAAGCTTCGCTATTTTTTTTCAATTTATTTAAGCATTCCGCAGCTTTAACTAGTGAATCTAATGCTTTTTTACCATTTGGTTTTTTTTGGTTTCCTTTTATGTAAGTTACTACAGCTGTACTAAGCATATTTTGTTTAGCATAACTTTCTCCAAGCCAATAATAAGCATTACTTATTAAGGCACTTGTTGGATATTTTTGTACAAAAACACCAAAAGCTTCTGCCGAAAATTCAAAATGATTGTCTTTAAAAGCTTTCAGAGATTCATCGTAAAATTCTTGCTCCGATTTTTTGGCTAAAGCAAAAATTTGATTCTTCAAACTTTCTTTAGTTTTATCATCATTTATTGCAACTACATCCGCAGAAGGGCTTTGGGTGCTATCATTTTTAACCTCAGTATCATTACTTTTACTTGATAATGGTGAAGAGGTATTTTGTTCTAAATTTTCAAGCTTATTTTTAATAATATCGTGTTCATTTTTTAAAATTTCTATTTCATTTATCAAATAACGCAATTGTTTTTCTAAAACAGTAGTACGATCCTGATAAACTTCGTTTATATCATCTGTATCCAGTTCCTTTGTATATATGGTATTTCCAGATGCACAAATACTTGAAGTTAACAAGGCGAATATAATTATCCCATTTTTTATTTTCATAAAATACTAGCAAGCAAAGATACATAATCATTAACTAATAACAACTATAGCATATAAAATATAATTTTCAATTATTGAAACGATTATAACAGAATATAAAAGGGGTGGGCTAAAAAAATTTATTCATAATCCCGCTCATAAAAGATTTGGGGTTAGAAGACATCTGTTTTACCATCAATTTTATCTGTTCAAATTGTTTTAATAAGATATTTATCTCAGATACTGGTAATCCACAACCAGATGAGATTCTTCTTTTACGAGATGCTTTTAGTATATCGGGATTTGCTCTTTCTAATTTAGTCATTGAATTAATTATAGCCAGATGTTTAGAAAGAGTAGCGCCACCCTTAGATAAAGCATCGTCCCCAAGCTGTTGCTTTATTCTATTAATTCCGGGCAACATATTAAGTATGTTAGCAAATCCACCCATTTTATTCATAGTTTTGAGATAAGATACATAGTCAGTTAGATCAAATTTACCGTGCTTTAGTTTTTCTTCAGCTTTTTTTGCCTCATCTTCACCTATTAGTATCTGGGCTTTTTCCACTAAAGAAAGTACGTCTCCCATGTCTAAAATTCTGGAAGCAATACGATCGGGCTGAAATGGCTCAAAATCTTCTAATTTTTCTCCTACAGCCATAAATTTTATTGGTTTACCTGTAACATATTTAATTGTAAGAACAGCTCCACCGCGTTGATCTCCGTCAATCCTAGATACGATAGCCCCAGTAATGTTGAAGTTATCATTAAATTCCTTAGCCACATTGGAAGCATCTTGCCCCATTAAAGAATCTACAACCAAAATGGTTTCTTGGGGACTAACAGCTTGTTTTATTTCTCTTAGTTCTTGCATCATATTATTATCTACATGAAGTCTGCCTGCCGTATCATAAATAACAACATCATAAGTCTGTTTCTGACTCAAATTAGTAGCTCTTGTCAGTATTTGAGAAATAGTTTCGTTATCAATAATTTCTAAACAGTCTACTTTTATCTGCTCTGCAAGTATTGCTAGTTGTTTCCTTGCTGCTGGTCTATAAATATCTAGAGATACAAGTAAAACATTTTTATTAAACTTTTTTTTCAGATAAAGAGCCAATTTTGCAGAGCTAGTAGTTTTACCACTGCCTTGCAAACCAAGCATAACTATATTGTTATTGCGTTTTAATGGTAAAGATATCAAATGTTCTTGCTCTTCAGTTGTAAGTATTGCGAGCAATTCTTCGTGTATGATTTTTATTATCATCTGTCCAGGAGTTAAAGACTTCAGTATCTCTTGCCCCAAAGCTTTGGTTTTTACATTACTAACTAAAGCTCTTACAACCTCTAAGGACACATCGGATTCCAATAAGGCTATCCTAACCTCTCGCATAGTTATATCTATATCACTTTCCGTGATAACGCCTTTACCCTTGAGTTTATTAATAATATTTGATATATTTTGTGATAATGATTGAAACATTTGTTATTTTTTATTTATCTAATTCTATTATTTCTTTTACAAAGTTTATGTAAGCAATAGCTCCAGGAGATCTGTAATCATATATAACACCAGGTTTACCATGAGATGGAGCCTCAGACAATCTTACATTTCTAGGTATAACTGTTTTAAACACAATATCGCCTAAATTTGAACGCACATCTTCTTCAACTGAAGACGTAAGACTATTTCTTTTATCATGCATTGTTAGTAATATTCCTTTTAAACATAATTCAGGATTTAGTTTATGATTAATCAGCTTTATTGTTTGCAAAATTTGCGTTAAACCTTGTAGTGAAAAAAATTCACATTGCATAGGAACTATAACTTTATTAGCTGCCACCAAAGAATTTATAGTTAAAAGCCCTAAAGATGGTGGGGTATCTATTATTATATATTCATACTCAATAAATAATTCTTTTATCTTGTTTTTTAGCAATATTTCTTTCTTGGGCAAATAATGCATTTCTATTTCTGCGCCAGCTAAATTAATATTTGAAGCAACAAGATCTAATCCCGGAACAAGAGTTTTAGAAACAATATTTTGAAGATGTGAATTTTTTACAAGTAAATTATAGCTAGTATTGTTAGAGTCTACTGTATCTAGACCAAGACCTGTACTTGCATTTCCCTGAGGATCTAAATCTATAACCAAAGTTTTATGGCCAGCTATAGCAAGACCAGCAGCTAAATTTACTACGGTAGTAGTTTTTCCTACTCCACCCTTCTGGTTAGCGATTGCTATTATTTGCCCCATAAAAATCAACAACTAATTATTCTTAAGTAACTTTAAAATTATTTTTAGACTTTTGTAATATCTTTTTAGCATCATCACTACCAGACCATTCTTTTACTTTAACCCATTTGTTGGGTTCTAAATCTTTATATCTTTCAAAAAAATGCTTTATTTGTGATTTTAACCCCTCATCAAGATCCTCAATATTATTTACATCTTTAAAGCTAGGATCTATTTTAGCAGTAGGTACTGCAATAATTTTCTCGTCGCCACCAGACTCATCCTCCATCATCAAAACCCCAATAGGCTTTGCGTTGATAACACTGCCTATTTGCAAAGGATATTTAGTAACCACTAAAACATCAATAGGGTCGCCATCATCCCCTAAAGTATTTGGCACAAAACCGTAATTACAAGGATAATGCATAGCCACTCTAATGAATCTATCAACTATTATAGCTCCAGTTTCTTTATCAAATTCATATTTTACTCCTAAGCTATTAGACGGAATTTCTATAATCACGTTTATATCATTTGGAAAATTTTTTCCGCATTTAATTTTTTCTAATATCATACTAGCCTCATTTGATTTTTAGATTTAACTTTTACTAACACAGTTAGTATACATAAATATGCAGTAAAATTCAAATAAGTAGTTTTAAGATATTTATAATGATAATGGTGATAATGATATAATCAACTATAGGTTATTATTCCTTATAATTTTTCTATTTATACATCTATGATAATAATATAAAGTATGTTAAATTTGTTATTAGGGGCGTAAAAAACCTAGAATTAAATTTTTTAAACATCATTAGCTAAATTAGAAAAAATTAAAAAAGGAGCGTAGATTATGCCAAAAGATAAAAATGCTTTTGAGAAATTTATACAAAGTACTTATGATTTTTTTAAAAAAGGATTTGATTTTGTTGTAGAATCGGGTTCTTATGTAAAAAATCAGATTCTAGAAAGGATTTATTCAAAACCAAAACCAAAAACATCAACGGAAAAAATCGTAGATAGCGGCAAAGGACTGTGGCAAAAAGTAGAAAAAACAGCGGGCAAAGTATTAGATAGCACCACAGAAATGGTTCGACAAGGACAAACAAGATTGACAAAATCTGGTGTAAATACTACAATTATTAAAAAAGCAATTCAAGAATCAGGAATAAAAGAAGCATTTCGCGAATTTACTACTAAGCCGCCAACGCCTGAAGGGGTTGGCGCTGTAGCAAAACATGCTATTATGGATTTACGTGATGATTTAAAGGGTTTAGGTGATGATTTAAAGAGTGTTCTTAGAGCTAATAAAAGTCAAAGAAATGCACCAAAAGCTGGTGATAAAAAAAAATCTGGGGGTAAGAATAGGGGGGGGGGCGCTAAGGGTTTTTAGTGATGCCTATTGTTCTGTTCTCCAGTAAACATATATAACATTGAAGAATAGAATATATTTATTTAATCATGCCAAAAGTAAATGAATCTGCGATAGAGTTAGACTTATCAAAATTAGATAAAAGATTAGAAGATTTTCAAAGTTTAGATCCAAGATATATGGATAAAGCTGCAACAGTTTGCCCTTATGAATACAAACCAGGCGCCAGTTCTTTATCTTATGATCAATTCAAAGACCTACCTAGATCTGGAGCTATAGTTCAAATAAATAGAGATCTAAATGGGAACATAGATTCAAAAATAGTTTTGGACGGTAAAGTATTAAACTTAAAAGAAGAAGTTGAAAAATTTGTCACTGAACAGGAACTAAAATTAGTTAAAGAAGATGCAACAGGATTCTTGGAAAAATTCAACTATAAAGCTGTAAAATATTACCTTTCAGAAAAACATAAGCTGTCTGAACATCAATGTAACTTCATTCTTGCGTCATTTCATCAAGGCGCTTTAGCTGCAACTGTTGTACCTATATATAAATTGTTATATGAGTTACCAAATGAAACACCTAAACTACCTTTAGTTGCAAATAGCTCAGATTTCGTTGTAGAAATTAGCCAAGGTAAATGCAGCATGGCAATCTGTAAAAATATACATTTACTTGAAAACAATGAGAATGCAAAATCTCTTCGAGAAAAAGAAAATGATAATTATTTTGTTGGGGGTTTTATAAAAGAAAACGCAAATCTTGTTACTACTCCTGATAGTATGATTGCAAATGTTCGGGTAGAATTAGGGGTGCCAGGAGAGTCAAAAGATCCAAAAACTACTGTACAACTTTTTGCAAATGGGGATGATTGTAAAAAAATAATAGATAAAATTAAATCTACAGCCTCACTCGCTTTCAAAGAAATACAACCAAAATCTGTAAAGAAAAATTTGGATGAATTTGAGACAAGAGTTCTTGGAAAAGAAAAATGTGATGATGTAAAAAAAAATATACTAAAAGATTTGGAAAAATATCAGAAAGATCCGAAAACAAGTTTTGATTGCCAGCTTATGGACATGAGATTCAGAGTGTTACAAAAACTTAAAGAAAAACCAGAAAGAAAAAATCAAATTACGAATAAGGATGTTATTATATTACCAAAGAAATTTATGCCTGAGGAGGAGTTGTTGCCTTCATCTTTAGCAAAAAAGTTCAAAGATAAAGATCTAGACACAAATGAATCTAGGCAAGCTCTTGCAGTTGATTTAGCTGCAGAATTAAAAGACTATTACTCTGAATTCACAAAGGGTTATTTAGAAAGATTTTCAAAAAAAATTGTAAATGCTTTAGCTGAAAAACAAGGTTTAGAGGTAAAACAAGGCTTTTTTAGCCGTATGTCTTCAAAATTTAAAGATATGGTCCATGGATATAAAGAAAATAGAGTGCCACAAGGCTTAAAGGATATTAGGGAGAATTTAACTACTTCGCTACCCTCTCAAAATATCCCTCAAAGTATTCTTAAAACAGAGACTACTGAGATAGTATCCTTGCCAAACTCTGAAGAAATTAGTGTACAACAACACCTAAAAAAGATACGAGGAGATTTAGAAAAAGACAAAAAAATACAAGGCTGTAATTCAAAATTTCCACAAAAGAAAAAAATAGAGAAAGCAAAGGATGATATAAGTGTAGGAGTATTAAAAGCAGGGAAGGCAAGGGAAAGGTTTGAAAGCCCGGATAATCCTAATTCACCACAACCACCACAAAGACTAAGATCTAAAAGTTTAGATATATCCAAGAAATCTATAAAAAATCAATCAAAGATATAACAATTACCATACTTATTCATTTACACAACAAATTCATTAATCATAGATAAAAATTTATTATTGAGGGCCATATTGCTGCTTGCAAAAATTTAGTATAGATTATAGAGTTTTAATTGATAGCAATAATTATTTCTTAAATTATGCCAAAATTAACCATTGATGGTACTTTAGTAGAAGTAGAAGAGGGTTTAACCTTAATACAAGCATGCGAGATAGCTGGTGTTCAAATACCTAGATTTTGTTATCACGAAAAATTAAAAATAGCTGGAAATTGTAGAATGTGTTTGGTGGATGTTGAAAAATCTCCTAAACCTGTAGCATCTTGTGCTATGCCAATTTCTGAAGGCATGGTTGTTCATACAAATAGTGAAAAGGTAAAAAAATGGCGAGAAGCTGTCTTGGAACTTTTATTAATTAATCATCCATTAGATTGCCCGGTTTGCGACCAAGGCGGAGAATGTGATCTTCAAGATATTACTTACGAATATGCAATAGGAAAAAGTAGATTTGATGAGAATAAGCGTATAGTTACAGATAAGAATATGGGGCCGCTCATCAAAACTGCTATGACTAGATGTATACATTGCACGAGATGCATAAGATTTATGAACGATGTAGCGGGTGTTGAAGAAATAGTTGCGGTACATCGGGGTGAAAATATGGAAATTACAACTCTAGAGCAAGGTTTAACCTCAGAATTATCTGCAAATATTATAGATTTATGCCCCGTAGGTGCGCTTGTTTCAAAGCCTTATGCATTTAAAGCTAGACCTTGGGAATTAATTAAAACTGAAAGTATAGACGTATTAGATGCTTTAGGTAGCAATATTAGGATAGATTCTCGAGGGCTTGAAGTTATGAGAATATTACCAAAAATCAACGAAGATGTTAATGAAGAATGGATATCAGATAAAACTAGATTTGCTTGCGACGGATTAAAATATCAAAGATTAGATAAGCCTTATTTGAGAGATAAATACGGCAAATTAAATGAGGTGAGTTGGCAAGAAGCTATAGATAAAATAGTGCACAACATTAAATTATCCAAGTCAGAAGAGATGGCTACTATAGCTGGCACAATGGTTGACTGCGAGACTATGTTTGCGCTAAAATTGTTATTCGAAAAACTAGATTGTTTCAACCTTACAGCTAATCAATTTAACTATAAATTAGACCCATCACAAAGAAGTAATTATTTATTTAATTCTGCAGTAATTGGTATCGAGCAAGCAGATTTATGTTTCATTATTGGCGCTAATCCAAGAAATTCTTCGCCTGTGCTGAATGCCCGTATAGGAAAAGCTGTTCGCAACAACAAACTCAAAGTCTTTAGATTAGCTGCAGAGTATAATCTAACTTATCCTACTTTTGAGTTAGGTGCGAATCCAAAAATACTTTATGATATACTTAGTGAAAAACATTCTTTGGCGCAAGAATTTGAAAATAGCAAGAATCCTATGATTATAATAGGTGATGAAGTTCTAGTTCGTGATGATGCTTTTTCAATAATGCTACTGGCTAATAAAATATTAGATAAATATAGTCAAACTGAAGAGTGGAATGGTTTTAACATATTACATAATCATGCCTCTTTTGTTGGTAGTTTGGATGTTGGTTTTTATGCTAAGGATAAAGATTTTTGCGCTAAATCAATAATACAAAAATTCAATAATGGTAAAATTAATTTACTATATTTGCTAAACGCGGATGAGATAATTTTAGAAAAAAATGAGAATAGCTTTGTTATATATCAAGGTCATCATGGTGATGTTGGGGCCAGATATGCTGATGTAATTTTACCATCTGCAGCTTATACAGAAAAGGATGGTATCTATGTTAACCTAGAAGGTAGGCCTCAAAAATCATATGCAGCACATTTCCCTATAGGGCAAGCTAAATATGATTGGGAAATTATTAATATAATCGCTAATAATTTGGGTATTGATTTGGGATATAAAGATTTATTTAGTTTACGCGAAAAATTAGCACAATATTCTGAAATCTTTTTACCAGAAAATATCGATAATATAATTGGTCGCACAAAAATTAGTTACGATAGCTTAGCGGTAATTTTGGATCAAGATTTCTTAGCACAACAAAAAAGCAGCTACTATCAAACGGATGTAATAAGTAGAAATTCTCTTGCAATGGCTAAATGCGCTAGTTTTAAAAAAAATAAAACGGAGGCAATTTGATGTTGAACAGTATGGTTGCTATTTTTTTAAAAATTTCACCTATTATTTTACACATTATTTTTATAGTAGTACCTTTGATTGTAGTTGTAGCTTATCTTACTTATTTCGAGCGCAAAATTATAGGTTTAATGCAAAGAAGGGTTGGTCCTAGTGTTGTAGGTCCCTTAGGTCTTCTACAGCCAGTTGCAGATGCTTTGAAGTTGCTTTTCAAAGAGATGATAATACCATCCTCTGCAGATAAATTAGGATTTGTGATAGCCCCAATGATAGTGTTTGCTCTTAGTATGATAGGCTGGGCAGTTATTCCATTTAGTAAGGGAATGCTTCTGGCTGATATTAACGTTGGGGTGTTATATATATTAGCCATTTCTGCCCTTAATGTTTACGGTATTATAATTGGTGGTTGGGCTAGCAATTCTAAATTTGCTTTCTTGGCCGCTATTCGTTCTTCGGCCCAAATGATTTCTTATGAGCTTGCCATAGGAATGATTGTAGTGATTGTAGCCTTAATATCTGGTTCTTTAAACCTAACGCATATAGTTGAAGCTAGTATTGCTAGACCTTTATGGCTAGAATTACTACTTGCTCCTTTGGCCGTTGTGTTTTTTACGGCTATACTTGCAGAAACCAATCGACATCCTTTTGATATGGCAGAAGCAGAATCAGAACTAGTTGCCGGATACAACGTGGAATATTCATCTATGGGATTTGCTTTGTTTTTTTTAGGAGAATATGCCAATATGATTCTTGCAAGCGCTATGACGGCAATATTTTTTTTAGGAGGATATCTACCACCTTTTGGCATAAAATTTTTGAGCTTCGTTCCTGGATTTGTTTGGTTTGCGCTTAAAATAAGCTTCTTGCTCTTTTGTTTTATTTGGATTAGGGCAACTTTGCCTAGATATAGATATGACCAATTAATGAGTATAGGGTGGAAAGTGTTTTTACCAATGACATTGTTATGGTTAGTTTTAATTTCTTCATTATTGTTTTTTACAAACCAATTACCTGATTTTATGGCATGAAAACAATTATAAGATTTTTTAGAATATTTTTTCTTACGGACATTTTAAAGGGCATGTGGCTTACGGTAAAATATTTATTTGGCCCTAAAGTAACCATTAAGTATCCATTTGAAAAAAGCTCCACTAACCCCAGATTTAAGGGTCAACATGCACTAAGACGTTATGATGACGGAACAGAAAGATGTATATCTTGTAAATTATGTGAAGCTATATGTCCAGCTCAAGCAATTACTATTGAGGGAATAGAAACTCCCTCAGGTCAGCGTCAAGCCTTAAGATATGACATTGATATGACAAAATGTATATATTGTGGTCTATGCCAAGAGGCTTGTCCTGTTGATGCTATAGTTGAAGGAGCAAATTATGAATTTGCCACAGAAACCCATAATGAATTATTATATAATAAAGAAAAGCTTCTTGAAAATGGAGATATGTGGGAAGGGCAACTGGCAATTAAGATACAAAAGGATGCTAAATACCACTAAATAATATAATTAAAAATCTTAGAATTTGTATGAATATAATTTTTTATATATTCAGTTTATTATTAATAACTGGAGCTTTAGGTGTAATAACCAGTCGAAATCCTGTGCATGCTGTATTATGGTTGATATTTAGTTTTTGTCAAGCATCTGGGATTTTTTTGTTACTAGGTGCAGAATTCATAGCAATGACATTGATTATAGTATATGTTGGAGCTGTTGCTGTATTATTTTTATTCACAGTAATGATGTTGAATTTTAACATAAAGAAAGAGCTAAAAAGATTAGCTTTTAAAAGCATCGCATTGAATTTAGTGATTTGTATAGGACTTGCTATAGATTTTATGTTAGTAGCTTTTATGACCTTTAAAGGATATGAGTTTAACAATAAATCAAAATTTTTAATCCAAACCGATATCAGCAACACGCATAATATAGGTAAAATTTTATATACAGATTTCTTTATACCATTTCAAGCTGCGGGATTAATGTTGTTTCTAGCTATGATAGGATGCGTAGCTTTAACTTTTAGAGGAAAAATTATACGCAAAAATATAGATTTTTATCAAGAGCGTAAAGCTATAATGATAAAATCTAAAGTAGGAGAAGGTGTTGATGTATAATTTAGAAATTTTGTTACATGTCGACTTGATTCATTTTCTGATAATTTCTTCAATTATTTTCTTTATAGGGGTTGTAGGTATAATTATCAATAGAAAAACAGTGATTAACGTTCTGCTTTCTGTAGAACTTATGTTACTTAGTGTAAATATAAACATGGTAGCTTTTTCTGCATATTTTCAAGAGCTTACCGGTCAGATTTTTACTATCTTTATTCTTACTATGGCAGCAGCAGAAGTTGCAGTTGGGTTAGCTATTATCATTAATTATTATAATAGTAAGGGATCTATAGATATAAGCGATATAAATGAATTAGAGGGTTAGAATTTTATGGCTATAGCAATATTAATATTGCCGTTTATTTCTTTTTTAATACTAGGGTTGGGCAGAAATATAATAAACAGAAAAACAGCACAATTTATTGCACCATTCTGTATTTTTGGCTCTACGGCTATTGCTTGTTTGTTAGCTGCAACTGAAGCTTTTTATAAAGATTCTGTGTATATCAACTTCGGTGATTGGGTTAGAATTAACAAATTTCATGTATCATGGGGAGTATATATTGATTCCTTGACTATAACGATGATGATAGTCGTATTATCCATTTCAGTATTAGTCCATTTATATTCTATAGGATACATGCGGGATGATAAAGGTTTCATGAAATTCATGTCTTATCTATCTCTTTTTACTTTCGCTATGTTGGTGCTTGTATCTAGCAATAATTTTTTACAATTATTTTTAGGATGGGAGGGTGTAGGTCTATGTTCATATTTACTCATAGGATTTTGGTATCAAAAACCCTCAGCTACACATGCCGCAAATAAAGCCTTTATTGTAAATAGGATTGCAGATGCCGCCTTTATTATTGCTATTTTATTTATTAGTCATTATTGTAATAGTTTAGATTTTAATGAAGTATTCGCAAAAACACAAAATCTTGCTGATTTAGAGTTTTATTGCGACTTCACCGTGCTTGATGTAATATGTTTTTGTCTTTTGATTGCTGCAGTTGGTAAATCTGCGCAAATTATGTTACATATTTGGCTTGCTGATGCAATGGAGGGGCCCACTCCTGTTTCTGCTCTGATACATGCGGCTACAATGGTTACAGCGGGTGTATTTTTACTTGCACGATGCTCCTACTTATTTGAATTTTCAAATTTACTAGATCTTATATCTTTAATAGGTTTAGTTACTTTACTTTATGCGGGAGTAATGGCTTTGGTGCAGACCGACTTAAAAAAAATCATAGCTTTTTCTACGTGTAGTCAATTAGGATATATGTTTTTAGCATGCGGACTTTCTCAGTATAATTTAGCAATCTTTCATTTATCAACTCATGCATTTTTTAAAGCATTGTTGTTTTTATGTGCTGGCAGTGTAATTCATTCCACTCATGAACAAAATATATATAAAATGCAGACTGGAATTTATAAAAAAATGCCCATCACATACATCACTTTTGTTATTGGTACTTTATCAATTATGGGTATATATCCCTTTGCTGGTTATTTTTCTAAAGATGCAATAATTATGGCAGCTGAAGCAAAAAATCCTTTGTTATTAATTGGTTCGGGAGTGATTGGCGTTATTTTAACAGTTATTTATTCTATGAAAATTTGGTTATTTGTTTTTCATGCCAAAGGAGATAAAAATGAAATAACCAAAAATAATATAATTCATGAAAGTCCATATACAATGCTTATACCTATGATAATTCTGGCTATAGCTTCAATTTTTGTAGGGCAATATAGTGCATTACTTTTTAATGCAGAAGTCGGGGGTAATTATTTAGATAACTCTATAGCCTTTGTAAATAAACATAAAATTGAACATGAAAATCTTAAAAGTCATGGGTATATTATTTACTCAATAGCTTTCGGTATTTTTGCAGCACTGATATATTATTTTAGCAAAATCATCAGGAATATATTTACTAAATTTTCAATATTGATTTTTGACTATTTTGACGTAATATACATGAAATTATTTACCAATGCTTTTAAAAAGCTAGCTAAATTTAGCTCTATATGCGACAGTAATGTTGTTGATTTTTGTGGACCAAAATTGGTGCAAAAAATAGCTTTGAGTTCAAATAAAATGCTAAAAAAAATTCATAGCGGCTACGTTCTTTCGTATAGTAGTTATATGGTGATATTCTTTATTTTCATTACGAGTTATGGTGTAATTATGTTTAACGATAATTATGTTTAACGATAATTTTGGTGATAAGTTAACTCATACAAACTTAGTTAGTAAAATCGCTAAAATCTCAGACAGAAAATTAAGAGTATATAAAATTGTAGATTGTAAAGTTTGTTTTGTGAAAATATTACCAATTGAAGGATTTTGATGACTGATTTACCAATATTATCAATTATTATATGTATACCTATAATAACATTAGTGTTTTTGTTACCTTTATCTGGTAATAACACTAAAAATAGTGGGTTAATTTATGTTCGCTACGTCGCTTTACTTGGAACCATCTTAACATTTATTGCTAGTTTATATTTGTTATTTAGCTTTGATTTTAATACTCCTAAATATCAATTTATAGAGTCTTACAATATTTTCAACATAGAATTCTTGCGACTGAGTTTTGGGGTTGATGCAATAGCATTATATTTTGTTGCGCTTACAACATTACTTAGCTCTTTAGTGATGATATATAGTATTGGTAGAGTAAAATTACATATAAAAAATTATTTACTTAATTTCTTGATGCTTGAAATTTGTCTTTTAGGTTTATTTTGCACAACAAATTTATTGCTTTTTTACATATTTTTTGAATTTGTATTAGTTCCTATGTATCTAATAATAGGTATATGGGGCGGTGAAAATAAGAGTTACGCGGCAATTAAATTTTTTCTATATACCTGTATAGCTTCTCTATTTGTATTGGTTGGAATAATATATTTAGGATTAGAGCTTAAAGAGTTAGATTTACAAAATCTTCCGGTTTTAACTCAAAAATTACCGATAGAAACACAGAGATATTTATGGTGGGCAGCTTTTATAGCGTTTGCTGTAAAAACTCCAATGATACCGTTGCATACTTGGTTGCCAGACGCTCATGTTCAAGCTCCTACTGGTGGATCTGTTATGCTTGCGGCTATTTTATTAAAAATAGGTGTCTATGGGTTGTTGCGTTTTTGTGTACAATTATTTCCTGTTATTTCTTTTGAATATCAAAATTTTGTTATTATTTTAAGTATAATTGCTATTATTTATGCTTCTATTGTAGCTTATGGCCAAACAGATATAAAAAAATTAGTGGCATATTCTTCTGTGGCACATATGGGATATGCTACAGCATCTTTGTTTACTATGACAAACACAGGCGTTTCTGCTGCAATTTTTCAAATGCTAAGTCATGGTTTGATTTCTGCAGGCTTATTTTTTATTGTAGGAATGTTGTATGATCGCTTACACACTAAAGATATAAGGTCTTATGGTGGTGTTGCCACCAAAATGCCAATAATGGCAATATTTTTTATGTTATTTACCCTAGCTAACATTGGTTTTCCTGGAACTAGTGGCTTTATAGGTGAACTCTTGAGTTTATTTAGTATCTTTGAATATAATAAAATCTATGGCGTTATTGCTTGTTTTGGCGTTGTGTTATCAGCTGTTTATATGTTAACTTTATATAGTGTTGTAATGTTGGGGCCTATTGGTAATCCTAAAGTTAATAAGATGATAGACATTACATACAAAGAATCTATAATATTGGCGCCTATAATAATTTTGATATTGTATATAGGTATTTTTCCTAATGTAATAACCGACATCTATTTTTTACCCACAATGTATAGTGATTTTAATATAGGGAAGGAGGGGGTATGAACATAGTGCAACTATTTATTCCTGAAATTATTTTGTTAGCTGCTATCGTTATAACTACTTTGTTAGATGCATTCAAAATTCTAAAAATAAGGCACATCACCTTGTTAACTGTATTCTTTAGTATATTTGCTCTTTTTGTACAAAGAAATAATGTTATAATTTCAGATCAAACTTTGTTTTTGAATTACCCACAATTCGATTTGCTATTTGACCAAAAAATTTATTTTGCAAAATCAGTAATATTATTATTTTCTATAGTTCTTTTTAGCATTATTTATGGATATCAGTATGTAGATTCCCAAAAACTAAAAACTGAGTATATATTAGTTATATTAATTTCGACTCTTGCTGCTTTAGTTGCAGCAATGTCTAAAGATTTACTTTCAGTAATTATAACCCTTGAAGTACAAATGTTAGGTTCTTATATTCTAACGTCAATGCAGCATAAAAATATTGAAGCAAGAGCTGCGGCAATTAAATATTTTATTTTAGGAACTATAGTTACATGTTTTATGCTGTTTGGAATTTCTTTAATTTACGGATTTGCTGGATCAATAGAATATGAAAAAATTAAAATAGCCGGTATTAACTATAAATCTAGCGGATTAGCATTAGGTATTATCTTAGTGCTATTAGGTCTTATGTTTAAACTAGGTTTAGCTCCATTACATTTTTGGATAGCTGATGTCTACCATGGAACTAATGTATTAACTATAATATTTTTTACTCTGATATCAAAATTCTCTAGTTTTATAATTTTGTATAATTTCCTAGAGTTTGCCCGAGATGTGGATCCTAAATTAATTACTCAAATTATTCTTATATTTGCTATTAGCTCAATAATAGTTGGTGCAGTTGGGGGTCTTAAACAATTTAACTTAAAAAGATTGCTTGCTTATAGTGCTATCTTTAATATTGGTTTTGCAATACTACCAATAGTAATTTTTGATGCTGCTGCCGGGGATATTGCAATGAAATATATAATTATATACGCTGTTACTACTTCAGTATTATTGTTATTAATTTTAGCTATGGATCATAAAAATGTAAAAATTATGACTTTGCAATCCATAGAGGGTATGGGTTTTAAACACAAGTATAGTGCTATAGGAATTACTATTACACTAGTTTCTTTGATAGGAATTCCACCTTCTGCAGGCTTTTTTGCTAAATATAGTGTAATTTCTTACATAATCCAATTTGGATACTATAAGTTAGCAATTTTTATGATAATTGGTACTGTTGTAAGTAGTTTTTATTATTTGCAAATAATAAAATCCTTGTATTTTGTTGATGAATTCAATGAAAATGCTAAATTTTACATAGCTCCAATACATAAATTAATAAGCTTAGTTATTATTACCTATATTTCATTTTATTCTATTAACTATTTATTGTGAAAGTAATTTTAGACATAGCTTTTGAAGAAAAATTATGGGGTTTACAAAAAGAAGTCGTAAATCTTAAATATTTAAAAAATGTTATCTCTAAGACATTAGGGGTGCATAAAATTTTTGATGATAAAATTATTAATATTACTATATTATTTGCTAGCAGTGAAAGGTTAAAAACTTTAAACAAGGAATTTCGTAATAAAGATAAATCTACCAATGTTTTGTCTTTTTCTGATCAGCAAATAGATTATAAAGATATAGAAAAAATTAATTGGCCCAAAGAGATATATCTTGGAGATATAGCATTTAGTTACCAAAATCTTCTAGAGGAAACCATTTACTATAATGAATCATTTAAGAATCATTTTACACATCTACTAGTGCATGCTATACTACATTTATTATGCTACGATCACGAAGATGACAAAGATAAAGTGATTATGGAGGGATTGGAAAATAAGATACTTAACTTATTTTCTATAAGTTCTCCTTATATTTAACAAATACTAACAAAAATTATATGCAATTTATTAGTAATTTCTTTAATAACATACTTTCTTTTATAACCAAGAAGACTTTAAAGCCACATTTTTATGAAACTTTTCAACAATTGCAAAATAAAACCAAAGAAATAGGGCAATTGGAAAAAGAAATTTTGGATAATTTTTTTAAAATTATTACCAAGCAAATAGATGATGTAATGATCCCAAGATCTGATATATGTGCTGTTTCTATTGACGTTGAGTTAGATGAGCTTAGTGAAGTTGTCAAAAATAAGGGTCATACGCGAATTATAGTATACGGAGATACTTTGGATGACATTGTAGGCTTTGTGCACATAAAGGATTTATACGCAGCTGTTTCTAGTGCTAAAAAATTTAATATACGTAATATAATTCGAAAGCCACTAATGGTGGTTAAATCTATGGGTTTACTAGATTTGCTTAGAGAGATGCAGAAACATAGGACTCATATGGCGTGTGTGGTAGATGAATATGGTGGAACAGATGGTTTAGTTACCATGGAGGATGTAGTTAGTGAGCTTATAGGCCCTATAGATGATGAGCATGAAGCTATACATGTAAAAAAACGAAATAATTATGAAATTATAAGTAGTAACGCTATTGTCATTAATGGTAGAATGGAGCTAGATGAATTAGAAAAAATAATATCAATAAAACTTTACGATGAAGAAGAGGGTGATTTTAATACAGTGAGTGGTTTGATTTTAGCAAAAGCTGGTTATATGCCGAATTTAAAGGAAGTTATAGAGTTGAATGATAAAGTGAAAGCAGAGATAATAGCTAAAGATCAAAGAAGTATTAAAAAAGTAAAAATAATGTTCTAAAAATTATTTGTTAGTATAAACTAATAAATGTTACATTCTATAGCCTGATATTACAAAAACTTTATAAATGTTTAACGGTTAAAAAAATACTTTAGTAGAGAAAAAACTTATGTTGATGATCGAATCTAATATTATTTGGCTAGTATTTTGGTGCATGATAACCTTATTACTTGTATTAGACTTATATATATCAAGTAAATTTACGATTACAACAAAAACTAGTGTAATTATTACTATAGTTTTTATTTTGGTTGCTTTATGTTTTGGCGGAATAATAAGTTTAGTGGATAATAAATTAGGGGTAGAATTTTTTACAGGTTTTGTTATAGAAAAAACTTTATCTTTAGATAATATATTTGTTATCAAAGTTATATTCGATCATTTTAAGATCCCAAAAGAAAAGCAACATAAAGTTTTGATGATAGGTATAT
>CANGIW010000014.1 GCA_947454145.1 Rickettsiales bacterium
ATAATAAAGTCCTAGCTCTAATTCGCCAATAGGGGTATTTTCAGAATAATAAAAACTTTTACCTAAAGCTAAATAATTATGTAACTTTAATTTATTCTTTTTCTCAGAATATAATAAACAACTCAAAGAAGATTCATTTTTAAAGCTTATTCCCCAAGATATATTTCTTTTATTGAGTGCATGATCTAGAGAAAAAGATAAGTATGGCTCTTGAGACTTGGGATCATATTTTTTAAAAGGTATGTTAGCAATAATTGAAAAATTTGTAGTTTTTAATTGTTGGTTATATAAATCTAGATTTAGTCTAGCAAAAAATATGTTTACATTTTCTGCATCATTATTTTCTACAGTATTATATTTCACACCACAAGCTGCTGCAAATAAAAAATCTTTATAAGTTAGGAAATTATATTTTACACCTAAACTTACTGCCGAAAGAGAAAAATTTTTATACTGTTCCAAAAAATTTACTTTCTTTTCACAAAGTAAATTAATTAAAACCCAAAGTTTTTTTACAACACTAATCTCAGTAGAATTCATAAAGGAAATCTTAGTGTAATATTTTTGTAACTGACAAGATTTATCCGCATCTTGTTTATTCCTAGATTGATGAGTTCTTGTTTGATTTGATTGCTCTGGAGCAGTTTTTTCTGCGCATGAGTCTTTATCCATTTTATCTAAATCAAAACCCGCTAACTTTAGTTGTGTTTTCAATGATTTTATTAATCTACTATTTGTTTTTGTACCCATATTCTCCAACTGCTGCTTTAAATATGGTCCATAGGATTTGTCCTTGATAATTGTTGTTTTGCAAACATCGACAAGTTGAGTTAAATTGTTGGTTAAAAGATTTGCAAATGTTTTTTTGTCTAAAAAGGAATTCTCAATAACTTCCTTTTTATAAGATATTATGGATTCTTCTTTTTTTATTTCATTCAAAGAATAATAATAGCAGGAAGTGTTTTTTAGGTAATCACTGTCTATAAAATAAGCAAAAGATGTAATGGGCGCAAGGTAAATATTTATTATTACTATTAATTTTAAGTTCATAAACAATAACAAGACAGAGGATTAAATATTTTATACGATAAATATATACTAAATTTATAAATAATAAATACTTATTACATTTTTAGTTTTTAAATAATAAACAAAAAATAGTAAGAGTTAACTGATAAGATAAATGCATTAAAATTGTTGACATAAAATAGTTTTTCAACTAAATTCGGTATATTCACTATAAAGATTTTTTTTTATTTATGTTAAATGTATTAAATGATGCGAAAAAAAATATTTTGTCAGAAGTCTTGCAAATATTCGCAGGAATAGCAATTCTTGCCATTTGCAGCCAAATTACTATTAATATAAAACCAGTACCAATAACTTTGCAAACTATGTGGATAATAGCCATACCTTATATATATCCAGGTAATAAATCGGTAGCTGTTATATCTGGATATTTAATGTTGGGGGCTTTGGGCCTACCGGTTTTTGCTAATTTAAATTCCAGTTTTGCAGTTTTTGTTGGCCCTACTGGAGGATATTTATTTGGATTTTTAGCGAGTGTGTTGACTATGAATTTACTAAAAAACCGTATCAATATCTTTTTTACATGCATATTAGGTCAAACCATAATTTATATTTTTGGAATATCTTGGTTGGCTCAATTCTTTGGTTTTTACAAAGCTATAAATGTGGGTTTATTGCATTTTATTATACCTGAGCTTATAAAGACCCTAATGTTGATTGGTGTATTTCGCTTTTTTAAAATTCTAATACCTACAAAATAAACCTCAATTTATCATATAACATAAGCTATATTAACAAAATATATGTTTTCTGTAATTTCACAATTTTAACTTTCTAAATTGAATTTAATGTTATATAATATCCCAAAGTACCAAAAACTAAGTCTAGATATTAATAACAAATTCTAAATTAGTCTCAAGCTCACAAGGCTTGCATTCATATGTTAAGATCATAATTTAATGCTCAGAGCGAATATAGTACTAGCACTTCTAACATTAAGTATGCAATATTATTGCTACGGAGTATTCGGCTTAAGCGCAAAATCTTTAACAGCAAATCTACTACCTAAAGCTACTGAATCTATATCAACATACAATAATTTTTTTATAATATTTGCCATTGCGGCATTTTCAAAACCTATAGGCTCAACCATATTATCCACTATAGGAGATAAATACGGCAAAATAAAAGCTTTAAGATTATCTGCAATACTTGCTTTTGCTGCAAATTGTACCATAGCTTTTGCTCCTAGTTATGCATCAGCTGGAATTGTATCAATTTTTGCTTTATTGATAGGCAGAATGTTGTTAATGTCAATTGTAGGCGGAGAATTAGATGGCGTAAGGTTATATTTAACAGAGCTATTGCCAAACAAAAGTTATATAGTCGGTGGTTTAGTTGCACTTAGCACACAAATAGGCATGTTATTTGCATCAGTTGTCGCGATAATAGCAAATGATTCTAATTATTATTTTTATAATTGGCGTTACAATTTTGTAATAGGAGCTATTTTTACATTAATTATTTTGTTGATAAGATCATATAGCAAAGAAACTGAAAAATTTTTAGCATATAAATATACTAAACAACATGCGGTTTTTAAGAATATTAGTTTATTTACAATTTTCGAAAAACAAAGAGATAATATCCTAAGATTAATAATAATCAACGGATGTATAGGTTGTGGATATCATTTGCATTTAATTTTTTCTTCATTATATTTACGAGATATATTAAAATTAGATAGCTTAACTGAATATTTTAGTTATAATTTCATAGCTATCTTCATTCATATGGGTGGAGCTTTAATTGCTGGAATAATGAGCGAAAAGATCAAAGCTAAAAGACTTTTTATTATATTAGCTTTTGTTTCTAATATACTTATCAATTGTTTGACTTGCTTATCGTTTTTTTATGACAGTAAATTGATATTTGTAACCAACATGTTAGCTAGTTTCTTGATGCCTTTTATTTCTGTACCAATATTTATATATATTCAAGAAAAGCTGATTTATGGCTCTAGGTATAGAGTTATTAGTATCTCTCATGCATTAGGCTCAACTCTATTTTCTGCTACCAGTCCATTAATTTGTGGTTTGTTGTATCAACATACAGAAATTAGTGCTATGCCGTATCTATATTTTATCTTATTATTAATATTAGCCTTTGTTGCTTTTGTAAGCTTTGTTGCAAAAGATGATATTATAGTTACGTAAGAGTATATTTTTATATGGAGACCAAATTTCAAGCTACTGTTCTTACTATATTTCCAGAATTATTCCCCGGACCTTTAGGGCATTCTCTTGCTGGAAAAGCTTTGCGTAATGATATATGGAGTATGAATGTTGTGGATATTAAAGAATACGGCATCACAAAACACAAGAATGTTGACGATGAACCTTATGGTGGTGGCGATGGTATGGTTATGAGACCAGATGTACTTGGTGCAGCTATTGAAGATGCTATTGAGCGGTCTAAAACTAATATCATTTACTACATGTCTCCGCGAGGAAAATTACTAAACCAAAATGTTATAAATGATATAACTGAACAAAAAAATATAATTATTTTGTGTGGACGCTTCGCGGGAATTGACGAAAGAGTAATTCAGGCATATAATATCATAGAGTTAAGCTTAGGTAATTTTATTTTATCTGGTGGGGAAATAGCTTGCTATAGTCTTTTAGATGCATGCGTTAGATTATTAAAAGATGTAGTTGGTAACTCTTTATCGGTTTTAGAAGAGTCTTTTGGTAATTTAGGTAGTAAAACAGCTATATTAGAATACCCATTATATACGAGACCGGAAGTTTGGAATAATAGAGTAGTACCGGATGTACTGAAATCTGGTAATCATCAAGTTATAAGTAAGTGGCGACAAAACCAATCAGAAACGATTACTTTGGAACGTAGGCCAGATTTATTAAACAATTAATAGGAGAACAACAATGCAACCAAAATTAGTAAAAGAATACGAAGAAAAACAAATATCTGTTTTAGGAAAAGATAAGCATATTGAAGATTTTAATTCCGGTGATACAGTGAAAGTTAGTGTAAAAATTGTTGATAATAATACAGAGAGATTACAGGTGTTTCAAGGTGTTGTTATAGGAAAAAGAAGAGCTGGTATAAACACTTCTTTTAGAGTTAGAAAAATATCAGATGGCATAGGAGTAGAGCGTAATTTCCTTCTTTATTCTCCTTTGGTTAATAAGATTGAAATATTAAAACGTGGTGTAGTAAGAAGAGCAAAATTATACTACTTGAGAAAACTTAAAGGAAAAGCTGCAAGAATTAGAACTCGTTTATATTCTTCCAATTCTTCTAAATAAATCCTTTCAAAAACATTCTTTCATTTATTCACCTGTGTGATAGTTAAATCAGCAAGTGGATAAATGGAATTTATTGTATAGAAATTTAGATTGGTTAAATCTCATCTAATTTTTATTATCTATCATTTTTTATTTCTGGGGAATAAGGGGGTCAAAATACTATACTACAGCCGACTGATCCTATCAAATATTCAGTTTCAAGGTATCTATGGAACAGGGCGTTACCCAGAACAACAATTTGAAAAGGCGTTAGATATTGTATCAAGAACTTTTGTACCACTCTGCCCATTATTTTTCCGATTTCTACTAAGCTGGTTTCTCCATTGTCTAAGTTGTAACTAGTTTATCGAGTTAAGCTATAGGTCATCTCCTAGCGGATCGTGGTTTTGGCAATCAGTGGTTTGCTGATATTTGCAAGAAAAATATATTTGAATATGTATTAAGGATAGATAAAAATCTTTTAATTGAGGTGTTGGTGAAACCAAAAATTTAAAAGAGCGGAAGAATGATGAAGAATTTGATGAATATGTTTTGCTACACACACTCAACATATAAAAAGACTCCTCTCTCCACCCTCACAATAGCCTCAAAGTGCGATAAAATCTGGTATTTGTTGTCTATACCCCACCCAACGTACAGTATACTAGTATGAAGTTATCTTTTCTTCAGACTAGTATTTTTTATTTACCCTTATTCAGCTTGGTTTTAATCTAGAGGCACTTCTACCACTTTTGGCTCTGTTGGAATATGTGGTGTAGTGCTTGTATTTTCAGGCTCATCAGTTTTAATATTATTGTCTTCTACGGGATTAAGTATTTTTTTTAAAATGTCTGGATGTATAACACCTTTATAGAATTTATCATTTATTATAAATGCAGGGGCAGCGCGTAGTTCTATAGATTGAGATAATTTTTGAGTTTCTGTTAAAAGATCAGCAGCTTTGCCTTTGATACTATTGTTTAAAGCTTGATTATTTATATTATACTTAGCTATTAAAGCTACTAAATCCTCAGGCTTTAGGTCACCTTTACTCATTAATTCATCATGTATAGCTTTAAATTTATCAGGTGCAATTTGATTTATAGCAATTACAAATTTTGATAAATATTCTGAAAATTCACCCATTATTGGAAATGGTCTGTAGATTATTCGTAAATCTTTTTCTGTTGCTAAAAATTGATTTAAAACACTATTCGCCTGCTGACAATAAGGACAATTATAATCATAAAACATTATTATGGTTTTTTTGGCTTCAGGCAAACCCACTACTGGGAAATTAGCGATATCTTCTATTTGATCTTTTAGACTTAAAATTTTGTTATTAACTCTATCTATAGCCTCTTTTTTTATTTTTGCATCTAGTGATTCTAATGAAGATATAATTTTTTCAGGATTCTCAGCTATGTATTTGTCTATTATAGAAATGATATGTTCATCTGTAATGATCTGATTAGCTACTTCTATTGCATTATCAGCATTTTCTTTGTCTGGATGTATCACAGAATGAGCTATAACGTTAGATTGAGTCGAATTTTTTGAGTTATAAATAAAATAACTTGAAAAAATAAGTACCAAAAGACTGGAAATAAGTAAAATAATTCGTACAATTTTAATATTTTGCATTTTAAAAATAAATATTATATTAGACCTTAACTAATCATAGTTATATGATATTTACATACAATTGTAAATAATCATCTTAATATATTCAAACTAATACGTACATAAAGGCAAATAAAAATAACCATACAACATCTATAAAATGCCAATACCAGGCGGCAAATTCAAAACCTAAATACGAATTTGGTGTAGCAAAATGACCATTAATTGTTCTGAAATAACATATAAGTAAAAATATTGTACCCATAATTACATGAGCTCCATGAAAACCGGTAGCTAAATAAAAATTTGACGGATAGGCGCCATCAGCAAGCTTAAAAATTATATGGTGATATTCGATTGCTTGACATACTGTAAAACTTAAACCTAATATCACGGTATAAAGCAAGGCTTGAGCAGCATCTTTTTGTTTGTTTTCAAGCAAAGCTTGATGAGACCATGTTACTGTAGTGCCTGAAAGTAATAAAATCAGTGTATTCATTAACGGTAAATTCCATGCATCTGGTAATTCTAGATTTTTTGGTGGCCAAAATCCTTCGCCAACAGACCAATTATCCTGCAATAAATCGGCTGGATTAAAGCTGAAGTAAAAAAATGATGCAAATACTGCAGCAAAAAACATTATTTCTGAAAAAATAAATAAACCCATTCCTATACGCAAACCTTGCTGTACAATATTATTGTGATGTTTTTCAACTAAGCCTTCATGTATAACGCTTTTCCACCATTTATATAGACTGTAAGAAAAAAACATGCAAGCAAAAGGAAAAAGTAAATTAGCATGATGTTTTTGATGCATCCAATAAAAACCTGTAAGCACTAACAGCAATAGGCTTAAAGACGTTACAATTGGCCATGGACTTAAGGGCAATATGTGATATGGATGATTTTTTGCCATTTTGATAAATACAAAGAATTTGTTACTATAACTATTCATATCTAAATATTGTATCAAAAATAACAAGATATATCAAAAGCTATGCTAGCGACTTAGAAAATTTTACAGTAAAATCTATTGTAGTAACAAAATTGAACTAAAAATATTAATAATGCACTTTATGAATAAAGAAAAATTTGACGTTGCGGTTATTGGTAGTGGCCCCGGTGGATATGTTGCAGCAATTAGGCTGGCACAACTTGGTAAAAAAACTTGTATAATTGAAAAAGAAAATTTGGGTGGAATTTGTCTAAATTGGGGCTGTATACCCACTAAAGCTTTACTACACACAGCAGAAGTGTATAACACTATTAAACATGCCGCAGATTATGGTATAAAAGTTGAAAATATTTCTTTTGATTTTAAAGCCATAATAGAAAAATCACGTAAGGTATCAAAAACCTTGAATTCAGGTGTAGCTAGCTTAATGAAAAAAAATAATATAGCAGTATTCATGGGTATAGCTAAAATAGCACCAAATTATGATGTAATAATAGAAGAAACAAACAAAGTTATAGAGGCTGATAAAATTATAGTAGCTACAGGTGCTAGAGCAAAAACTATGAAAGATTTTGAAGTAGATGGTAAAATTATATGGTCTTACCGAGAAGCTATGACTGCAGAAAAAATGCCTAAATCCTTGATCGTAGTAGGTGGTGGTGTAATAGGGGTAGAATTTGCATCATTTTACAGAATGATGGGTTGTGAAGTTACATTGTTAGAATATCAATCACGCATATTAATGCAAGAAGATGAAGAGATAGTGAAGCTTGCTACAAAAAATTTAGAGAAGCAGGGTATAAAAATCATTACAAATGCAGAAGTTAAAACTGCTACAAAAAATACTGATGGAGTATGTGTAGAATTTACTCTTGGCGGTGAAATAGAAAAAATCAAAGCAGATAATTTATTAATGTCTGTTGGTGTAATTGGTAATATAGAAGATATAGGGCTTGAAAATACAAAAGTAAAAATAGAAAAAAACTCTATACTAACTAATTTTTACTGCAAAACAGATGACGATAGAATATATGCTATAGGAGATGTTACAAATGCACCATGGCTTGCCCATAAAGCTAGTCATGAAGGTATAATAGCTGCAGAAAATATAGCTGGCTTATCAACGCATTCTTTGAAAAAAACAGACATACCCGGATGTATTTATTCTAATCCTCAAATAGCAAGTGTTGGACTTACTGAAAAAGCTGCTTTAGATTTAGGGCTTGATATTAGAGTAGGGCGTTTTCCTTTTGTTGCAAGTGGTAAAGCTGTAGCTATCGGAGATAATTTTGGTTTAATTAAGACAATATTTGATAAAAAAACAGGAGAATTGCTTGGTGCTCACATGACTGGGCCAAATGTTACAGAGCTGATTTCTAATTTTGTTTTGGCAAAATCTGCAGAACTCACAGAAGCTGAGTTTATTGCAACTATTTTTGCTCATCCAACATTGTCGGAGAGTCTACAAGAATCTGTTTTAAGTGCTTACGATAGGGCTATACATTTTTAAAATAAAGCAAGTCTAATAACCTTAGTTTTTTATATATGCTAAGGTTATCATTTAAACTTCAAAGTCTTTCTATTCAAGACGAAGCACCCTCAAACATAAGTTTTTTTTAGTTATGCTTAGCAAATTAAAGGCTTAATTATTCTACCCTAAATAAGTGTTCATTCAGGTTTGGGAACCAAAGAATCATCACCCAACTATAGTAGTATCTTCGTTTGGTTTATTAGCATGATGATCTTCGTTTCTTGCTCATCTAGCAACAGTCTCAGAATGAAACATAATTTTCTGGCGTTGTCTTGCTTACAGCACTTGGTGTTAAAGCCTATTTGTGCAATCATTCAAGCATGGCAAAATGGCCGAATTGAAAGACTGAATGCTATGTTCCATAAATTTATTCCAAAATTCACCGCTTTTGATAATTTTACTGAAAATATGATCGCAGAAACTCAAGATAAACTTAATAATCTTCCTAAAAAGTTATAAAACCACTATACCCCAAATGAATTGTGTATTGCAACTATTGCCAGTGATGTTGGTGCACGCCAAACTTGAATCATCCCCCCTATTGACAAATTCTTTTAATCCTTTGGTTTTATAAAAACTACATATTCTTTTGTAATTTTAGGGAAATATAATTTTGTGAAGGGAAAAAGCTCTACAGATTCATCATTAAAAGTTATCTCAAAAATATCGCCCGCACCGAAATTATACCAAGCTGTAATTCTACCCAATTTTTCTAATGCTGCATCAACTACAATTAAGTTCTCCAGGTCTTTTATATAATATTCATCCTCTTCAAGACTAGGTAAATCTTCAAATTTAACGTATAAATTTAGTTTATTTAAATTTTCGATCAAAGTTCTATCAACAATATCATTTATGATAACTATAAAGCTATTATTTTGTTCTTCTTTAACTATTTGTAGTTTATAACTATTTAAATTTTCATCATAAAGCGCATAATTAAATATATCGGAAGGATTTGTAAGATAGGAAATTACGCGAGCCATTCCTTTTATACCAAAAGGTTCTTTAAGTTTAGCTGCTAAAATTAATCCGGAAAGAGAGTTGCTCATGTTACCTTCTTTATTTAATGATATTTTGTAAATTCAAAGAATTATCTACAAAATGACAATATGCTACAGCTAAAGCATCAGCTTCATGTTCAGTTTTGGGTTGTGGGATATTCAATAATTTTGAAATCATGCATTTAATTTGGTCTTTACCTGCTCTCCCTGAACCTGTAACATTTTTTTTAATATGCACAGCGCTAATATCAAAAAAAGGAATCTTATATTTTCCGCTAATAGCCATAACAATAGCTCTAGCATAGCTTAAACTTAACAAAGAACGTAGATCTTTATCAAGAAAAGCAGTCTCAGTAGCAATTATTGAAATTTTATGTTCTGATACAATATTTTCTAGATTGATAAAAAGATTAGCGAGTTTTTCAGTGATGTGTAAATTGGGTTTATTACAAATCGTTCCACTTGTAATATATTGTGGTTGATTTTTATTATCATGCTTTTTTATAATACCCCAACCAAGGTTATGCACTCCAGGGTCAATTCCTAATATCACTTGTTTTTATTTTTTAAAAAGATCTGAAAAATTAATCTAATACTTATATACACTAGGTATAATTTTATTAAAAAAATCTATTTAATTAGTATTAAAAGCTATTTTGAATTAAAAAATAACTTTCAAAGTTTTAAGACGCTGCCTTAAAAAGAAAAATACTTTTTAAGACGGACTAACATTTTTATTGAAGTTATTTACTTAAAGAACCGAAGTCAATTCCAAAGTTTTTGTTGAATTTTTCAACATTTTTATTGGATAATTGAGCCGAGCTATTATGTTTACCAGTCCAAGCTGGATGATTTCTGAAGTCTTTTTCTACTCTAAACTCTTTTTTTGAATAAGTAGACTTTGTTTCAAAACGCTCATCACCAATAAGTATGTGAAGAGTGTGATAATTTGGATGAATATCTTTCTTTGGCATATACTAAAAATGTTATATAATAATGTTATCGTGTAATACGAACTACATAAGTAGGCTATTGTAATTATTTACTTATAGACTTAGGCATTAGACTGAATAACGTCTGCAACGTGAGCAAATAATTTTTCAGCTAATTTCTTCTTTAAATGTTTGGCTTTATTAGAAAAATTAGAGCTATCTGCATTTTGCAAGAAATTATCTAATCCACCGTATTTATCAATAGTCTTAATTGTAGCGGCAGCTAATCTAAAGCTAATACCAAAATTTAAAATATTGCTATAAAGCTTCTTTTTTTGTAAGTTGGGGCAGAATTTTCTGTTAGTTTTTCTTTGGGAGTGGGAAACATTATGCCCAAAATTAACAGTCTTCCCGGTCAATTCACATACTCTTGACATAAAAATTATCTAATTAAATTATATTTAAATCTAAAACACTTTATTTTTTTATAATATCTAAGATGATATAACGATTTACACAAATAAGTCAAATATTTTATAAGAATTTTTATTAGACGTTCTTTTTAAATAATTCAATTTGCGAAAAAACAAAAATTATTGTAAGATAACTAAGTCATCAGATACAATATACTACAGATTCCTTCAAAGGTGAACTAAATAAAGACTTTTTATTTGGCTGGGTAGCAAAATGGTAATGCCGTGGACTGCAAATCCTCTATCGACGGTTCGATTCCGTCCCTGGCCTCGTGAATAACAAACTTTCATATATGAAATATTTAGAGCCCTTCATCGAAAATCTTATTGTTGAAAAGGGTTTAGCTAAAAATTCTATTGCTGCATATAAAAAAGACCTGCTAAATTATAGCAAGTATCTAAAAACTCAAACTATACTGGAAGAAGAAGCGCAAACCCAAACAATCCAAACTTATGTTAGATTTTTATTTGAAATAAATAAAATTTCTGCACGATCTGTGGCAAGAAAAATATCAGCATTAAAAAATTTCTATAATTTTCTTATAGGAGAAAATATCATCACCAATAATCCAGCTGCCGCTATAGAAATTCCAAACTTCACAAGTAAATTACCAAAAATACTTTCCATAGATCAAATAAAATTGTTATTGAAAATGAAGCAAGCTGATAATGCCGAAGAATTGAGGCTAAAAACCATGCTACATCTTTTATATGCAACAGGTATGAGAGTATCTGAATTAGTAAAGTTAAAGCTAGCTAATTTTTCAATAAATAAAAATACTAATACCTGTAATAGTAATGTTATAACAGTAATTGGTAAAGGTGGTAAAGAGCGTGTTTTAATTATGAATCAAGGCGCTATTAATATACTTAGAAGATATCTACCAATTAGAGAAAGCTTCATTCCTCTTGGAAGTCTCAAAAAAACCGATTTTCTCTTCCCTAGTTCAAGCATCGAAGGTCATATGACAAGACAAAATTTTGCTATACAGTTAAAAAAGATAGCCTTACTTGCAAACCTTAACCCAGAAGATATCTCTCCGCATGTTTTACGGCATAGCTTTGCAAGTCATATGCTAGGAGGTGGAGCTGATTTAAGAACTATACAGGAGCTTCTAGGACACTCTGATATCGCTACAACTCAGATATACTTGCATGTAAATAAAACTCAGCTGAAAGAAACCTTGCACAAATATCACCCGGTTTCTAATAAAACTACAGCAGATTGAATATATTATATTTCAATTTATAAATTGTTTGTAACGGGTCTATAATATCTTTAAGCTTTTTTCTTATCAGTGGAGGGTTGATTATCATCAAACCAAATTTATTCAAACCACCAACTTCACCCTCTACTTTTTCTTTTTCTAATTCTAAAGTTATAATTTCAGAAAATTCTAAAGCTTTTATATCGCTATAAAACTCATGAATTATTTTTTTATTTTTGATTGGATACCATATTAAAACTCTCATGCTTCTAGCTCTTTGTTTTAATATTTTTAATCCATTTATAATTAATTCATATTCATTTTTTTCTTCAAAACAAGGATCTATTAAAATCAAACCTCTTTGCTCTTGAAGTGGTAGTAATTCACGAAATGCGTGATAGCCATCGTTATTTTTTAAGTAAATATTGTTGTAAAATCTCATTCTAGTAAATAGAAGCGCATAATCTTCATGATGTAATTCATAAAATATAGCCCTATCTTGCCTTCTGATGTATTTTTGTATAATCATGGGAGAACCTGGATAAAATTGAAGTTTATCTGGTTGATTATAACTTTTTACTATACTCAAATATTTTTGATAAACCACGTTAGTGGTTTCTTTTTCTGCATCAACAAATAATCTAATTCCAGCAGCAGCTTCCTCGGTTTTTTGTGCTTTTTCATCCATTAAATCATAAAGCGCTGTACCCGCAAAATTATCAATTACAGCAAAAGGAGACTCCTTGGTTTGTAGGTTTTCAAGAAGTGTAATCAAAACAAGATGTTTTGCTACATCAGCCCAATTACCTGCGTGGTATATATGTCTATAATTCATGTGTTCCTTTATTATCCTGATTTATTATCTTTTTAAAGATATCTTCCAACTCTGGTTCTACTATAGTTATATTGTTTATTTCATATCCTAATTTTATCACTTTTGAAATAATTTCTCCTGTATGCATTGTTTTAGGGTGGCTAATAAATTCCATTTGATTATCAATGAATTTTGCATTAGGTATATTAAAATCTTCTAGTTTATGCACAACTTTTGTTGTCGTATCAATGGTAATTTTCTTATATCCAAAAGTAGACAATAAATTGGTTTTTTTATCAGTATGTATTATGACACCGTTATTTATAAAACTTATGTAATCACACAATTTTTCTGCCTCTTCCAAATAATGCGTAGTAAGTATAATTGTGCTACCTTCTTTATTAAGTTTCAAAAGATATTCCCATATTTGTTCTCTAAGAACTATGTCTACACCAGCACTAGGCTCGTCTAATATAAGAACTTTGGGTGAATGTACCATAGCTTTTGCTACCAACAATCTTCTCTTCATACCCCCAGATAAATGCCTAGTTAGAGTATTTTTTTTATCCCCTAGACCCAATGCATCTATTAACTCATTTGTACGCCTTTGATTTGGTCTTATACCATAATAGCCGGCAAAAATTTCTAAAGCTTCATATACAGTAAAAAAAGAATCTAACATTATTTCTTGTGGCACAATTCCTATATGTCTTTTTGCCATAGTATTATCGGTATCAAAATCATACCCCATAATATCAATTTTACCCGAGTCTTTTTTTGTAATTCCTGCTATGATGTTAATCATAGTAGATTTACCAGCACCATTGGGCCCTAATAATGCAAAAAAACTACCAACTGGAACTTCTAAATTGATACCACTAAGCGCTAATTTAGATTTATTGTACCTTTTTACAAGATTTTCTATTTTTAAGGACGTCAAAGATCTAATCATTATTTGAATTTTATATATTACTTTGTACTAAAATGTTATATAGCTATTTTATTATTGTAATCATTCTATTGTTTTTACTATCTCTTTATTTGTATATAAAGTTATCTGGTAGTAAAATTTTACTTTCATTATTAAAAGAACACAACTCTAATTTGGAAAATGAAAATACCTTATTAAGTAAAGATAACATGAATAATTTAATACAAATAGAAAAACTTTCAACACAATTAGAAATGTTAAAAGTGGAGCTAGGGAATTTAGATAAAATAAAAAGTGAATCATTAGCTTTATCTCAACAAAATTTTCAGGATAGCTCCAAAAGTCTTACCCAACAGCTTTTAGAAATGCATAAACAAGAAACAAAATCTAATTTAACATTAACAGAACAATCTATAACCACGATCGTTAGTAAAGTGAAAGAAGATTTTGATAGAATTACTACTTCTATCACATTATTAAATAAAGACATGGAACAATCTAAAACTACTAATGAAGTTATTAGAAAAGCTCTACTTTCCCCTACTTCTACTGGGCAGTTAGCAGAAATAACTCTTGTTAATATATTAAATTCTTCTGGTCTAAGACAAAATACTGATTTTTTTGTGCAAAATACCTTATCAGGCATTGATAATTCTAAATTCAGGCCTGATGTAATTTTTACCCTGCCAGACCATATATTAATTATTGATGCTAAATCATCTAAATTTTTCATGGAAATGAAATTGCAAGAAAATAACGAAAATAACACGCAAATTCATGACAGCTTTGTAAAATCCTTATCAACCCATCTAAAATCTCTTGCTAGCAAAGACTACAGACAAGCTATAATATCTTCAGAACAATTTTCTGTTGAACAAAAAACCAATATCACTACAATAATGTTTTTGCCGAGTGAAAGTTTTGTAGAAAAATTAATGGAACTAGACGGAGATTTTTTAAACAAAGCTTGGCAATTAAATATCTTTCCGGTAGGACCTTCTGGATTGATGAATTTACTGTTGCTTGCTAAAAAGCAAATTGCAGAAAAAAAGAAGACTATAAATTATCAAGAAATCTTACTTGAAATTCAAAAATTAATTGAATCGGTAGAAATAGTGTTTGAACACTCATCCCGCTTAGGAGTGACAATACAAAGCGTAGCAAGTGCCTATGATAAATTCGCAGCATCATTTAATCGTACTTTTTTAGGTAAAACACAAAAGTTAAAAAAGATGGGCATAGTTACAAAAAAACAGCATAATATAAATTTAAAAAGATACACAATGATTAGTAATAATGACGAAGCTATAATAGAATCTGCATTTGAAGAATAGATGAATAACTTATATAAAGATATCTTATGATTATAGATGACATTGAATTGGCTGCACAAATACTGCGTTCAGGAGAAATAGTAGCATTCCCAACTGAAACTGTATATGGCTTAGGAGGCTGTGCTTTAAATCAGGATGCTTGTTTGAAAATTTATCAAGCAAAAACACGTCCATCAAATAACCCTTTAATAGTACATATTAACTCAGTAGAACAAGCCTTTATTATTGGAGAATTTAATGAAAAAGCTAAATATTTAACAAAATTTTGGCCGGGTCCTTTAACTATAGTAACTAAAGTAAAATCTAATAATCTGGCGCAAGCTGTTTTAGCTGGTCTTGATACTGTTGCTTTGCGTATGCCACAAAATGACACAGCATTAGAATTAATCTCAAAAAGTGGAACAGCTATAGCAGCGCCTAGTGCAAATATATCAGGCTATATATCCGCTACTTCTGCTGATGAAGTAGATAAAGATTTTTTAGGTAAAATACCTGTACTAAAAGGAAAAGTGACCTACGGAATTGAATCAACTATCATATCTTTATATGACGACAAATGCAGAATTTTACGACACGGATTTATAACGCAAGAATTGCTAGAAAAAGAATTGGGTGAAAAATTTTTTGTACCAAACACCAAAGCACACATTGAAGCTCCAGGAATGATGATGAAGCATTATTCTCCAAAAACAAGAGTGAGATTAAACGTTACTAAATTTAACTTTTCTAATGAACTAGTTTTATCATTCGGCGCAGTAAACAATATACCTGAGAACATACATAACCTAAATTTGAGCCCAGATTCCGATCTTATTGAAGCTTGTGCAAATTTATATAAATATCTCAGAGTTATGGATTTAGAGGCTCACAACAATCCTAATATTTCTTGTATAGCGGTTACACCTATACCAAATTATGGAATAGGTGTAGCAATTAATGATAGATTAAAAAGAGCAGCAGCTGTAGATTAAGGCCTAATTAGCAATTTTTTTACATAGTATCCTCCCCCGCAATTGACATTGTTTCTTCAAAAGCAATACTTATATCGTCAAATTCAATTTTTTGTACAACTTTATATTTATTAAGTTCTTCATCATTAATTCCATTAGGATTGTATGTACTAATTAAACCCATTAGCATATTTATGGATATACTTGTTTCTTTTGCCAATTTATTACAAAATTTATCAACTGAACTAGTGGTACAGTCATATAATTTTTTTAATAGTTCTTTTGCAATAATTAATGTACCATCTGCACCTACTTCTTTTTTAACAAAATCTTGATTGAATTTTGGATCCGTAACAGCACATTTTTTTAATATCGAAAGTCCATAAACTGTCAAACTTTGGGAATTAAATCCATTAATAGTTTTATTATACGCCCCGCTACCCATCAATATTCCTACTATATTTTTATTGCATTTTGCTACTGAGATCATAAGGGCATTATTACTAAATTGATCCTTTAGTAGTAAATTGGTATCTTTGTGTTCAACAATTGCCTTTACTATATCTGTGTATCCTTTAGCTACAGAGATATGTAAAGATGTTAATTTAGTTTTATAAGATTGTGCATTTATATCTATTTCTGGACTTTTAATAAGTATTTTTAGAATGTTTAAAAGATTGTTATTTGCAGCAATATGTAAAGCTGTTAAACCATATACTCCGGTTTTTTCGTTTTGTTTAATTTTTTTATTATTTACAAATAATTCTACTAATTCAGAATTATCCTTATATGCAGCAATATGCAATGGGGTTAATCCGTATTTGCCGATAATTTTGTTTGCTTCAATTTTTGTATTACCTAGAAGTAGTTTTACTATATTTGCATAACCCTTGTAGGTAGAAAAATGCAATGGGGTAAAATTATTTGATATTTGATTTATCTTAATGTCTGATGCTGAAAGTAAATATTCAACTATTTTAACTTGATTAGTCTTAATTGCTAACATTAAAGGTGAATTACCCATTTTGTCTTGAATATTTGGATCAATATTTTCTTTTTTTACCAAATGCGCTACAATAGTTGCTCTTTTGTTTCTTATAGCTAAAAGCAAAGCTGTGTCATGATTCTCGTTCTTGATGTTTAAATCAAGAGTTTTAATCTTCAACAAATGTACTACAATATCAACTTTATTATTATCAATAGCTAATATTAAAGCTGTATCCTCATAGTTATCTTGGATATTTGGATCTAATTCTTTTACTGAAGCTAAATATTTGACAACAGCACTATGTCCATTTTTTACGGCCCACATTAAAGCTGTAAAGCCTTCTTCGTCTTTTATATTTTTGTTAACATAATTTTTTATTAAAACTTCTACAGAAGAAACATTTCCCTGTTCTGCAGCCCAAATTAAAGCGGTAAAACCTTTTTTATCGGTTAAATCTTTTTTTGCTTCTTTTTTTATCAAGAGCTCTACAACTTTATCATGACCATTAGCCGAGGCCTTCATTAAAGCTGTAACTCCGTCTTTATCCATTAAATCTTTGTTCGCACCTTCTTTTATCAATAGCTCTACAACTTTATAATAGCCATTAGCTGAAGCCTTTATCAAAGCTGTATTTTTATTAGAGTCTAAAGAATCTATATTAATCTTATTACTTATAAAGTATCTCACTATGTCTATTACATTAGACTCTGCTGCTAAAATAAAAGCTTGTTGCCTACTTTGTTCATTGATGTTTTGACCATCAATCATTTTTAAATTTTCAATCAACCCTAAAGCATCGTTATTTAATGAAAAATTAATTGTCGAGTTATAAGCTAACAAATGATAATTTTGAGGATCTTCAGAGTCAACAAGCTCTACTTCGTAATTAACATTATATTGGTTAAGAAACTGCAATAAAAATTTTACAAGATCATGATTTCCTTGTCCTAAAGCTATTGTTACTGATGTTTGCCCAAAGTTATTAGGGTTATGCACTGGACTAGCAACACTTACCACGGCACTATTTAAATCTAGATCAATTTTGTAATCATTAAGTTTGGGTGAAATTTTAATAACAAAATATTTTTTTTGATTTTGTATGGAATATAAAGCTATTGCAGAAATTTCTGGTATATATTGAAGGCTTTTGAAATCATTACTACCATTGTCAGTCAGATACTGAATAACCCCCGATACTGGATCAGGATAATATTTCTCTAAAAACTCCAATAGCTTTTTGCTAAAATTATTTTTTAGTTTTGTTGCAAAAATTATTGGGTTATTGCCCTGGCTATCTTTTTCTAGAATTAAACTTCTATCTTTTTCTAAAAACGTTCTTAATAATTCAAAATATTTGTTATCATAATCAAAAGCTTCATTTGCATCCCATTCCATATATGCTTTATAGCTATTTATAGCATGAAGTAAAACATTCAACCCAGCATTATCTTTTGCTTTAATATCAGCGCCTTTATTCAATAAAATTGCACAAATTTTTAAATTTGCTAATGAGGCTGAAAGTAATAAAGCTGTCATTCCAGAATTGTCGCGCACCTCCGTGTCACAATTTTTATCCAGCAACAACTGTATAATTTTAATTTTTTCTTTTGTAATTGCGTAGATTAATGGAGTCCTACCATTTTGATCTGTAGTATTTAATACTTGGGGATAATCATTCAAGATTTTTGTTATTTTTGGTATATTTCCCCAGTTTATTTCTGTAAGAAGTTGCTTAAATATTTTTGAAAGATCTATTGGCGTTAAAGCTTTATCACTTTTCTCTTCTTTTATTGTAGAGTCTTTGGTTGTGTCTTTTTCAATTAAAAGGGTTGTATCTTTTTTTTTAAACCCGTTCAAAAAATTCTTAACAATATTTGGCATAATTCAACCCTTTACATTCTTACATTTTACTTAATATTTATTAACATCATATCTTAAATAAATATACACAGAATTGCAAGAATTAAATATAAAAATACTACGAATAAAATTAATTTCATGCATTTTTGCGATAATTTTACTACAAATGAATAATTAGACTCAGCCTTTCATTGATTTTGTAAATACTCAAAAAGCAATTGCAAAATCAAGTCAATGGTTGTTATACTTACGACAAAAAATATTATAAAATATGCGCATTATTTCGGGTTTATATAAAGGTTATGTTCTTAATGTTCCAAAAAGCTCCATATATCGTCCTTCTATGGGTAAAGTGAAAGAGGCTGTGTTTAGTTGGCTGAATTCTCGTTCTTTATTAGAAAACGCTAAAATATTAGACTTATTTTGTGGTAGCGCAAGCTATGCCTTTGAATCTCTTTCAAGAGGGGCTTTTTATGCTTTAGCTGTAGATATAGATAGAAATGCTTTAGATTATGCTCGGGAATTTGTTCGAAAATATACTATACCGAATATAGAGTTTATAAATACAGATGCAACAAGACTGTCAAAACCCAGACACCAATTTGATGTAGTATTCATAGATCCGCCTTATAAAGAAGGTCTTGTTGAAAAAACTTTGAAAATATTAGTAATAAAAAATTGGCTTCAGTCGGGAGCTACTGTTCTAGTGGAAACTGAAAGAACTGAAGATGTACCAGAGCTAGAACATTATACGCCACTAGAATTCAGAATTTATGGGTCTAGTAAAATTACAATGCTTAGATATGAAAAAAACTAAAAAACACTATGTGTGCAATAATTGTGGATCTACATCCTCAAAATGGACAGGTCAATGCTTTGATTGTAAAAGTTGGGGTACTGTAGAAGAAGAAAATGTTGAAGTTACAAATAACTTAGTAGAAGCATCTCTGGGTAATTCCTTGGACATAGAAAGTTTCAATGATTTTGATCATAAGCCAGAAAATAGAATAGCAACACCCATAGGGGAATTAAATAGAGTGCTAGGTGGCGGGATTGTTGCTGGTTCTGCTATATTGCTTGGTGGAGATCCTGGTATAGGTAAATCTACGTTATTATTACAACTCGCCGCGCAATTGTCTGTATTAAATGTAAAATGTTTATACATAACCGGTGAAGAATCTACTTCACAAGTAAAGATGCGCGCCCACAGGCTTGGACTTGGTAATAATAATGCAAAAATTCTAGCTGCTACCAATGTAAATAATATTATTGCCACTTTAGAAGTTCATAGGGAGTTTAATATTATAATTATTGACTCTATTCAAACTCTATACGCGAATGAAATTTCCTCTGCACCAGGAACAGTTTCTCAAATACGTACAGCTGCACATCAATTGATCAATTATTGCAAACAAAATGATGTGTGTCTTTTTCTTGTAGGTCATGTAACAAAAGACGGAAACTTAGCTGGCCCCAAAGTTCTTGAACATATGGTTGATACAGTGCTTTATTTCGAAGGAGATGAAAATTATCACTTTAGAATATTACGTTCAATAAAAAACAGATTTGGTGCTGTTAATGAAATAGGGGTGTTTGAAATGACTAATTTAGGATTAGCTGAAGTTAGCAATCCATCAGAATTATTTTTAACTAACAGAAGCAAAGAGATAAGTGGTTCAAGTATTTTTGCTGCAATTCAAGGCTCTAGGCCTCTTTTGGTTGAAATACAGGCGCTTATTAGCCCAACCACCATACCAATGCCTAGAAGGGTTGTAGTGGGTTGGGATCAAAATAGACTAGCTATGTTACTTGCAGTTTTATCGGTACGTTATCACTTGAATTTAAGCTCTTGTGATGTATATCTGTCAATAGTTGGCGGCTTTAAAATTAATGAGCCCGCCGCTGATTTGGCTGTGGCCGCAGCGTTAATTTCTGCTGCAAAAAATCAAGTTATTAGTCAGGATACTGTTTTTTTTGGTGAAGTTGGATTATCCGGTGAAGTAAGAAAAGTTTCTATGCCCACAGGAAGAATTAGCGAAGCAAAAAAATTAGGTTTTAATAGTATCATCTGTAACTATGAGAGCGAAACCAGTTCTAACTTAATAAGAGTTGAGCATGTAGCCCACTTAAAAAATATATTTTAAATTATATTTATACTACATCTAAAAGCTTTCAGATATAAATCTGTAATTATTTGAATTAATCTTCTGCTATTATTTTTAGCGCGAAATTAAATCATATCATGTAAGAAAAAACAATAACTTGTTAGCATTCAATACTATTTTTTATAAATGGTTTGAAAATTTCAATATGAATGTATATAATATAAAGTCATAAGATGTTATTGTTTAAATAAAAAATTTACATAAAAAATAACATGTATTTAAATTGATGTTAAACAAAAATTAATAGAATAAATAAAATTAGCACAATGAAGCAAACATTAATAACTAATACGTCGGAAATAAAAGACCTAAACCCTATGGAGGCTGCTATAGAAAAATGCAGAATTGCATTTTGGATTACATTTTGGTTTGCTTTAGGTGTTAATATGCTTATGTTACTTACTCCTTTATATTCTTTACAAGTGCTTGATAGAGTTCTTGGGAGTGGTAATATGTCAACATTATTTATGCTATCTTTAATAATAGCTTTTATATATTTCGTGTATGGACTTTTACAAGTTGCAAGGTCTTTTACCCTAATCAAGGTAGGTGAATGGTTGGATAATAACGTATCCCCTATTTTATTTTCTAGCTCTATTTCTTTAGCTGCAGCTCGCTATAATATAAGCTCAAGCCAACTTTTAAGAGATTTTCAAACCGTAAAGGGATTTTTAACTAGTACCGGGATAAATACTTTATTTGATATGCCTTGGACTATAGCCTACATAGCGGCTATCTTCATGATACATCCTTATATAGGATATTTAACAATTATTGGTGGGGTAATAATTATTACCCTAGCATTACTTAATGCTATAGCTACAAATAAAGTATTAAGTGAAGCTACGGAGTATTCGATTAAGGGTATGAATAATGCCGATATTTCGAGTCGTAATGCTGAAGTTATTGAAGCTATGGGTATGATGAATAATGTTTCCGGTCAGTGGAGATATTTTAATAAAATGGCTTTGGCTAAACAATCCGTTGCAAGCTATAGGAATGGTATTATCTCAAATATTTCTCGATTCATTAGAAATCTGATACAAATGGGTGTTACTGGTATTTCTGCTTACATCATAGTTGATACTAATTCCTCTGCGATGTCTACAGGGGGAATGATAGCTAGCTCGATACTTGTTGGTAAAGCTTTAGCCCCGTTTGATAATTTTATTGAGATTTGGAAGATGATAAACAACGCATCAAAATCTTATAAAAGAATTAATGAGGTCTTAAAAAAAAGAATAGTAAGAGAACAAAGCATGGCTTTACCAAATATAGTGGGGCATCTTACTGCTAACCAAGCTTCTTATGTAGCTCCTACAGCTCCTGGTGATATATCTGCGTTTCTCAATCCTAAATATATCTTAAAAGATATTACTTTTGAAATACACCCTGGTGAAATTATGGCTGTTATAGGTCCAAGCGCTGCGGGTAAATCTACTTTAGCGAAATTAATTACTGGGGTTTGGAAAGTTAGCGGCGGAGTGATACGTTTAGATGGGGGCGAGGTTTATGAATGGAATAGAGAGAATTTTGGGACGCATGTAGGCTATTTACCCCAAGGTATAGAATTATTTAGCGGAACTATCAAAGAGAACATAGCAAGAATGGCACCAGAGATAGAATCTGAAGCTGTTGTAGCTGCAGCTATTATGGCTGGAGCCCACGATATGATTTTAAAAATGCCTAAGGGATACGATACAGATATAGGGGTTGGTGGCTCCAATTTATCCGGCGGTCAAAAACAACGCTTGGGTCTTGCAAGGGCTTTTTACAAAAACCCTAAATTAGTTGTATTAGATGAACCGAATGCTAATTTAGATGAAGCTGGAGAAAAAGCTTTGGCTCATGCTTTAAAACAAGCAAAAGAGTTAGGTATATCGGTTATAGTTATTTCTCACAGACCTTCAGTTCTTTCTGTTGTGGATAAAGTGCTTGTCATCCAAAATGGTTCGGTAGCTAAGTTGGGTACTTTGAGTGAGATTAATGCTAGCATTCAGTTACTTGATAACGGAAGTATACATTTTAATTAAAAACAAATACCCAATCAGGAAAATAAAAATATAAAATATAGTTATATTAAGATGACAAATAAATCAGTAGACAAAACTTCACAAAATAGTGAAGAAGAGCAAAAAAAATTAGCTCTTCAACAATTACAACAACTATTTATGGCCCAAATGCAGAGACCAAATGCTAAGGGGGAAGAGCTGGAGCATAAGCCCAAAGAGAAACTAACTTTTAAACAGCTTGTTATAAACTTCTCTACTAAGTTTATAAATTTTTTAAGCAACCGTGTTAATAATATAGATTATGCGATAAAATATATTATTAAATCCGACAAAATTGATCATAACGAAGTTTTAGAAGTTGCGCGTGGACCTATAATATTCGGTTGTAGCATTCTTATAATTTTTGTATTTTTTGGAATGATTTGGTCAGTTACAGCGCCACTAGACAGCGCTGCATACGCGGTAGGCACAGTAATTGCACATACGAAAGCACAAGCAGTTACTCATAGGGAAGGTGGTATTATAAAAGATGTATTAGTGAAACAAGGCGATGAGGTAAAGGCGGGTCAGGCATTAATTATATTAGATAATACTTCGGCTAAGGCACAATATCATAATATCCTTAACCAATATAGGTCTGCACTTGCGACAGAAGACAGGTTAAATGCTGAAATTAATAATGAACCTAATATTAGTTTTTCAGAATTTTTGACTGCCGATAAAGATTTAGCAGAAGTAGCTAAATTACTAGTTACACAAGAACATATTTTTGCAAGTCATAAAGAAAGTTTTCATAGTCAAGTTAATCAACTTAATAAGGCTATAACTCAACTTTATCAACAAATTGAAACTTTAATTGAAAAAAATAAAACCCTAGAAAGTTTATTAACAATAAAAGAGGAAAAGCTATTATCTTTTGAAACTTTATATAATCAAGGGTTTGTAAAAAAAACTGATTTACAACAGGCAAAAGCAGACTATGATAGCACAAAACTAGAAAAATTAAATACCAAAACTCAAATTGCTGATTGTAATAAAGCTATAGCGCAAGAAAAGCTAAAAATTGATGGTTACAAAAGCCAATTATTAACGACAGCTCTTGAAGAAAAGAAACGAACTAGTGCTGAAGTAGTTCAATATTATAGCCAATTTTTACAACATAAGGACTTTCTTGAAAGAACAGTTATAACTTCACCAATTGACGGAATAATTAACCAATTGCCAATTCATACTAAACAATCATCTTTACCTCAGCAAAGTTTAGTGGCAGAAATTACTCCAATTAAAGATGCTCTTGTTATAGAAGCAAGAATTCCGCAAAAGAACATAAGTTCTGTACAAGTAGGTTTAACCAGTAAAATTAAATTTAGTGCATTTAAATCCCGAACCACTCCTAGCTTCAAGGGTATTGTGACATCATTATCCCCTGATATAGTCCAAGATCAAGGAGCTGCCAGACAATTTCCTAATTCAATGATGGCTGGAGGAGATACTTTTTACATAGCAAGAATTGAAATAGATATGGATAATTTTCATAAGGTAGCTGATAAATTAAATCTAAAACTCCAACCAGGAATGCAAGCCGAGATCCAAATAGTTACTGGAACCAGAACCTTGATGCGTTATATGCTAGAACCTTTAACTGATAATATGTTTAGAGGTTTGGTTGAAAAATAGTTCTTTAAGCACTATTTTTTATCTCTTGAGTAATTTCTAAAGCAAAACTGGTGTAAGGAGGAAGAGTGTGAATTATTAATCTCTTCCTTCCTACACTTATAGTAATTTAGGTGAATGTAGTTATTGCACCGAGATATTATAAAAGAAAAATTAGATATTTGTTGAGTTTAAAGAATTTCTGTCGTTCTTTTATAGCGTTGATAATATTTTCCACTTTTTTTAGCATGAAGTACGCTCCCTTTAAAACTCCAGACTCGTTCTTTTATAGCGTTGATAATATTTTCCACTTTTTTTAGCATGAAGTACGCTCCCTTTAAAACTCCAGACTCGTTCTTTTATAGCGTTGATTTCTATACCGCTTTCATCGATATATACCAATTTTTCTTTTGCAAAAAACTTGATATTTTCTTTATACGCTTCAATTAACTCCTGCTTCGTTTCCACATAACCAAAGGTTTTTTTTATAACTAAATCCAAATTTTTTCATATAGTAACTTGCCGTCCTAATGCTTATGGCATAATGCTTACCTATTTGAAATAGTGTTGTATTTTTGGCTTTGACAATACATATTTCTCAAAATCTTTTCTGTCAATTTTTCCTTTTTTTTTCAAGGTGGATTCTTTCTAGGTAATGACCCTCGATTTTATATCTTATATACCAATTTGCCACTGTGTTTTCTGATGTATCAAATTTTTCTGCTGCCTCTTTATAGCTGTTGCCTTTTTTGACCTATGCTATTGCTTTTTCTCTAAAATCCTGACTATAGGATGCTGCCATTTTATTTCTACTTTATATCATATAAACTTTATATGATATATAACAGTTACTTTCAATTATAGTAACTTAGCTAGAAAACAGGTGGAAAGATTATCTGCTGATTAATCTTCATTTGCTAATTTCTCAGCTTCATCGTGTGCAGTTAAAGCATCTATTAATTCATCTAGTTTGCCTTCAAATACTATTTCGTTAATTTTGTAGAGGGTTAAATTTATTCTATGATCACTAACCCTGCCTTGAGGAAAATTATATGTTCTGATACGTTCAGATCTATCCCCTGAACCAACTTGTTGTTTTCGATTAGCAGAACGCTCTCTTTCTTTTTGTTCGCGTTCTAATTCAAAGATTTTGGCTCGCAAGATCTTAAGAGCCTTGGCTTTATTTTTATGCTGCGAACGTTCTCCTTGCTCAGTTACCACTATACCACTGGGAATATGCACTATTCGTACTGCTGAATCAGTTGTATTGACGTGTTGCCCCCCAGCTCCAGAAGCCCTGTAAGTTTCTATTCTAAGATCTTTGTCATCAATATTAACATCAACTTCTTCAGCTTCAGCTAAAACTGCAACAGTTGCAGCTGATGTATGAATTCTACCATTTGATTCCGTGTCTGGTATTCGTTGAACTCTATGAGCTCCGCTTTCAAATTTTAAGCGCGCAAAAACGTTATTACCGCTAATTAATGCTGAGGCTTCCTTATAACCACCTATACCAGTATCTGATATAGCTAGAATTTCAAATTTCCATCGTTTATTTTCAGCATAACGTCGATACATTTCAAATAATTTAGAGGCAAATAAAGCAGCCTCTTCACCACCAGTGCCAGCACGAACTTCTATTATAGCATTTTTTTCGTCTGCTATATCTTTTGGGAGTAAAGCAATTTTAATAGATTTTAGTAATTCAGGTAATTCTTTAGTAAGCTCAAAAAGTTCTTGTTCAGCCATTTCTTTGATATCGCTGTCTAATATATCAGATTTAGTTAACATTTCTTCTAAAGATTTAATTTCCGTCAAGGCGTTTCTATAAATATTAATCTTTTCTACTATAGGAGCCAAATCTGAGTATTCTTTTGCTATGGCAATATATTCTTCTCCCATAACTCCATTTGCCATTTTTTCAGCAATATCAGTATGTTTTTTTAAAATTTTGGTAAAATTTTCTGCAAAATTCATGATTTTTCTTAAATAATATTTGTATAGAAAGTTATCTTGGTTGGTATGTAAACGATAAGCAATAAAAAATTTTTCTGATTTTCCTTAAATAATATAATGATATAATATTTATATTACAATTAATATATTGTTGCAGACGTAAATTCAGCTCCTTTTTTACAAGTAACCGAATTTATTCTAATATGGTGTTTTATGGTAAAAATTTTAGTAAT
>CANGIW010000015.1 GCA_947454145.1 Rickettsiales bacterium
AGTCTTCTCAGGCCCACCATATTTAAAATATCAATCTAATAATATTCATATTAAGTCTTGCGATTTATCAAACTATTCTAATTTAGTCTGAATTTGATAAGCGTGAGGTCGGAAGTTCAAGTCTTCTCAGGCCCACCATATTTAAAATATCAATCTAATAATATTCATATTAAGTCTTGCGATTTATCAAACTATTCTAATTTAGTCTGAATTAGGTATTATATTTTTTCACCATAACACAAAACTAAAGAGCTAAAGCACGATCAAATTGTTGTTATGTATAACTCTCCTGCGTTACATGAATCAGAAAAAACTAAATAACCGATAGAATCAATCGGATGCCCCCCCCCTTATTAACCATATTTAGACCCTATAGATAAATTTTAAGCCAATATAACACCCCTTGTATTAAGCAATATTGAAAATTTAGATCACTTATTTGAGTCAATAGTAATAATTTGTTGATCGATTATACGAAAATACTGTATTTAGTAAAAATATTTAACTAATATACATCTTAATATTTTTTCATTAACCAATAAATACCCATCTGTAATATTTATTTTTATATGATTTACATTTAGTAAATCAAAAGTTAACATTTAGGGGTATATTTTTTTGACTTTAGTGCTTGATTAAGTTATTCTTATAATTAATAGTTAATATAATGTTGTACATACCATATGTTAATTGATTAAAAAAATTAATCTATGTTTTAATAGATGAATTAATGATAATTAAATTTGAATGTAAATAATAATTATGAAAATAATTGATGATAATGACGCTGACGAAAACTTCTTTGATGCAAAAGATCAAGAAGAAAATGATACTAGTGAAGATGAGGAAATATTCGTTGATGCAAAAGATCAAGAAGAACATGATACTAGTGAAGATGAGGAAATATTCGTTGATGCAAAAGATCAAGAAGAAAATAATAGTGATGCTGACGAAAAAGATGTTAGCAAATATGATAAAAGTCAGGTGTTATCAGAACTATACCAAAACGGAATCACTAAGTTTATATCATCAGATAATTCAGCTGAAAAAGATTCATCAGATAATTCAGATGATAAAGATTCATCTGAATCAATCACTGAAGACTACTATAAAGAATACATTTCAAAGTCTATACATGCTATACCCGAAAAACTTCAGTCAGCATATAATCAATCAATCGAAGTAATGTCAGGTCCTGCAAAATCTTTGTTTTATTTGAGCGGTGGAGCTGCAGTTGGTTATTTGAGCGGTGGAGTTGGACTGGCTTGTTACGGTAGTAGTGCTCTTACTACACCTCTAGCTCTTCTTGCAAGTTCTATTGCTGGCGGTGCTATATCGTCTGTAGCGGCTTCAACCAAAGACGAAGAGGTGGCGGCAACTCTTGCTCCAATATTAAAAAGACTTGGTGTTGAAGACCAAGTTACTTATTTACGTAATCAAGGAAACTCAGGTGAAATTTTTTTGAACGCAGCTAAGGCATTACTTAACGCAACCGCAAAAGGATTCTCTCAAGGTTATTGTCTTGATCAGGGTGGTATTTCTGGTGGTATTAATTCAGTAATAACCCATGTTGGAGCACTTGCGAATAATCCAGATATTACAAATTTAGTGAATTGCGGTAACAACATTGTATCTGAAGAAACTGATCATATGACTAATTTTAAGGCTGATTGGGAGACGTCTACAACTTACTACCAAGCTATTCTTTATACTAGAACGGCATCATATATGATGGGTTTTTTTTCAGCACTAGGAAATTTACTAGGTAAAAAAAATGGGCTAAAAACTATACTAAATGTGTTTGCTCCAGACAGAAAAAGTAAGGGATTGTTAATTGGAGCCTTGAGTGTATCTTTAGCTACTTTTTTTGCTACAGCTTTAGGTTTAGTGCCGGCTATTTGTTTAGGATCGGCGGGTATGCTAGTTGGAATAGGATTTAGTAATAGTTGGGATAAAAAAATTGTTAATGGATGGAAAGCTGTAACAGGAGTTTTTAAAGCAAAAGAATCCCAAGAAAATAAGCAAAAGACTGATGAGATAATAGATGTAGTAAATACACAAAATAAAACAGATTGTACGCAAGAAAGGCTAAATGAACTTAAGGGACTTAAGAAAATTAAGAAATCTATTAAAGGATTTGTAGACCTACAAAACAAGAATAAGTTGACAGAACAACCTATGTACAAACAAGCACAAAGTAAAGGAACAAATAAAACAAGAACCAATGGATAAATTATTAGATATTATTTTACATGCTTTAAATCCATAGAAGTCTTTTGGCCTAAAATAAATAAAAGAACTAACAGCCTCTGAATTAAACAACATTACATAAGTTTTATGTTATTCAAAATAAATAGGCCCTCTTTTATTGAACTCAAATTACTATAAAAAACTACCCAATATCAACCAATCAAATACGCTAATTCCTGCTGAATTTTAGCTTACAAAGATAAATTACTAATTCAAGCTAAACTTAAATTTGCTATATATCTTAAATTGATAAGTTAGTAACTATTTTTTGCTTAGCAGCAGCCAACCTTCTCCGCTTTGTATCACAATAAAATCCTATAAAGGATATACTTTTGCCATAAATCTTGTCACCTATCATAGCTTTTACATCTCTTTTTTGTACTTATTAATTGACTTAAGCTATATAGTAAATTAGGTTGAATTAGAAGCGGCATCTTTTGTTTTTATAAAAATAAAATTATAAAAAGTAATAGCAATGATTCTGCCATAAGAGCTATCTAAGATTTAGATGCAGAAAATTTTATGATAAGAATATAAACCTTTTATTCTTTTTGAAAGATATTCAATTATAACTAAATTACTACGTTAAGAATAAAATGTTGCGAAATAAATTTTATTCTTGAAAAAACCAAGCAATTGTAAATCTAAATTATTTTTTTTAACAATAGACTTACAATTTTTTGATCATTATGTTATGAAATTTATGCAGCTAATGAAGAATCAATACTGGTTTCTAAAATTAACCCAGCATTTTTAACCGCTTGATCGACAATATCTTTAAACTGCTCTGGGTTGTTAACTGCAAGCTCTGATAATAACTTACGGTTAATATTTATATTTGCTTTATTCATGAGATCCATGAATTTTGAATATACTAAACCATAACCTCTTACAGCAGCGTTAATACGTTGAATCCATAGTCCTCTAAAATCACGCTTACGATTTCTACGGTCTCTATATGCGTATTGCAAACCTTTTTCCACTTTTTCTACAGCTATTCTAAAACAATTATTAGAACGGCCACGGTAGCCTTTAGCTAATTTAAGTATTTTTTTATGCCTTCTCTTGGAAGGTAAACTTGTTTGGGCGCGAGTCATTTTATGTAACCTCTATATATAAAAATCAATATTTTTACCTTGTTAAATTCAAACAAGATCAACTTAGTAATTTGGCAAGAAAAAACGCTTTATGTTGTAAGCATCAGGTGCTGCCATTATAGTAGTACCCCTTAATCTTCTATTACGTTCCGAACTGTGTTTTCTCATAAAATGGCTTTTACCAGCCTGAGCACAAACAACCTTTCTGTTAGCGGTTATTTTAAATCTTTTTTTAGCGCCAGAATGCGTCTTAATTTTGTATTTTTTCATGAAATACCTTATATTTGTTAGTCAACTAATCTTAAAATACATACAATCTAAATTATATTAGATTTTTTCATAATAGCAAGGTGATATTCAAACTTTTATCATAAAACTTGTGCTTCTTACAAAAAAAAATTATAATAAAGTTTAATAAAATTTATATTTGTGATTAATTGATTGTATCCTATCAGGCTTTGTAAGCGTTTTTAGGCCAATATTATTCTTTTAAACTATAAAAATTATATCAAATATTAGAAATAGCAGCCATGCAAAGAAGTAGTGAATTGATAAAATATTATACATATAATTTGCAAGAAGAGTGCTTTAATAAAAGAATAGATACAGTACTTGCAGAGAAAACTAATATGTCGCGTAGTTTTATACAGAAGCTCCTAACAGATAAACTGATATCGATTGATGGTAATATTTGCACTCCAGCATCAAGAAAAATACAGTTGCCTTGTAAAGCTACAATTATACTCCTACCAGATGATAGCTGCATAAACATAGCACCCGCAAATATACAACTAGATGTAGTATATGAAGATGATGATCTTTTGGTTATAAATAAACAAGCCGGTTTAGTTGTTCATCCTGGAGTAAGCCATATAAATGATACGCTAGTGAATGCATTAGTTGGTTATATTGGCTCGAATTTATCAACAGTTGGAGGAATAACGAGACCAGGCATAGTGCATAGACTAGATAAAGATACTTCTGGACTTTTATTGGTTGCAAAAAATGATATAACCCACGCACATTTATCCAAACAAATATCCGAACGAAGTTGTAAACGTAGCTATATGGCTATAACGTGGGGAGCCTTAAAAACAAAAGGAACGGTAAAAACCTTAATAGACCGCAGCAGAAAAGATCACTTAAAAATGGCTGTAACAAAAGATAAAGGTAAAGATGCAATAACGCATTACGAACCTATAAACCTTCTTGCGCAAGAAAAATTGAGTTTGATTAAATGCACGCTAGAAACTGGTAGAACTCATCAAATAAGAGTTCATATGGCGCATATTGGTTGTCCAATTTTAGGAGACCAAACTTATGGTAATAATACGAACAAAATAGCTACAAAGTTTTTAAAAAACAAAGTAATGCAAGACAGATTGAATAATTTTACCAGGCAATGGTTGCATGCAAGTAATATAAAATTTGTTCATCCAGTTACTGGCAAGTTAATGGAATTTACAAGCGAGCCTGCAGAAGAACTAAAGGAAATTTTAGAGCTACTTAATTAGGATTATTGGTGGGCGATGACAGACTCGAACTGCCGACCACTTCGGTGTAAACGAAGCGCTCTACCAACTGAGCTAATCGCCCCAAAAAGTAACAATATAAATATGCAATAAATTTTTACTATATGCAAGAGTTATTTACAAAATAACATATAAACTAGATAATATCTCTACATATAAATAATTAAATTCTTCTTATGTACAAAGGAAAATATATATTAGCCATTGAAGCTTCTGCAAGAAATTGTTCGGTAGCTATTGCTTTGGGCGATAAAGTAATTGCCAATCTTTATGAACCCTACCCTTCTATGCAGGCTGAAAAATTAATTCCTATGACGGATAAAGTTTTAAAGTCATCTAATCTCACATTGAAGGATGTTGATTATTTAGTAACTAGTAAAGGACCAGGTAGTTTTACAGGTATAAGAATAGCTTTATCAGCTGCTGCTGGATTTTTAATAGCTAATCCTCGCATCACCCCAGTAATATTAAATAACTTTACTTATTATCATTGGAAGGCAAAACAACAAGTATCAACTTTTGATTATAGTATTGTCTTAATAGATGCTTACAGAACTGGTTGTTATATGGCTATATTTGATTCGGAAGACTTTTTATACCAATCATACAACTTTTACTTCCAAGACGAATTAATAAAATTTTTAACTGATTTTCAAATTGATAAGCAGTTAATCTGTTCTGGCAATTATCTAAGTCAAATATATAAATCAATAAATAATACTAATATTATCTTATTACCTCGCTTTGTAATAGTTCAAGCTAAAACTTTATGTAAATTAGCTTATGAAAATATTATAACTGGGAATATAGAGCATAACTTAGAGCCTTTATATATTTCTCAAGCAATTACAAATTGATAATAAATAAGGTATAAATAAATTAAAATATACCTTATTACAACTATTTTTGAATTAATTGAGTTGAATCTTTTTCAAAAAGTATATATTTGAAGCTTGAATGATTATATTCACAAGTAAGTCCTAATTTTAATATATCAGCTATCTTTTTTATATACACTATTTCAATGTTATATACATTTATTACAGAATAATCTGGGCTCATTATTGTATTAATGTATTTTTCATTAATAGCTATAGTCTTACTTTCAACGTAAACTGAAAAAATCTGATGTTTTTCTGGCGATAATATTACACTCATTTTACCTCCATAAGCTATTTGGTTTGAAGCTGTAATACAAATTGCTATAAGCAGTTTTTCCATTAAATTAGTAAAACTTCTATAATAATCATCATGAATTTGGCAGTCTAATATAATATTATTTTTATTTACTAACTCATTTAATATATCGCGCAATTTTAGATCACTGATTTTTTCTTCTGGGTTATATACTCTGCCGTAAGTTTCTCTAATCCATCTTAGTCTCTTTCCTAACTCAACTATACTATGCTTCAATAAGTCCATAGACTGAGTTCGTACTTTTTTATCTTTATCATCTAATAAATCAACAGATTGATATAATGCATTATATACATTTGCTAAATCATGGCTAATTTTGGATGTTATGCATTGGGCTAATATGATATCGTCAAACATTTTTTATTCCTAGTTTTTAAATTTATTCTTAGTGTAGTTTTTGTAACACAAAGTCTACAATATTAGTTATATTAGAATTAAACTCTAACTACTTATACTAATATAAATATAGCAATCTTTCTATTAAAACTTTGTTAAATATATCAATATTTCAATATTAATTATCTATGAATAGGATTAATATAAAAATTACTTATTGTTGATTTGGTTTTTTTTATTTTTTGTGTTAAGATATGAGGCTATATAATGTATAAATATTAAAAAATATCAAAGCTTGAGTTCTATGAAGAATTTTACATACAAAATTTTCATGATTTTTGTTACTATATTTTTTGCTTTAAACGTAAATTACGCTAACACAGAAATCACTAATACAGAAATCACTAATAATACATCTGGTTACAAACAAATAAATCCTGAGCTATTGAAATGGAATGAAGGGCAAAAAATAAAACTTCTTCCTCATCAACTTAAGCCTATCAATTATCTTGAGCAAAATTCTGATATAAAGGGTCTTTTGATATATCATGATATGGGTAGTGGTAAAACATTTTTAGCCTTAGGTTTTGCTGAACGTAATCCATCCAAAAAAGTAGTTATATTTGCTCCGATGTTTTTGGTTAATCACTGGAAAAATAATCTAAATCATTACGGTGTAACTGATAAATCTCGCTATAATATTATTTCTCATAAGAAGCCAGATGAACTATTAAAATTAGATTTGTCTAATACCATTATTATTATAGATGAATCGCATAATATCATTAATAAAATTGCTGATGCAAATGATATTACTTCAAGTGTATATTCAGCTGTATATGTTAAAATCCGCTCAGCCTACAAAATTTTATCTTTAACAGGTACACCAGTATTCAATAACGCTATGGATATGGATTATCAAATTAACCTAGTATCAGGACAAGACCTGTTACCTTATAACCAAGAGTATTTTAGAAAAGACTATATGAAAGTGGATAGTATAAAATCTATACCATTAGGTCATTTTTTAGATAGTAAATTGTTTGGACTATTATTAGGTCCATTATTTTCAGCACACCGATTGTTTAGTTGGTATTTTCTTCCGCTTAGCACAATGCTTTTGAACCCTATATTTTTTAATGAATATTTTATAAATAACATTGCTTTAAGAAGTATTGATGTAGATCTTCTTGAAGTATATTTAAAAAAATATGTTTCTTATTATACTTTTACAGGAGTTGATGCAAATCAATATCCAACACAATATTTAATAGAAAAACAAGTAGATTATAATTCTACTCAGATAGATTTATTATTTAGATTTACCGATAATCTTTTAAATGATCATGAGCTAGCCTTGTTCAATAAAGATAAAAATATTGATCTTGTTAATTTAAAATTAAAAAGCTATGAATTGCAAAAAAACACTAAAGAGAGAGGATTTTATGATGGTTTAATAATAGGAAATTTAGTGTTTAAAGATAAAGAAGATAAGCTAGTTTTTCCAGAGAAATTTATCCAAGCTTTTCAAGTAATGCAATCTACTGATAGGCCTGTAGTTATCTACTCAAATTTCTATCATACAGGAATTCTTCTTTTCAAAAAATTCTTAGATTATAATGGGATGAAAGAACATTACGATATCATTCTGCCTGAATTTTCACAAGAAGAATTCACTAGAGTTATAAATAAATATAATAGTGGAAAAACTAAATTTTTACTTTTACATCCTGAAATAACAGAAGGAATATCCCTAATGGGAACAGCCCAGATACATATTTTAGAATCTCCACCAAATATTTCAATGTTAGCGCAAATAATAGGTAGAGTGGTAAGATATAAGTCTCATGTTATGCTTCCTAAAAAAATGAGAAATGTTGAGGTATATATTTGGATGCAAAAAATAAGGATGTTTGATTTCAATCATTGGTCAGCGTTGCGTAGGCATCATCACTATACTTATCCAGAAATACGTTATGATCATGCCTTGAGTTTAATGATGAATAATGATTGCTATCTAAAAACTATTTCTCCAGACTCAATAGTGTATATGTTGATAAATAATCTTAAGAAAAATACTTCAGATTTTGTAGAAAAACTAAAATTATACTCCATAGATAATAATTAATTAAAAATTAATAGATCGTAATGAATAGATATTTATTAATAGCCTTATTTTTAACTTTTTCTATTTTCCCCTCTAACTCTTATGCGAATATAGAGTGGGAGGATGTAGATTTATTACCTTTTAAACCCACAGAAAAAGTCAACCCTTTTCTTATCACTAGCATGAATTTTGGTTATCAACTTAGCTTAGATGAATTGCTGGATACAAGCAAATTTTACTTCTCTGGCAACTCTAAAATACCATTACATCGTTATCTACATGATATGAGAACAGAAAGAAAAAAGGCGGGTAAACCAACTGATCCTTATTTTTTTGGTCCGAATATGGCGCTTAATGTTCCTATCAATAAGTATTCTAGTATAGCCATCAAAAGAATGTTAATTTTGGGGGACCCTAGTACGTGTAAGCATAATAGTGAAGATGAAATGAACCGCAAGTTTATTGATGCTCACAAATTTTTTACTTTACAACTACAGCAGAAGTACACCCCTTTAAAACAATTTTATGATACCGAGATAGATTCTAATGTATTATTAGAAGATATAATAAAAAAAATTATATCTTCTAATAATAAATTAGGATATCAAATAGCACTAATTAAACCATTTTTATCTAATGCGTTTGATAGAAACGATCATATCTTTAACAAAATACTAATGCACGACTCTAATATACGCAAAAAATTTAGTGCGCAAATACGAGACAGTTACCTGTCCAACGAAACCCAAGAAAAATTACACAAGTTAATATTGATACATACATTGTTAAACCCAACTATGCCAAATTCAAATTGGGCGGATTTTATTACTTCATCATTTGATATACCTTTTAAATTTACTTATCCTATATCTTTAGGGTTAGCTGGAGATATAGCTCCATTTTTATCTTTGGATTTGGGTATAGAAATCTCCCCCAATTTTATCGCAACATCAGTTAACGATGGTTTTGTAGAAGAAGACATGCCTTCAAAAATATACAATTATATTGTTGCTGATAAGGAATTTTTAAATGACAATGATATTATTGTACATCTAAAACCCTGGATAGGTCTGCAATATTTTCCTATAGAATGGGTTGGAATATCTATAGGATATTGCTTTTATACATATCAAATGAGTTTAAATTCAGCTTATAAAAATTCAGTGCAAAAAATTTTCAATTATTTAGATACAGATTTACCTAATGATTTTAAGGATGAATTTTATGATTGGAATTTTAGAGATTATACGCACACTATCACATTTGATATTAACATTAATTTTTAGAGCTATTATGAAACCTAGAGTTTTATTTAAAATAATTATACTCTAGATATGGATAATTCAAGTTTGGTATAGCATTCAGTCTTTCAATCCGGGCCTTTTTGCCATGCTTGAATGATTGCACAAATAGGCTTTAACACCAAGTCTTGTGAGCAAGACAAAGTCAGAAAATTATGTTCCATTATCAAAAGCGGTAAGTACTATATATTATATTGATATATAGTATTGAAAAGAAATCTATCTAGTTAAATAAGTGGTAAAAATTCTTTTATCAGATTCAAATCATGGTCATGGTTAGGTGAAATTATAGTCAACTGATTTTATGCTGATAGCAATAGTTCAAAAATTCAGAAATCAAAATTTTATCCCCGACACTTCATTTTTTTTGCTAACCTTCTTAACCTTCTCTATATCGTGCTTTTTTGACGATTCTCCTATAGGATATTTATCACCCATGTGTTCACTCAAACCCTGTTTTATTTCATTTAATTTTTCTTTTAGCAAATGTGCCTCAAGCTCTGTCTTTATATCGCTTTTGGTATTTTCATTATTTGCAACATTATTCCCGCTAGCAGATTTAGCAGCCATATATGCTGCAAATTCTAGATCAAATTGATCATTAGTGAATGTTTCAGCTGGGCTATATGTTGCATTAGGAATTTTATAATATTCTTTGTCAAAAGTTTGCGCGCTTTTTTTATGAATTTCTTTAATATCTTGTTGCGCCTCAGCTATTTTGTCATCTACTGTATGTTTGCTATTTTGATTAGTCTTGACTTTTTTTTCTATTAGATGCATTTTTTCTCTTATTACTTTAGATGTAAAGCTTTCTGCGCGAATATCTTTTTCTCTATTTAGTTTTTCCATCTCTAATAAATCAATTTCGCTGTTGTAATAAGTATTATATCTTTGTCTTAGTGTAGAAATTTTGTTATCAAGCTCTTTTATTTTTTCTTTATTAAAATCTTTATACTCTCTCAAAGCTTGTTTTCTGTCTACGAATGTATTAGAGCTACCGTCTATTTGTTGCAGCAACTTTAACTCTTTAAGTTTAGAAATATTTGTATTTGGTTTTTCTAATTTTCCTTGCTTTGTTTCTTCTGTTTTTTTAATTAATTTTTTTAAACTAGGATAGAAATTGTTTAATAAATTAGAGTAATATTCTTCTAACTTTTCACTTCTATTTTTCTCTGCTATTGAAGAATCTACCCCTATTTGAAAATTATTGATTTTAAATGCTTCTGGTATTTCGTTTATAAATTGTGAATAATTTTCGAATTTCTTATTGTTAAAGATTATTTTTTCATTTTCATCCACCTCTATCTGAATTACATTTTTATCTTGGTCAGTTAATTCTAAAATAATATTTGGTTTAATAAAATATTTCAAATATTCAATATTAAATATTGGGTTTAAAGATTCATTAGTGTTCATGTAGTATTCCTAAATTTTAGTTAATTAGTAACTATAATTATAGGTTAATTTCTCTTAATTACTTGGGTCAAGTTTAATTTGTACTATTTTTTGATAATTTTGATTTTTATACGATAGTGTAACAAAAAAGTTACATTTTTCCTATTTAATTAAGTTTGTTGAAATTAGGACCATATTGCATTGCAATTAAATACTATTTGGTGATACTGTTTGATCCAAGATATGAAATTGTATTTTTATCGCAACAAATTTTTTATTAGTCAAGCATATTAAGCAATTCTTTTGTTGTCTTGTTATAGTCACTTTCTTGCCATAATGAAAGTAATTTATTTAAAGCCAAACCAAGATTTTTGCCACTATAACCTAATTCCATAAGCATTGTTGATGTGATTGGAAATATTGGAACTGGTGAAGCTAATGTTTGAGAAAGTTCTAAAAAAACCTCTTGCGAAATTTGCTGATTAATATAAATACATGATAATAACTCATGAATTATTTCTGGATATTGATACCAAATATTTTTCATACGCTTTATTAATATATCAATTTTATTGATAGCTAATATCTCTAAAAATTGCATTATTTTTTTGTATCGTTTATTGCTGAAACGAAAATTGCTCCATACATCTTTAGTAATAATTTGATTTTCTGTGGAAAGCAAAAGGCAATAAAAACCATCAGTACTAATATTTTGTATTTCAGCATTTTTCAGTAATTTATTAGCTCTTTCTAAATTTTTTACGTTTATATGATATTTAGGAATTAATGTTTTGAAAATTCCACCCTCCTCCATAGCCAATAAAATTTTGTAAGATCCTTTAAGGCTAATAATTTTATCAATCTCAGAAGTAATACGTTCAGGAGAAAGTTTAAGAAGATGTTCTTTTTGATTACAGCAAGCTGCAAATCCTTGCTCATCTAATTCATTTGCATATCTTATGCTAAAGCGAAAAAAACGTAAGATTCGTAAATAATCTTCCGCAATACGGTCTTGTGCATTTCCAATAAAAACAACTCTTTTATTCCGAAGATGTTCTAATCCGTCAAAATAATCATATAATTTTTGCTCGTAAAGTTCATAACTTAAGGCATTAATAGTAAAATCTCGTCTTTCGGCATCTTTCTTGAAATCATCAGTATAAGCAACATTAGTAGCCCATCTACCATCACAGGAAATATCTTGTCTTAGGGTTGTTATTTCAAAATGTTCTGTGTCAAATACTGCTGTTATAGTGCCAAATTTAATGCCAGTAGGAACTGCGTATATATTATTTTTTTTTAGTAGCTCTAAAACATCATTGGGAAGTATAGACGTAGCGATATCTATATCACCAGGCTTTAACACTAATATAGAATCCCTTACAGCTCCTCCAACAATTCTTGGGGGAATAAGACTATTAGTATTTAAAATACTAAGTAATTTATATAAATTTTGAGACGTAAAATTTAAATTAGTTTTGAGCATATACAAAACAATATAAGAACAGCTTTTGAAGAAAATTCATGAAAATTACTAAGAATCAGTATAACCCGCATAATCAAGGGGAGTATAATGTCTATTAGTATTTTTATACTCCTTGATCCTGGGTCTATTATAAAATTTGGTTATAATTAGCCAAAATATTTTATTTCAGAAATCACTTTATCAGTTGTTTTTTCTGTATTTTTTTTATCGCTATTATAAAAAGATTTTTGTGGTTTTTCCGTGACTCTAGTTATTTTTTTGGGACGATCTATTGTTTTTTCGTTTTTTTCTTGCCCGATATTCTTGTTTTCATTATTATCTACACCCTCAGGTGCTTTGGTAACTTCATTTTTTTCTGACTCATTAACCTCATTAATAATGACAACATCTTTTTCAGTTATAGTATGTTTCATAGAAAGTCTAACTCTACCTCTTTCTACTGCCACAACTTTTACCTCTATTTTTTGATTTTCTTTTATATGATCATTAATATTTTTAATTTTTTGATTACTAATTTCACTGATATGCAAAAATCCATCTTTAGACCCAACATAATTAACAAAAGCTCCAGACTCTATCACTTTTACTATAGTGCCCTGAAATATATCCCCAACTTTAGGGTCAAAAGCTATAGCTGAAATCATATCTTTAGCTAATTCTAGGTTTGTTGCATTAGAAGCAGAAATTGTAATAGTTCCATCATCAGCAGTATCTATTTTACAAGAAGCTTTTTCACAAATTTCTTTTATCATACGGCCACCTGGACCTATAAGATCACGAATTTTATCCTTAGAAATTTTCATTACATCTATTACAGGTGCAAATTTGCTAGTAACATGTAATTTATTTTCTAAAGCTTGATGCATTATATCTAGAATATGTATTCTTCCATTCTTAGCTTGCGAAAGAGCCTCTTTAATTATCTCAGTATTTATACCACCAACTTTGATATCCATTTGTAGTGCCGTAATACCATTTTTAGTACCAGCTACTTTAAAATCCATATCCCCTAAATAATCTTCATCTCCTAAAATATCGGATAAGATTACATATTTTTTATCTCTCATTAAAAGACCCATTGCGATTCCTGCTACCGGATTTTTGATAGGCACATTAGCATTCATTAAAGCCATAGAAATACTACAAACCGTTGCCATAGAAGAAGAACCGTTAGATTCAGTAATTTCAGAAACCGCTCTTATGGAATAAGGAAATTCGCCTTGTTTTGGTAAGGCATTTAGAATAGCCCTCCATGCAAGACGGCCGTGCCCAATCTCTCGCCTACCAGGTGCTTTAAATGGGGAAGTTTCGCCTACTGAATAGGGAGGGAAGATATAATGTAGCATAAAATGCTCTCTGGAAGAGCCATCTACACCGTCAACTATTTGTTCGTCACTTGATGTGCCTAAAGTAATAGTTCCTATGCTTTGGGTTTCTCCCCTTGTAAACAAAGCAGAACCGTGTACTCTTGGTAAAAATCCTACTTCACAAGATATTTGTCTTATCTCATCCAAATTTCTTCCACCTATTCTTTTTTTTGTTTCAAAAATTTTAGCTACTAATATCTCAGATTTAATATTATCGAATATATCCGCCAAAATACTTTGATCTATCTCGCTAAATTCAGAAGCTATCAACGACCAAATTTTATCGTATTCTAATGATCTTTCATCTTTTGCAGCTAAGTCAAAAGCTTGTAAAATTAAATGACCAAATGTTTCTTTGATTTTAATGTTTAAACTATCATCTTTTTCTTCTGCATTAGCTGTGTGTGCGTAAATAGATTTATGCGAAGCTATTTTAAATTCATTAATTAAAACCAGTATATCTTTAAATGAATTTTGCGCAAATTCAATTGCTCCTAGAATATCTTCTTCACTAGATTCCATAGCTCCAGCTTCAACCATATAAATTGAATCTGCGGTACCTGATATTATGACATCCATTGAACTTTTAGATAGCATTGATGCTGATGGGTTTAATACAAAATTCCCATCAATATTTCCAATTCTAGCTGAAGCAATGTTTTCTAAATTAGATATACCTGAAACACTCAAAGCTGCATAAGTACCAATCATAGCCACAATATCAGGTGAATGTTCTGGATCGTAAGATAGTAAAGTACATATAACTTGCGTTTCATTTCGGAAGTTTTCCGGAAATAAAGGTCTTATTGATCTGTCGATAAATCTACTGATTAAAACCTCTCTATCGGAAGCTTTTCCTTCTCTTTTTATAAAACCACCCGGTATTTTACCCGCTGCATACGCCATTTCTCTATAATGCACGGTTAAAGGAAAGAATGTTGCTTTCTCTTGAACTTTTTTTGCAAATACAACTGTACATAAGACCATAGTATCACCCATACGCGCCATCACAGATCCATCAGCTTGTCTTGCAATTTTTCCAGTACTTAAAATAAGTTCAGAATTACCAAATTTTGTAGATTTTATTATTTCTTTAAACATGTTGTAACCAATTTATATAAAAACTCTCTAATTGTTGTTAGCAAAAATTTTTATTGTTAATATTATATATGTGATTATTCTAGCACATTTTTATTTAGATATGTTGACATATTTATGCGCTAAAACTTTAGTATATTCTGAGTATCTTTTTATCGATTAAGCAGTGGTTTTTTTTTTACATGTTCATGATAATATTTGATTTAGGCGATAAGTTGCTAAATTAAACTTGAATATAAAAGGAAAAATATGAAAATTTTTGCTCTTGCTGCGTCATTAAATACAAATTCCGTAAATAAAAAACTCATAAACATTATTGGTAAGGAATTAAAAGACCAAGGTCACGAATTAGATATAGCTAATTTTAATGATTTCACCCTCCCCTTGTTTAGCCCAGATATAGAAAAAAAACAAGATCATTTAGATTTTGTAGGAACAATTGTAGCTAGGATAAATTTTTGTGATGCTATTATTTTTGCTTGCCCAGAATATAATTATTCTATTTCGGGTTCATTCAAAAATTTTATTGATTGGCTTTCAAGGCAACCTAATTTTTGGAAAACTAAAAAAATATTATTAGTTTCTACATCACCCGCTTTAGCTGGTGGAGCAAGAGGATTATGGGCTACAAGAATACCCTTGGAAGGTTGCGGAGCTTATGTATATCCTGAAATGTATACTCTGGGAGAAAGTTATAAAAATATGGACGATAAAGGGAATTTAATTATTTCCGATCTTTCTAGGCTTAAAAGCTCATTAGATGGTTTTATTGAATTTTCTACTAAATTAAGACAATAAATATTGATTTCTAAAATAACCTATATTTGCGCATATATATCTCGTGCGCAAATATTACAGATCTATATTAGTATCTACAGACAAAGTTCCATCTATAAGACCAAAACAAGATTTATCTTTTTCCTCCGGTCTTGCTTTTTCGTATTGTATCAAAGAAATATCGGTTTTAGTAGGGTCATCGGTTTTATAAAATACAGAATCAAAAGATTTTGAGGTGTTACCATAAGCATTAACACTAAAATTTATGCTTACTTGAAATGCATCAGATATATTGTATTTGAGGCTAGCTTCAGACCCCACCATACCAGAATACCCCTCTTGTTTTACAATACAAGCAAATGTATATTCTTCTGAACCTAGATTTTTTATATCTTCTTGATCGAGTGATGTAGCTCTGGTTTTAATAAATTTTAATGTTGAGTTAGATTTTTCTGTTATACAAAGCAAGCCATACCCAATCTTAGCAGATATATCAAAATCAAAATTATCATTTAAATTGATATCATATCTAATAGATGGACTTATAAAAGCAGTTTTGATAGCTTTTGTCGTTTCTGTACTGATCTCAAATGCAGAAGTTATAGGATTTTTTATGTATTCTATACTAAGATACTTAACATACACCGCTTGGTTGATTAAATCTTTAGCCAAATCTCTAATTTTGTTTTCTAATTCTTTAAATTTTGCAGCTTCATATTTATTATTTCTGAGTTTCGTATCATTAGATTTTATAATTTTTCCCCCTTCTAAAGTCTTAACTTCATTAAAACCTAAATTTTTAAAAACATCTTCATGTATAAAAATATATTTAGGAAAGCTTTCGTTTTTAAATAAAAAATTTCTATCAACAAATATCATAAGCTCATCAAGACAAAACTTATCGGGTTTTTTCTTGTATACCGCTCTTTCACCATAAAACTCATGCTTATTTTGTGATGCTGTATATTGAGACTTAATTAAATCTTCAAAAACAAAATTCAACAGATTGATTGATGATATTTCTAAATCAACATAAAATCTAGGCCGCAGGTTAAAAGGAATTTTAATGCCCATTTTATAATTTAAGTCAAAAAAATTCCAAGTTAAAGGTGTTGTGATAGTGCCTTGAGTTTTTATTTGATTTTCTATTTTTGTTTTGTCCGTTTTTAGTTCACTATCACCAGACTTATATAGCTCGCGTCCTTCTATTTGAGAGTTAAAATTTTCTTGGTTATATGTGAATGTTTTGCCAATATAAAATTCTACATCATACGCTTTGTCTTTACTATCTAAAGCAAAGATAGATGCAGCAAATGTTAGAGCCGTGCTTAAAATATATTTTTGCATAGTTAGTTCTAAACTACCTATTTAATATTACTTATTTAATATGTTTTTGGATATGCTCTATAGCTATTAAGGAAAGCGCTGCTGTTCTTTTGCATTACTTTTAATTAGTTCTTGTGTAATTTTAGTTGGGTCGCTTACAGTGCTGTGAATGAGCTCTTTTATAACAACCACTTCTTTTATACTTTCCAATTTTTGTGACTTATTCTCACCTTTTTTTATTTGCTTAATTTCATCTAAAGGTTGAGTATTAGTAGTGATACTTTTACTTAATACTTTACCGTTTTTGTTACTTATATTTATAAAAGAATTTTTTACCAGCTTTATAAGAGATTTGCAAGAACCATAACTTGCTACAACTGCAGGGGCCGCTATTAAAGCAAGGGGTAAAGAAGTTTTACACATAAACATTAATGGTATTAATGCTGGTAGATTTGTGTATAATGAACCCCCTATCTTTTTAAAAAACTTTTGTGATTTTTCTTTTTTGTTATTCTCGGGGTTGAAAAAGTTGTTATTACCAACTATTATAACACCAGCGACAAAAGCAGAAAATGAAGAAATCAAAGAATGTACCGGCGAAAAGATAATAGCTGTGGGTATTAAACTTGGTACCATTGCTTTTATAAAATTTAAAAAAGTCGAGTCCAAAGACTTTTTGTTATCTTGGGGTTTAAGTAGATTATTACTTTCTTCTATTTTAGACATTTTTTTATATCGTTATAATGTTTTTCAAAAATTGCTTAATTTTCATTATTTAATTTTATCAAGTAAATTTTAAAAAACAATAAATTTTAATGATAAGATAAGGAAGCTGTGTTAAAAATATAACTACTATGTGTATATTAGGTAAAAAAATTTAGACAAATTTCTTTTTCTATTGAAAACCCTATCTGTTATAAACTACTTTACCTTGATTAAAAATTGTTGTAGGATAACATTGAGTGATATTTCTAGATGACAGCGTTATCTTAGTTTTTTTAAGGTGATGAGGAAAGTCCGGACTCCACAGAAACATAGTACCGGCTAACGGCCGGCGTTAGTTTTATGCTAACAGTGCAAGTGCCACAGAAAATATACCGCCTAATGTTTTAGGTAAGGGTGAAATGGTGCGGTAAGAGCGCACCGGCGTTATGGCAACAAAACGCGCAAGGTAAACCATACTAGGAGCAAGACTAAATTATTGTTAAGTTCTTTTGAACGAGAAGGGTTTCTGTTCTCTTTTAACAAAGGTGGGTCGCAAAAGTTAAATAGCAATATTTATACTAAGATGAATTGTCATCAAACGTTATACGTTACAGAATCCGGCTTATTGAAATATCATCAACGTTTTAATTTGATAGAAATAATATATACACATAAATAACTATATATGGATTTCTATCTAAATAAAGTATGAACTAAACAAAAAATTATTTATGGAAAATACTATTGTAAACCAAGAATTAGATGAGTCTGATAACGATTTGTTAAATGAGAGTACAACTGAAACTATCTTATTAGAAGATGGCCCAGCTGAAATGGAAAGTACAAATAATTTTGCTGATATAGCAAAAGGTATGCTACCCTTGTTTCTGATTTTTTTTGTATTCTATTTTTTGTTGTTAAGACCTCAAGAAAAAAGACGTAAGGCTATTGAAGAGAATATCAAAACTTTAAAAAAAGGTGAAAAAGTTATAACTACTGGCGGTATTATTGGTGTTGTTACAAAAATTAATGAAACTCAAGACACTGTAAACTTAAAAATATCAAATAATGTTGATGATGTAGAATTTTCAAAATCTGCAATTGTTGACATTTTGTCTAGAAATAAATCCAATTAAATAAACGTTAAATTTAAAGATCATGCGCAAAATTGAGGTTATAAAAATTTTACTTGTATTACTTGTAATATTTATTGCCTCAATGTTAGCTATATCTAGTTTCTCTTCTAAAAATTTTCTAAGATTGAATAATAAACTTAATTTAGGATTAGATTTAAAGGGTGGTGTGCATCTTTTATTAGAAGTAGATTCTGATCATTATATTAACGAACAAATGGATGTTTTACTAGGAGATTTGCGCAAAGAATTTAGAAGTAATAAAATAGCTTATAAAAATTTAAAAGTTGATAATTATAATTACATAACATTTTCATTTGAGCCTAATCAACTAAATGAAATTAAAAATGCTGTACGAAACATTAATAATTCTTTACAGATAGAAGTAACCGAAAGTAACATTAAATTATTTTATAATGACTATACCATTAATGACTTACAAAATTCATTATTAGATAGATCTATAGAAATAGTTAGAATGCGAGTTGATAGTAGCGGTACAAAAGAACCCATTATACAGCAGCAGGGTAAAAATTATATTTTATTGCAAATGCCTGGTGTTGATAATCCTCAAGAAATTAAAAATATTTTAGGTAAAACAGCTAAATTAACCTTTCATTTAGTTAGTGAGGAAGGTAATTTGCTTTTCAGAGAAGGTAAACCTCTCCCGAGCAACGTAAAAATCAGTGGATATCAATCTGATGAATATAAAGATTATAAAATTGCTATACAAAAAAAAGCTTTACTTTCGGGTGATATGTTAACAAACGCTAGTATGTCATTATCAGAAGGAGAAGCTCTAGTAGAGCTTAGTTTTAATAAGCTTGGAAGTAAAATTTTTGGAGAAATCACAAAAAATAATATAGGAAAGCAACTAGCTATAGTTTTAGATAATAAAATATTAAGTGCTGCTACTATACGTTCTCATATTGCTGGAGGGAGTGGTAGAATTTCAGGTGGCTTTACTATAGATTCAGCCAATGAATTAGCTTTGCTTTTGAGAGCTGGAGCTTTGCCTGCACCACTAAAAATTGTTGAAGAAAGAGTTATTGGCCCAAATTTAGGTGCAGACTCCATTGAATCAGGTAAACAAGCTGCCTTTATAGCATTTATATTAGTTGCAGTATTCATGATCCTTAGTTATGGTATGTTTGGAATTTTTGCATGTATTGCTTTGATAGTAAACATAATATTGATTATAGCTGCATTATCTTTACTAAATGCCACTTTAACATTACCCGGAATTGCTGGTATAATACTAACTATAGGTATGGCGGTAGATGCTAATGTTCTAATTTATGAACGTATAAAAGAAGAGCTGCGTTCTAGCAATTTGTCTTCTATTCCATACACAATACGCAAGGGTTTTAGTGCTGCTTTTTCAACAATCTTAGATTCTAATATCACTACTTTGGTTGCTGCTATATTACTTTATATTTTTGGTGTAGGATCAATAAAAGGCTTTGCTGTTACTCTTTCGATTGGAATTTTTGCATCCATGTTCACTGCAATAACTGTGACTAGAATGCTTATAGATAGCTGGATTATTTTAGTAAAACCAAAAACAATTTTTTCAATTAGTCCTTCAAAAAAACACTCTTGAAGTTTATTTCTAATTAGTTATGTTTAATTAGAGGGTAAAAATCTCAGGAGACCATGATAAATATTCAGTCATTAAAAAAACATATGCTCCAGATGATGTAGGTTCTAAAAGATAAATGAAGTTTAAATCTTTATCCTTTAGTTATCTTTTTACTTGAATTTTATAAGGGCAAATTATCGTGTTTTTTCCAAGGCTTAGACACCTGCTTATTTTTTAAAAATCTTAATGCTTTACATATTCTCCAGCGAGTATTTTGAGGATATATTATATCATCTAAATAACCTTTAGCGCTCGCTAGTAAAGGAGAAGTAACTGTATTTTTATATTCTTGAATTTTAAGATTTTTTTGTTCTGGATTTTTTGACTCCTCTTTAAACAAAATACTAACAGCCCCATCTGCACCCATAACAGCTACTTCACTATCAGCCCAAGCGTAATTAGCATCTCCTCCTAAATGTTTAGAATTCATAACTATATATGCGCCACCGTAAGCTTTTCTGGTAATTACTGTTATTTTTGGAACTGTTGCTTCTGCGTAAGCAAAAAGTAATTTAGCGCCGTGTTTAATTATGCCACTATGTTCTTGATTTTTACCAGGCATAAAACCTGGAACATCTACTAAAGTTATAAGTGGTATACTAAAGGCATCACAAAAACGTACAAATCTAGCAGCTTTACGTGATGCATCTATGTCAAGGCAACCAGACAAATGCATTGGTTGATTAGCTATTACTCCGACAGTGCTGCCTTCCATACGAGCAAATCCTATAATAATATTTTTAGCATAATTTTGTTGAATCTCAAAAAAATTCCTTTCATCTACTATTTTTTCTATTAGCTCATGCATGTTATATGCTTTATTGGGATTAGATGGTAATAAAGCATTTAAAGACATTTCTACTCTGTCTGCTGGGTCCGTGGTTTGTATTAACGGGATTTGAGATTTATTAGAAGAAGGTAAAAAATTAAAGAATTTTCTAACAGCAAGCAAAGCCTCAATGTCGTTATCAAATACAGCATCTGCTACACCACTTTTATTTGTGTGTACAAAAGAGCCACCAAGATTTTCTTGAGTTATATCTTCACTCATAACTGCTTTTACTACTTCTGGACCAGTAACAAACATATAAGAGCTATCGCGTACCATGAAAATAAAGTCAGTTAAAGCCGGGGAGTAAACAGCGCCACCAGCGCATGGACCCATAATTACAGAAATTTGAGGTATAACACCTGACGCCATTACGTTACGTTTGAAAATTTCGCCATATCCAGCAAGAGAATCTACGCCCTCCTGGATTCTTGCTCCACCCGAATCGTTTAAACCTATTACTGGCGCCCCTACACTTATTGCTGTATCAATAATTTGACAAATTTTTTGTGCGTGAGCTTTTCCAAGAGAGCCTCCCAATACCGTAAAATCTTGACTATATACGAAAACCAATCTTCCGTTAATTGTCCCATGACCAGTAATAACACCATCACCCAAATATTTTTTTGACTCCATGTCAAAATTCTGACATTGATGTTCAACAAACATCCCGTTTTCTTCAAAACTATTAGGATCTAATAAGATCTCTAGTCTTTCACGTGCAGTTAATTTATATTTGCTATGTTGTGTAACTACTCTTTGCCAACCCGTTGGTAAAAGTGCTTCTAATCTTTTTTCTTCTAAAATTTGTCTTGCATTAGAATTATGTATCATAGCGCGATTTTCTTTTAATTTATTGTAAAATATAAGCTATTATAACATCTTTAATTAAAGTAGTCTAGTTTACATAATACAAGCAGCTGTTATTTATATTTATATAAAAAGTCTAATATTATTTGACATGCTTTATATTATTTGACATACTTTATATTGTTTTGATAATTATAAAGGTACTAGTCGATAATAATATGTTATCCTTTATTGGATAACTAAAACAAATATTGTAATATTACATTACATAATTACAAAATATATATTATACTGAATATATAACTAGCGCTTAAGAGCCCAATCGTCTAAATACATATTATATTAAATAGTACTTACTATATATAACAAACAAAATATTCACTTAGAAAGATCTTGATTTCATCTTTAATTACAAACAATTTAATCTAAAATAAATACCAATATTTTTGTTATAATTTCAACTTTTCTTGACATATCAATATCTGTTTGAAAAAAACCTAGTGAAGTAGTAGTTTAGTATGATAGTATGAAATTAAATTGATATAGATTTTTATATCACTACTTATTTTGTTCCTTGATTTCAATAAAAATCAATGTGAAAAATATTCCGTAAATTTAAATATAAATAAAATAAAAATGAGAATTACTAAAATAATCGAATCCAAAGCTAACGAACAAATCACTATCTCAACTAACAAAGATACTGCAACTCCAGTTCAAAATAATGAATCCGCCCACAAAATTAATAACTCTATCAATGTAAATTTAAAAGATTTACAAAGATCTTCGGTTATCACTTTACAAGAATATGCTGAAAAACTAGAGATAGATAATGTTACTACCTTGTTGTTAAAGCAAGATTTGATATTTGCAATCTTAAAAAAGATAGGTGATCAAGGTGGGTCAATAACCGGGGAAGGTGTGCTTGAAGTGTTAATCGATGGTTTCGGTTTCTTGCGCTCCTCTGAATCCAATTATTTAGCTGGACCTGACGATATTTACGTCTCCCCCCCTCAAATAAAACGTTTTGGTTTGAAAACTGGCGATACGGTTGCAGGTGAAGTAAGAGCGCCTAGAAATAGTGAGCGTTATTTTGCTCTACTCAAAGTAAGCAGTATTAACCATATACATGAAGCTTCAAAATCTTTTCATAGAATACATTTTGATAATCTTACCCCTTTATATCCTACAGAGAAGCTTAATTTAGAAACTTTAAATCCTTCTAATAAAGATTTGAGTACAAGGGTTATAGAAATAATAGCTCCTATCGGTAAAGGACAAAGATCTCTTATAGTAGCACCTCCTCGCGCTGGAAAAACCATGCTACTACAAAACATTGCGCATGCTATTACCATGAATCATCCGGAAGTTATACTTATAGTATTATTAATTGATGAGCGTCCTGAAGAAGTTACAGACATGATACGTTCTGTAAAGGGTGAAGTAATAAGTTCTACTTTTGACGAGCCGGCAGCAAGACATGTTCAAGTTGCAGAGATGGTTATAGAGAAAGCCAAAAGATTAGTTGAAGCAAAAAAAGATGTAGTAATTTTGTTAGATTCAATCACGCGTCTTGCAAGAGCATATAACACAGTTGTGCCAGCATCTGGTAAGGTGTTAACTGGTGGTGTTGATGCAAATGCACTACAAAGGCCTAAAAGATTTTTTGGAGCTGCACGTAATATAGAGCAAGGTGGATCTTTAACTATTATTGCAACAGCTCTTGTGGATACAGGTTCAAGAATGGATGAAGTGATATTTGAAGAATTTAAGGGTACTGGTAATTCTGAAATAATTTTAGATAGACGACTTGCTGACAGAAGAATATATCCAGCTATTGACATTACTAAATCTGCTACACGTAAGGAAGACCTACTTTTAGAAGAAAATGTTATGAAAAAAATATGGGTGTTACGTAGAGTGGTAAATGGTATGGGTTTAGATGCTACAGAATTTGTATTAGACAAACTAAAAGATACAAAATGTAACGCTGAGTTTTATGATTCTATGAATAAATAAATATACACATTAAAATATAATATATAGGGGCTTTATTATGAAAAATAATCAGTTATCTAGACCTAAAATTTCTTTTATTGGTGGTGGTAATATAGGGGGAACATTAACTTATCTTGCTGCAATAAAAAATTTAGGAGATGTAGTTTTATTTGATATTAATGAAGGTGTACCTCAAGGTAAAGCACTTGATATAGCGCAAAGTACTAAAATTCTAGGTTCTAGCGTTAATATAAAAGGTACAAACGACTATAAAGATATAGAGGGTAGCGATGTCATAATTATTACAGCAGGTAGCCCACGTAAAGCTGGTATGAGTAGAGACGATTTAGTAGCTATTAATGCTAATGTTATGAAAGAAGTGGGTAAAAATATAAAAGAATATTCTCCTGGTGCTTTTGTAATTGTTGTAACTAATCCATTAGATGCAATGGTTTCAGTTCTACGAGATTCTTGTAACCTACCTTACAATATGGTTGTGGGTATGGCTGGAGTTCTAGACTCTGCAAGATTTAGTTATTTTCTAGCTCAAGAATTTCAGGTATCTATTAATGATGTTACTAGCTTTGTTCTTGGTGGTCATGGTGACGATATGGTACCATTAGTAAGATATTCTACTATTGCAGGAATTCCTGTACCAGATATGATAAAAGCTGGACTTTCAACTCAAGCAAAAATTGATGCTATAGTAGAGCGTACAAGAAAAGGTGGTGGAGAAATAGTAGGATTGTTAAAATCTGGTTCTGCTTTTTATGCCCCAGCAGCTTCTGCCTTAGTAATGGCTGAAAGTTATCTGCAGAATAAAAAACAAATATTATCCTGCGCTACGTATTTAAACGGTGAATATGGTCAAAAAGATATTTATGCTGGTGTACCTGTAGTAATAGGTAAAGGTGGTGTAGAAAAAATAATAGAGGTTCAACTAAACGAAAAAGAAGCCAAAGAATTCCAAGTTTCTGTTAATCATGTTAGAGAGTTGATTGCATTAGCAAATAAATAATATATCTACCCATTAATAGGGCACCAACTTTTGCCCCTATTAAATTTGGAAAAAAGATTTACAAAGAAATAGAGATTTTTTATATTCCCTACCTATTGGTGTCTTTGTTTTCCCTTAATCTTCTTTTTACTAAAAAAGAAGATTAAACAGTCGACAGATATCATACTCTCAATGCAAGAAATTTCCTTTCATTTTTTCAGAGATGCTTTGTAATAGTGTTTTTTTCTAAAACACACTAGTTTCTTTGTTCTTTCTTTTTCTAATTTTAAGCCTGTGATTATTTTTTTCAGCTCTTGATAAGCGTCTTACAATTTTTTTATTATACACTTAATTATTAGGGTTGAGTTTTTTTATAATTGATTATAACTCTTGCGAAATTGATTATTTTAACTCCAAATTATAAATTGATGCAATAAAATTGAGTCTAAGTCTAAGTCTTCGCCCTCTGTTTCTGTACTTGTCCGAGATAATTTTAAATCTTTTAAAGGCCTAGGGGCCTATTGCAAGATCAAGGTAATTGAAGCAAAGAAGTTAAAAATCTGCTAAAATATAGCTTATAAAAGTAAATAAAATGTTGGGTTATTATGAAATTGCGGCAAATAAAGATACTAATTTTGAAAGACTTGGTAAAATAGGAGATCATTAGTATAGAAAATTCAATGAAATATTTGATTTTGGGGTGGTTTGCTTGAATTTTTCAATAGTTTAAGGCCCAAGGCGGTTGCAAGAAAGATAGTGGCAGATGATTGTGTACATGTTTGTTGCTAAAGTTCATGGATGATCTTTCATCGCCTTGAGTTGTAGTGTAGTATGGTCTACCCATTAAGAATTCTATATTTAGTAGCATGCGTAGCAAGATAGGAAACACCAGGTTTACAAAGATTTTTAGCCAATTTATAGATCAATTGAGAGTGTGTTGGTATATGAAGATGAAGTTTTCAACTTTTTTCAACGGGGGCCTACTAATACACCCTTTGGCAAGAGTCTGATGAGGCGATTCAAGCTCTAGTATGAAAAGCTAAATAACACATACACTACCCCAAAAGTAGCAAAAAACCAAAGATGCCACAATAGGCTGCAAAGGCGGTAATAAATTTTGCTATGCATATAAAAAAAACATATCCGCATTGCCATGCAAAACATCTTGATAAAAAAGCTTACGCTAAAGCCAGCCAACATATAACAGACGCGTAACTTTTTAAGCATATATGCCTAAATAATGGAGCTTTATACTAACAAGAGGCCTGTCCAAGAGCGACTAAAGCTGCTAGAGCTTTCTAAATCTCGGCTGCTGCAAGAAAATCTGTTCATCTATGTGGTCGCGTAAATTTTTAAGCTTATATGCCTAAATAATGGAGCTTTATACTAACAAGAGGGCTATTGCCCAAGAGCGACTAAAGCTGCTAGAGCTTGATAAATCTCGGCTGCTGCAAGAAAATCTGTTCATCTA
>CANGIW010000016.1 GCA_947454145.1 Rickettsiales bacterium
AATGTTCAAAACATGGGACAAGAATTTAAAGGGGAATCTGCATTAAGTGAGTTGTAAAAAAAATGTAGAAAAATTGATTTATGTATGTCAATAATAATCCGATAGCAACTAAAGCGGCAAAGAATTATAGGCATAATTTAATCTTTTTTCAATAGGATTTATTTTTCTACTTCGAAATACCTACTTCGTAATGCAATCATAACTCTATTTTGTTTTTTATTCTGGAAATAAATTTGTTGCTTTTATAAGATCGTTAGCACTGAGTTCAGTTAAACCTAATTTGACAAAAATAGAGGCTCTTTTTTTATAGATAAAAGATGCATATTGATGATATTGCTGATGTTTTATCTCAAGAATGTTTGCCGATTTTTGTAAAAAAATTAACGCATCTTCTCTTTCTTTATAAAATAAACTTAACAAAGCTTGGGCTATGTAGAATCTATGCGAATCATAGAATAAATTTAGCAATAATTTTCGAGCCTCTTGTGCCTTGTATGCGTAAAGACTTGATATGGCTTTGTCCATATCAATAATCGCTGCAAAACTATTGTGTGAACCTATGGCAAAATTTAGAAAATCTGTTTCAGATTTATGATGCTTATCATATAAAAGTATATTTTCTAGTGTAGAATGATTGTTATTTTTGAAATCTAAAGCTTGAATGTTGTAATGATCTTGAAATATTGATCTTTCCAGATATAAAGCAGAATCAGATGGATCTTGTTTGCAATAATAAGTATATGCCAATAAAAGATAACAAAAAGATTGCTCAAAATGAAAATAGCTATGGAATTTTTCAATAATCTCTATGGCTTTAGAAATATTCCTAACTGCTATAGAGTCATCTTTAGCCATATCTGCATAGGAGAGGTAATAATTAGCGTTATTATTCTCAGATAATATTAAAGTCTTATCAATATTCAATATTTGGTATAAATCAAATATTTTGTTTTGATCCATATACAAGCTGTTTTATATAAAAAAATGAAAATAATATCAAATGCACAAAGGTTCCTATAAATATAGTTTTTATGCCCCAGATAGGATGTTCATGTAATTCATTGAAAATACATATTATAATTGAGCACAGAACGCATATAATAAATTCTTTTTGCGATATTTGTATGTTAAATAACATTCCTACTAATGGTATCAATATTATTGGAGACCAAGAGCTAGCAGAAAAAACTACCAAATTTATTGGGTTATCAAATATTAAAGCTAGCCATATAGCTAAACATCCAAAAAGAGCTGTAAAAATCTGAGTAACAAATACTTCAATTTTAGTATTTTTAATATGGTATATTTTACCAATTATATCTTTTGTTAAGCTTATACCAAGGATATTTAAATCAGCATCAGCGGTAGACATAGCAGCAGCTAGAAGACCAATTATAGCAATTCCTTGCAAACCAGCTGGAACTAATACATTAATTAGATTTAATACTGGGCTCGTTATAATTTGGCTATTTGATGAATAATAGATAGTGAATAATCCGTTTACGGATATACAAATTATAAAAATTCCGTATATTATAGATTTTTGTATAATTGCTCTAGTTACTTGAGAGGAAGATTGTTGAGTTACTATCCTTTGTATCAAAGTAGGGCAAAAACCCATAAGAGAAAGAGATAATATAGCGATTATCATATCTTGTGTTATTTTATAACCAGAAAATAGTAAATATTTTTCTACAGGCACAAATGCTATTAATTCAGAAAAACCTATCTTACCAAGGCCAATAAATGTTATTAAAGGAATAGCTATTATCATTGCAATAAACTGCGCAAGATTTACTACAACCACAGACCTTAATCCACCAAGAGACGTATAAAAAATGACAATAATATAGCTTGCAATCGTGGAGGGAAGAACCTGCCAATTTAAAAGATATTGAAATATTTTACTGCTAACATTAATTTGTGCTGCTATATAACCCAAAGAAACAAGTACAACGCTTATTCCTGATATCACGCACCCTATACTACCATAACCTTTAGCAATTATGTCACCTACTGTGCTCATTCCACGATATTGAGCTAGCTTTGGTACTAACACCAAAGCTATTAATATATCTATAGGTATCGTTGCTATAAGAGCGTAACTATATGCTAGGTTATTGTTATATATGTTCTCCATTAAGCCAAAAGTTGTGCCACCACCTACAGAACTAGAAAATATAGTCGCAACCAAAATTAATTTTGGATTATTAAGTTTTCCTATAGAGCTATATTGCTGTAGATTTTTATTGCGCTTATTGTACACACCTAAAAAAGCTATTAGCAAAAAATAAAGAATTATAAAGATATTATCTATCATGTAGATTTATTTTTAAAATGCGGTAAATATTGTATTAATATAAAACTGGGAACCGTTATGATTGTAGCTAAACACAGAAATATCTTCCAACCCAGATAAGATACTATGATACCCGAAAAACTTGGAAATAATGTTCTAGAACAACCCATCATACTTGTAAAAAGCGCATATTGTGTACCTCGCCATTTTCCGTAACAAGAAGCTGTAATCAAAGCCATATAAGCTGCCATACTCATACCCCCAGTAATACTTTCTACTGCTGTGGTAACAAATAACACCATTATATTTTTACCCACTAGATATTGAATTATCAAAAGAGTGTGGGCAAGACAATGGGATATTCCAAAATACAAAAGAGCATCTGATATACTGATTCTTAGCATCATATTGCTAGCAATAATGCTGCCTATTATTGTACCTATAGTACCACATAATTTTCCAAAAGTAGCGATGTCGATATTAGAATATTCAAGACTTAGTAATAAAGGGTTAAGCATTTGCACTATCATATCGTCTGCTAACCTATACCAAACTAGAAAAATTAATAAAATTGTTAAGGATTTTACATTAAGTGCTTTTTTTTCCTCATGATGATGCGTATCTTTGCTATTAATATCAAAGATATTTTTGCTATCTCGTGTTATTTCTTTTTTTGGTAAAAATACAATAAACAGGCTAATGGCAAATGAAGCTATTGCTAATATAATTCCACTTATGCTGTAAATCATTCTCCAACTTAGTAAATCTGATAAATATATAGCTCCAGAGCCGGAAAAAACCATTCCTATTCTATAGCCAAAATTATATATTCCACCAGCAGGACCGTGTTCTTTAGGTTTTAAAATATTGATACGCAAATTTCCTAACACAATATCCTGAGAAGCCGAAAAAAAAGATACTACAAAAGAGCATACAGCTATTTCTAGTAAATTGGTATTTGGAGAAAAACTACCAAGAGTAAGTAGGTTAGATATCAAAAGAAAATTTATTATTAATAGAACCATAATTTTTGATTTGGCGGCCAAAAGTTTATCTACCAAAGGTGCCCATAAAAATTTAACAGCATAGGGTAAATTAGTAAGGGAAAACAAGCCAATAAGCTTTAGGTCTATGTGCTTACTTGCTAACCAAAAATTCAATGTTCCACCGGCAAGCAATAAAGTAAAGCCACTGGTAAAGCCAAGAATCCATATAAAAAAGACCTTACGTATGCTCAATATTTTTTCCATAATTGAAGTACATGTGTTTATTGATTGTCTTTTGGGCCGACTAGTTTAAGAATCTATCATAAGCCTTATTGAGGGTCAATATAAGACTTGATTGCAATACTAGAGTTATTCTTTATAGATGCTTTGTATTTTGTAGATTTGAAGGGTTATTTTAAAGTTTAGCAAAAGCTCAGTGTATTAGTTAATTTGAGTGGGAATAGCCTTAAAAAGGCTCTATGTAAATTAGGTAGAAAAAGAGATTGTAATTAATGCGAATGTTTTTAACATAGTTTATTAAAAATGTTTATTGTATGGATTGGTAAAAAAATTACTAGTGCTTCACGAGCATATTAAATTTTTAACTATTTATTAAATAGCATAGTCAAATAGTATTATTCAAATTTTCACTTCCCTCAATTCCCCAGGTAGCATATCGTCTAATTCGAATTTTCCAAAAGATATTCGAATAAGTCTATTTACTTCAAGACCTATATGGGTAAATAATTTCCTTATTTCTCGATTTTTTCCTTCATATAAAGTCACAAGAAACCATCTATTATAGCTAGTTCCACTGAGAATTTTTATATTTACTGGCTTACAGTTAATGCCTTCTACAATAAGACCCTTATTGAATTTTACAATTTCTTCTATAGCTTCTTGGCCTATACCTCTTGCACGAACCTTATAAATTCTTTTATAGTTATTTGCTGGAAGTGATAATTTATTAGCCAAGTGACCTGAGTTGGTAAGTAATAGCAACCCTTCGCTATTTACATCCAAACGGCCTACGCTAATTACTCTGCCTATTTCGGTAGGTAGTTTCTCAAATACAGTTACTCTTCCTTGAGGATCTTCATGAGTAGTAATTTCTCCAACGGGCTTATAATATATCCATAATTTTTCTTTACTGTTTTCTAAAGCTAGCGGTTTGTTATCAATTGTAATATTGTCTTGATTTGTTACAAAATATACAGGAGTATCTATTATTACACCATTTAAAGCCACTCTTTTTTCGAAGATTAATTCTTCAGCTTTTCTTCGCGAACAATATCCTTGTGCGCATATAAATTTTGCTATTCTCATGGTAGTTCAATTATTTCAATATTGTTCAGATATCTTGGTTGGGTATTTTTACAAAAAGTTCTTTAATCGCATATAATTTTTCTAATGCCTCTTTAGGAGATAAGTCATCGGGCTTACAATTATCAATTACGTTTAATAAAATCTGCAACTCTGTATCTTTAGTTTTTTGAGATACAGGTAATTCGGAATGATGTTTATGTAAAGAGTTTAAAATTTCTTTAGCTCTACTTATAACAAGTCTTGGTATACCTGCTATTGCAGCAACATGAAGACCATAAGATTTGTTGGCTCCACCTTTGATAATTTTATGTAAAAATACAATTTTACCAGCTGTTTCTTCAATAGCTAAATTATAATTTATTATAGACGAAGATTGAGTGTGCATTTCATTTAATTCATGATAATGAGTGGCAAATAGGCATCTGGCTTTAATTTGATCATGTATATATTCCAAACTTGCCCACGCGATAGAAACACCGTCATATGTAGACGTACCTCTTCCTACTTCATCTAATATTATGAAAGATTTATCAGTTGCTTGGCTTAATATAGTAGCTGTTTCATTCATTTCTACCATAAAAGTAGAGCGTCCCATATTAATATCATCATTTGCTCCAATTCTGCTAAATAATTTGTCTACTATTCCTAGTTCAGCAGATTTTGCTGGTACAAAACAACCAATTTGAGCCAATATTATAATTATTGCATTTTGCCTAAGAAAAGTGCTTTTACCACCCATATTAGGACCAGTAATTAACCAAATATTTGCATTTTCTTGAAGCCAGCAGTCATTTGATACAAAATTTTCTCGTTGTTCCTGTAAATTTTTTTCAACAATAGGATGTCTAGCTGCATTAACGTTATAACTTTTATCTAAGGTAATATTGGGTTTTACTAGATTATATTTAGTAGCTATTTTAGCGAAATTATTTAATAAATCTAGTTCAGCTAATGCAGAAGAGATCTTTTTTATAAAATCAGATTGATCAAGAATTTTATCGCATAACTGAGAAAATATTTCTGTTTCTAAATTAATTAAATTATTTTTCGCATTTACCATTTCTTGATCTAAAGATTGTAGTTCTAATGTTGTAAATCGCACAGTGGTATTCATAGTCTGTCTGTGTATAAAAAAGGGGTCTGTGATTTTATGTACATTTTTACTAGTCACTTCAATAAACAAGCCTAAAATATTGTTATGAGTAATTTTTAAATTTTCTATATTTGTAAGTTTTTGATATTTATCTCTTAAAGTCGATATACGCAATTCACTATTATTTAATAGAATATTAAGTTCTTGAATTCTAGGATGATAATCAGGCGATATAACTCCACCAAGGATAAGAGTCTTATTCGGATAAGATAACATTACTTCAGAAATTTTTTCGTATAACTCAAGATCGTTTGGTAATTTTTGTAACATTTTTTGCAATAATGCAGAACAATTATTTTGTCTAGATAGAAATATATTTTTAATATCAAATGCAGCCTTTAACGTTAACTTTAAAGCTATTATATCATCTGGGAAAACTCTTTTAGCTGCAATTTTAGCTATTATCCTCTCAATATCGTAACATAAGTTTAAATATTGATCTAATTTAAGGGAATGCTCTAAATTACAATAAAAATAGTTTACAACTTCTAGCCTCGCATCAATTTTGCCTTTATCTATCAGTGGATAGGTTAAATATCTAAATAATAAACGACTACCCATTTTGGTTAAAGTGTTGTTTAAAAATTCTAATAGGCTATTCTTATATTCACCTCGGTTTGTATTGAATAATTCTAGATTTTTACGCGTAGCAGAATCTATAGCTAAATATTGATTATTATTGGTTATTTTTGGAAGAGATATTTTGGGTAAATTATGTTTTTGCGTAATATTTATATATTCAAGAACAGCGCCTATCACTGATATTTGTTGGCTGCTAGCATGTTCTAAAATTTTTAAATCATGTAGCCCAAAAAATCTTATGATTATACTTTCTGCTTTAGTAGTTGAAAAATAACTATGAGACTGAACTATACAATATTTTTGATATGGTTTAATAGATTCATAAAAATATTTTTCAGACATATCATTTTGACTCACTACAATTTCTTTTGGCTGAAGTCTTTCTAACTCATCATGTAAGTTAGCAAAATCAAATTCATAGCTAGCAAAATCATCTGTTGTAATATCCAGATAACAAATGGCCGCTTTAGAAGATTTTTCTTTTGAGTTAGGAGATAAGATTGCTACCAAATAATTGGGTTTTGTAGAGTCTGTAAGATTTTCTTCAATAATTGTGCTTGCTGTTATAATTCTTACAACTTCTCTTTTAACTACAGACTTTGAGCCACGTTTTTTAGCTTCATCAGGAGTCTCCAATTGTTCGCATATTGCTATTTTAAAGCCATTATCTACTAGCTTAGCCAGATATGCATTTAAAGTATGTTCCGGTATTCCGCACATAGCTACTTGCTGAGATTCTTTATTTCTAGCAGTGAGAGTTATTGACAGCACCTTACTGGCAATTTCTGCATCTTCAAAAAACAGCTCATAAAAATCACCTAAACGAAATAATAACAAGCAATCTTGATGGGCAAATTTATTATCTAAATATTGCTGTATTATTGGTGTTGCTGTTGCATATAGATATTTAGCTTTAAAATCTGATTCGGTAAGCATAATAAAAATAGTTAAAATCTAACAAATATAGGTTCGATAGGGTTAATTCCAGCTCCTGGTGTTATAGCGAAACTGGCATTTAGATATTTGAATTTTACCATTGTTCTATCAATATTAAGTTGATATAACATTTTTTCAGCTGCACTAGGTATAAAAGCTTGAAGTAATATTGCGATATATCGGCAAGTCTCAGTTAGGATATATAATCCTTCTGCAGCTTTTGGTAAATCTATTTTAACTAGATGCCAGGGGGCTAATTGATCTATATATTCGTTAGCCTTGTCTGCAAGTTTTAATATATGATCAAGAGCGGTATGAAATTCATATTTTTCTAAAGCAGCATCAATTTTTTCGTAAACAACCTCAGCAAGTTTTAATAATTCAGAGCTTCGATATAAAGAATCAATAGAACCAATAGAATCTATATTGGGTATTTTACTATCAAAATTTTTATGAATTAGAGTAAGTGTGCGTTGAAGTAAATTTCCTATTTTATTAGCTAGTTCTGAGTTGTAACGATTTTGAAAATTTTGTTCCACAAAATTGCCGTCTTGCCCAAAAGGCATTTCTTTGGCTACGAAATAGCGCAAAGCATCCGCATTATATTTATTGACAATATCTACAGGATCTACGACGTTACCTATAGACTTAGACATTTTCTCTCCCTTGTTCATCCACCAACCATGTACAGCTATATGTTGGGGTAGGGTGATATCTGCTGCCATTAAAAAAGCAGGCCAAAAAATAGCGTGAAAGCGTAAAATATCCTTACCCACCATGTGAATAGCAGTTGGCCAAAATTCTTGTATCCTTCCTTCTTTATAAGGATATCCTAGGGCAGAAATATAATTGGTTAAAGCATCTAACCACACATATATAACATGTTTATCATCATTTGGCACACTAATTCCCCAAGTGAAGCTTGTTCTTGAAATCGACAAGTCTTTTAAACCAGATTTAATAAAACTCAGTACTTCATTTTTGCGCGAAATTGGTTGAATGAAATTTGGATTATTATGGTAAAAATCTAATAATTTATCTTGAAAATGCGAAAGTTTAAAAAAATAGCTTTCTTCTTCTACCCATTCCACATCAGCTCCTGTAGGTGCTTTCCCGTTATCGCTTAATTCATTTTCGCTGTAAAAGCTTTCATCTCTTACAGAATACCATCCAGCATAATGGTCTTTGTAAATATATCCCTTAGCTAATAAATATTCCCATAAATATTTTACTGCATCAATATGCCTATCTTGGGTTGTACGAATAAAATCATCATTCGAGATATTAAGTGAAGAATTTAATTCTAAAAAACTTATAACTTTTGTATCTACAAATTCTTTTTCTGTTATCTGAGCTTTTTCCGCTGCTTTTTGCAATTTTTGTCCATGTTCATCGGTACCAGTCAAAAAATATACGTCATATTCTTTTAAGCGGGCGAATCTTGCCAATATATCGCAACAAATATTTGTGTATGCATGACCCAGATGGGGTTTATCGTTAGGATAGTAAATTGGGGTAGTAATATAATATTTTTTTGTCATTTTTTTTAGCCAGAAACTTTATTTTTGTTCTATTCTAGCATTCATTTTGAGGATTTCTAAATATTTTTTATAAAAATAATAATTTATGTTATACACTATTCTTTAAATAGAATAATGCTGCAGTTAAAAATAAATTAATACCAATATTAACAAACTAAATGAAGTACAAAAAAACAATAATAAGAATATTATTTTTATCTATGATTCTTGGGTTGTGTTTTGGGTGTGAGGAGTCTAGCAAAGCTACACACCAAGACCCTAAAGAAAACACAGACAAGTCATTTAATAAGGATATGGAGAAATATAAAGAAGCACGTAAAAGAGCGAGAGAAGCAGTTGAAAAAACCACAAAGAAGCGCGAAAATGATGTTTCTTGTTTTCTTGCAAATCTTCGCGGGGAAATTGACTTCTTAAATGATAGTGATATATTAAACAATAAAGATAGGTTTGGAGTTTCGACTAAGTTAGTTTTTCATGATAACGAAATTGTTGAATATGCTGGAGGAGCTGAAGTAAATTTTAGAGCTAAAAATTATTTTTTTGGTATATCTTGTTATAGCTTTTTGCTATATAATTTAGGTTTCGCAGAATATGAAACAACTAATGCAATATTGTCAGCTAAAGCTAAAATTTTAATAAATGAAAATCTTTATTTTAGAGCCGTTCTCAGTAGTTCAAAGGTTGCTGAAATCAATCAGATAAGCGGGTTTGTGGCTGCTAAAATGCCAGTAACTAAAGGTTTGAGTTTTACTGGAGAGGTTGGTTGTTCATATCCTTTAAGATTAAATGGTAATATTGCTCTAGCTTATAATTACGGGCAATTTAATATAGAAATTAAATACATATACAGCACAACAAGAGATGGCGACAAACTTGACGAATGCAACATAATGAATCACAAAAGTAAGAATCTTCAATATAGTGCTCGTGCTGGTTTTGAAGGAGACTTATGGTCTTTATATTTAGGATTAAACCCAACTATAAGTTTTGCTGAGATTCTAATTAAACTTTAAAAAAACTTTATATAGTACTTCCACAAAAAGAGTATGTCGACTTAAATCTAGTGTTTTCTCGCATGTTAGAAATGCATTTTTATAAATTCTGTGAAAACAACGCTTTCATGACAAAAGAAACAAAGTTTTCAACTAAGGATTAATATTAAGATTGAATGGAGACAAATTAGAAATTAATTTTAGTATTTAATTGCCCAACAAAACCAGAATAGTTATCAAAGTTCACCAACTCAACACCAACATTGAATTGGCTATTTGCATATTCAGCCGACAATAATCCACCCATCTTAAAGCTTCCACTATCATTTTTGCTTATAATATCTTTATAATTTTCATCTAAAGCCAATTCTTTAAAGATATGCAATGTTGGGGTTAAAGTAATTTTATTTACTACAATTTTCCTACCAAAAACACTTGCTCCAAACAAAAAAAACTTATTGTTCTGAAGCGATGGTTTATTACTCTCTAGCGGCAGCAAATCATCACACTTAAAAGTTTGTAGCGCTTTAACTCCTAATGTTACAACTACACCTAAAGAGGAAGAAAGCTGTATATTATAGTTTGTTATAAAGGCTGCAAACAGATTGTTTGAAGGGAGAGGGATTTTTTTCCCTGTAGCATCATTAGCATCTAAGTCTACTTTTAAAGCACCAGCTTTAATTTGCACATTCACTTTTGGGGATAAATCTATTTTAGAATATAAACCCAAAAAGCTTTTGCCAATCTTTATTGTTGCTGCATTTGGGATATTAGCAAAATTTCTGCCACCAAATATACCTAACAAAATATTATCAGTTAACTGATAACCACCACCTAAAACAAATCCTCTAGATGATAGATTATCACTAGCAACTTTTTTGCTAGTAGCACTAGCGCGGAAAACTTTACCCAACAAATTAAATTTCGTAGATTCTTTTTCACCACGAGATGTTTTTGCATTAAACATGAAATTGTTATCAATAATATTATCTATAACAGCAAATGTATACTTAAGAGCAACATTACTAGTAACCACTAGTTTTTTGAATGTGTTATTAGATTTAAGATGGGTATTATTTTTTGTATCGTTTATATCGCTAGCTGGCTGCTCCGTAGAGTTCTGATGTGCTTTAGTAATAACAGTATTATTTATTCCATCCTCTAGTTTCTTTTCTTTTTCGTTTTCTTTTGAGTTGGTTTCGGTTTCTTTAATTCCCAAATTAAAAGGAGTTACACAAATATTTTGTTGAGTATCTTTTTGCTCTATAAATTTTTTTCCGGGTCTTTCAGTAGATATCGAGTTTTTCTGTAATACCGGCGTTAGATAGTGGGAAATTTTTTCTTCCTTATAGCCATGATAAAATCTCTGACATTTTACTTCTACATCTGATTTGTTTTTTGTTTTCTGCAAAGGGATTTTTTTATGAGAAGATGATGCTTTAGTACTATCAGAAGATGATGCTTTAGTACTAACAGAAGAATTATCTATATAATTCATAGAACCTTTTTTATTACTAAGATCAATAAATGTTCGGCTGTTAGAGGCCATCAATGTTTGCGATGCAACTAAAAAAAAGATATGTAATAGAATTATTAAAATTTTGTTTAGTTTTGTTTGCATAATTTAAAAATTAATTTGTACGTAAATTATTTTAGGTCAACATTAAAAATAAATTATTTATGTTAGTTGTAGTATTAAACTTATTTGCTTTTGTTGTTAGTTGTTTAAAAATTAAAATATAACTTTAATAAATATTAAATTTGTTTATTCAAGCAAAAATCTTGCATCTTTTATTAGCCAAATATAGACTAAAACAAATATATTAATATTTTATGCATAAATTGCTTAACTTATTAAAGATTTCGCAATATTTAATTTAAAACTAACATTTTTAACTTTGAAAGTATTTTATGTTAATATTCAATATAATGCAAGTATAAAATTCAATTTAACTAAAAATTTTTTTACAATATGAATAATGTTACTTAAATACAACAATTTTTTAATATAAAAATAACTCTTAAAAAAATTTTTTATGGCAAGATTTTATAAATCTATTCTCTCTCCAACGCCACATATCCAACGTACAATATTTTTTAAGTTAGATCATTAAAATTCAACAAATTATTAACACACAACATTCTCTAAATTATATTTTTTTAATAAACACGCGAGGATTTGTTAATATTTTTTTATATATTGCATTTTTTTTGTTGACTGAGATAGTTTTATTAGTTATTATCCATATAACCCCATATTATTCCACAATTACCCAGATTGAGTGGAGAACTATAGTTTTTTAATTTGAATAAACATTGATATGAGCCTTTTCCTATCAACATATTTAAATGCGATAGACAAAAAAGGCAGAATTTCTATTCCAGCTGCTTATAGGAATTTGCTTTCAAATGACGAAATAAATTGCGTTATCGCTTATCCTTCAATTAAACATAAAGCTATTGAATTTTGTAGTTATAAGCGCATAGCGGAACTTAGTCAAATTATTCAAACTTTAGATCCTTATTCTGAAGAGAGAGATGCATTTGAAACAGTTATTTTAAGCGAATCTGTTCAGCTTTCGATCGACTCAGAGGGAAGGGTGATTCTACCAAAAAAATTATATGAATATAGTATGTTAGAAGATCAAGCTATTTTTGTAGGTAAAGGCTTGGTTTTTGAACTGTGGCATCCGGATAGATTCAATGAACATGCTACGTTTGCTAGAGTTATTGCAAAAAACAATAGAACTTTGTTAAAGAATTTATGAACAATACAGTTATAAATCATATACCAGTTATGCTTTCAGAAGTCATAACTTATTTATCACCAAAAGGCGGAGTATATGTTGACTGTACTTTTGGGCAAGGTGGATATAGCAAAACTATATTAAATGCTCATCCTGATAATAAAGTTATTGCAATAGATCAAGACCCAGATGTTATTTATATCGCAAACCAACTTGCTTGTCAATTTTCAGAAAGATTTCAATTTATTTCTGACAATTTTAATAATCTAGACAGTATCATTAAAGAAAAAGTAGATGGAGTAGTTTTTGATCTAGGTGTTTCTACCGAACAGATATTAAGCTCTCAAAGAGGATTTTCCTTTGATAATGACGGACCATTAGATATGCGAATGAGTAAAAATGGGATTAGTGCTTTTGATGTTGTTAATGATTTCTCTGAAAATGAACTCGCAGACATAATATATAAATACGGCGACGAGCATGCATCTAAAAAAATTGCTAGATATATAGTAAGTGCAAGACTTATCTCACCTATTAAAACAACAAAAGAATTATCTACAATAGTAAATAAGGCTAAAGCTGACGGTAAATATCATAAAATAAATTTGGCAACAAAAACTTTTCAAGCGATTAGAATTTTTGTTAACCAAGAATTAGATTCACTCGAAAAAGCTCTTGCTTCGGTAGACAAAATATTAAAAGTGAACGGCAGACTTGTAGTAGTTAGTTTTCATTCTTTAGAAGATAGAATTGTTAAAAATTATCTGCAACATAATTCTCCTCCTAAGGTAGCGATTTCTAAATATCATAAACCATTGTCAACGGACAAAAAATATATATACAGTATTTTAACAAAAAAGCCTATAGCAACAAGTGAAGCAGAAATAGATATGAATCTTAGCTCTAGATCTGCGAAATTGCGTGCGGCTATAAAAGTCAATGAGAGTATAAAAGAGAAAAATGAATAGCATAGAACGTCTTTTTATTGGAATCATTTATCTAGCAATCATTATTTCTAGTTACGAATTATTTCGCATAAAAAATCTTGTACAGTATATGCGTTTACAAAATGCAGCCCTGAACAAGCAAATAATTAAAGAAGAAAATAGCATAACTTTGCTCAAAACTAATCTATCATATCTAACTAAACCAGATCAGCTAAAGGTTTTTGCAGCTAAATATTTAAATCTTACTAATATTACACTAGCGCAAATAATACAAGATGATAACACCCATAATCCCTTAGGAGAAAGATTAGCTGTTTATAAAAACACAGGTAATAAGACATTGCACAAATGGCGATATAAAAAACTAAAACACTTTGGTAACGATAATCTTGCTGGTGGAGAAAGGCAAAAAAACAAAAAAAATAAAAATAGTGAATAACACAAATGTCATTAAAGATGCTTAAGAAAATTTTTAATTGGCAAAAAGATACAGATTCATCAAGCTTGCGTATATCATTAATTCTATTTTTCTTTGTTTTTATATATTTCATCTTGGTTGGAAAAATTTTTATTTTGGCTTTACAAAGACCTCAAGATAACAAATTTCTTTTAAAATCATTAGGCTATAGAAGGGATATAAGGGATAGAAATGGTGAATTGTTAGCAACCAATCTGCCTTCACTGAGCTTATTCGCCAATCCGCAAGAGATAATAGATCCCAAATCTACAATTCAAAAATTATCTACTGTTATAGAGATCAATCAAAATAAAATAAAAGATTTAGAAAGCGACAAAACTTTTATTTGGCTTAAACATTCTCTAAATCCTTATGAGAGGCAATTAATAAATAATCTTGGTATACCTGGATTATATTTTGAAGAACATCCAAAAAGATTTTATGTTTACGGCAACCTATTATCTCATGTGATAGGTTATGTGAATATGGATAATAAAGGCCTTGCGGGTATTGAAAAAGGAATAGAAAAACAAATATTTCAAGAATCAGATAAAGAAAAAAATATAGAACAAGAGCCTATTAAATTATCAATTGATTTATTTGTTCAAAGCATAGTCAACGAAGAATTAGAAGCAGCTATAACTAAATTTGATGCACTAGGTGGAGTTGCGATAGTTGTTGATGCAAATATCGGAGAAGTTATAGCGGCTGTTAGCAAACCAGATTTTGACCCATCCGTACCGGGTAAGGCTAAAGATGAACAATTATTTAATCGTTTAAATGTAGGGGTATTTGAATTAGGCTCTATTGTAAAAACTTTAGTTATACCAGTAGCTTTAGATACTAAACGTGTGACCTTAGCTGATTTATATGATTTAGATAATAATATCAAAATCTCAAAATATACAATAAAGGACTATCATAAACGAAGTGGTTGGAACAGCGTAGCCGAAATATTTATGCATTCTTCAAATATAGGTCTTGCTAATATAGTACTGGAAACTGGTAAGCAGAATATTTATGATTATTGGTCTGAGTTAGGTTTATTTAGACCTATTAATACTGAGCTTGCTGAAAAAGGTTATCCTATTTATCCATTATTAAAAAATTGCACGGATTTAGATCTTATAACAATGTCTTATGGATACAGTATTGCTATTAGCCCTTTGCAATTTGTGCAAGCTGTTTTGCCGGTAGTAAATGGGGGGTATTTCTTGCCTCTTACTTTTTTAAAAAAGAGAGATGGGGAACTGAGTTCTAGTAAACAAATTTTTAGTTCGGAAACGTCTATAATTATGAACAAGCTTTTGAGGCTTAATGTATCAGAAGGTAATGCTAAAAAAGCTGATGTAAAGGGGCAATTGGTAGGGGGTAAAACAGGAACTGCAGAAAAATTGATTGGAAAAAAATATTCTAAAAATAATCGTATTTCTTCTTTTATAGCGGCTTTTCCTGCCATTGATCCAAAATATGTAATCTTTGTTATGTTAGATGATCCAAAGGGTATTAAAGAAAATTTTGGACTTGCTACAGCTGGTTTTACGGCTGCACCCTTGGTTTCAAAAATTATAGAACGTATGGCTGCATTATATGGAATGACTTCTTATGATGCAAAGGATGAAGCTATAAAAGAAGCTCTAGAGATTGAATATAAGGTAGACAAAAAAAGCAAATCAAACCATTAATCAACTAAAAAGACAAAAACCACAATAAATTATAGTTTTTGTCCAATATTAAAATTTATTACTTTTGGTTTTCTTCCCAGTATGGATTTAGCTTCTCAGGCGATAATGCAGTACATCCTGATAGATATTTATTTGAAGAAATACCAGATACAGGAGATTTAACACCTAGATAAGTATTTAACTCTAGTAAATCATCGTTAAATTTTTGGATATCAGTTAAACAATTCCATGAGGTAGGTACCCAAGATCTAGTTCCAACGTCTTCAGCATCTGCATTCATTGAGTTAGCAAATATCGGAATTAACATTATTCTACGATTATTAAATTGCGCATCAGCTCCTTGAGCTGCATTTTTTGCGTTAGAAGAGGTGCTTTTTTTTGAAGAAAATTGTAATAAAATTTCATATTTTTTGCTAATTTTTAAAGTACTGAAATAAGGATTATCTTTGCCTTTTACATCATCTACAGCTGGCAAATCTTGTCCATTGTGATCGCGTATCATAACTTTCGTACGTTCTACTAGGCTAGTTATATATTGATCTGCATCTAATAATCTGTATTGAAGTGCATTTTGATCTGCAGTACTAGAATAAGCAGAAAATGATGTAGCTAATAATGTTACGCTTGATAAAATAGTCAATAATTTACCCATAAATAAACTCCTTAGTTTTTAGACGTTGATATAATAGATACTAAATAATATAGTACAACAATAAAACTTAAAATTGAGTTAAACAAACTCTTTACAATTGAAAGATGAAAAATTTATTCGAAAGGTCACAAAGGAACTATTTTTTTTCTGTTCCACCTGAGATCGCGGTTTGGAAAACCCCTAAATCGCTGCACTATTCTTTTTTCACCCCAATATTTATCAAGTTTATCAAAAGGTAAAGCTTGGCATGCAGATAAATATTTATTTGAAGTAACATCTACTATAGGAGATTTAGAACTTGTGTGATTTTTTAATTCTAGTAAGTCATCATTGAATTTTGCAATATCTGTTAAACAAGACCATGAACTTATTATTTTACTTCTTCTACCTTTATTATCTTCAGCAAATAATGGCACTAAAATTATTCTATCATCGTAGAATGGGTCATCAATTTCATCACTATTATAATTTTTTTTATTATCAAACTGAATTAAGATTTTATAATCTTTACTAATTGTAAGTTTTTTTAAATTATGACCATTTGATGACGGCATTTTATTTCTTGCTTCCGGAAGATTTTTTCCAGCATTTTGACGAGCTAAGTTTTTTACTTCATCAACAATAGCATCGATGTATACATCTATATCTAATAATCTACTTTGTAAAGCATTTTTATCAGCCGTGCTTGAATAAATTGAAGTTGATATAGTTAAAAAACTTATACTAAAAATAATATTTAGCAATATTCGCATAATCATAACAGTATCTTCAATTCTAAAATAATTATATAAAGCAATAATTAAATAGCATATCATGCATTAAGTTAATAAAAAGCTACATAATTTTTAGTAGATTATTCAAATAAGCTATATCTTTTTAGAGTTTAAATAATTAACTAATAATATGATTATGCCACCTATAAAACAACAAGCAGGAACTATAGCTAGTGCATAATGATATGCTTCCAGACTATAAATCTTTAGTCCTTGTAAATCAACGCTACTGTTATCAAAAATATTGATAGTTTTACCGATAATAGTATGAAAAAAGCAACCACCCATCATGTTAATACTATTTAAAAAAGCTACACAAATACCTAAATTTTGTGATTCTACAAGCTTTTCTCCTAAAGCAAATATCAAAACTTGATAACAACAATTTATTCCAATTATAAAGAATAAGATTGATAACCAGATGATATCACTTGATAAATTTAGTAATATTAAAGAAATAGATAATGTTATAGATAATGCACAGAAACTAATGACGTAATAATTTCCTAACTTTTTAGCAAAAAATGCCAATAATGGTCCACCGAAAAGCATGCCAAAAAATATCAAAGATGTTAATCCAGCGGCATCTGATTTAGATAAATTATATGCTGTGGTTAAGTAAGACACCGACCAAACATCAGCAAAGCCTTCTAAAGCACCCACCATAAGCAAGTTAGATAATGCTATGAGCCATAATATCTTTGATGATAAAACAGATTTGATGTCAGATAATTTGAAAATTTGTCTAGATTCTGTATTTTTTGTGATATTAGGAGACTGAAGAGTAAAATATGAAATTACACCTATTAATAAAGATATAGATCCAAGAGCATAAGATATATCACGCCAATCATAATTCTCAAGCAAAATACCCAAGGGTTTGCCACCATAAATTGCTCCCATTAATCCAATACTAAAAGATAGACCTATCATTTTGGTATATTGCGTGGGAAACCACTCCGATATAACTTTTGAAAGAGTAAGAAAACCTGCAGCAGAACCTATACCAATAAAGAATCTGCTTACTACAGCCATATAATAGTTATCTGTGCAAGTAAAAGTAATTGTGGCTAAGCCGCATATTGAGGCGAATAAAGTTAATATAAGTCTTGGGCCAAAGCGTTCCAAGAATATAGCTAAAGGAATTTGCATACCCGCATAGCCGTAATAATAAACAGCTGCAATAATGCCAAAATCTCCAACATCAATATCATATTGGCTGATAATTTGATTCATCATCAAACCCGGCCATAATCGTAAAATAAATTGAAAAGTAAAAAATGATAAAGCTATAGACCACATTAAAAATGGCAAATATTTTTTTGTAGATTCAAACATAACAACAATTCTTTTTTAGTAAAAATAAAAATGATGAGAAAAATTATATATATTAGTGAGATAAGAGTATTTTTTTATGTTTCTTATGAATATTTTTTTAATGAGTGTAACGTATTTTTTTAATTTAATCACGTACAAAATTATAAAGAATAGGGGTGTGTATTAAATTTTGACTAATACAAAATCTAGATTGCGCCTTTCAATTAATTAGGTTAAAGTATTGATGAACAAATTTAAATAAAAAATGGTAATTTTTAATAATGAATAATATTCGTAATGTAGCTATCATAGCACACGTAGACCACGGTAAAACAACGCTTGTAGACAATATGTTAAAGCAAAGTGGCACCTTTAGGATTAACCAAGTTGTTGCAGAAAGAGTCATGGATTCTAACGATCTTGAACGAGAAAGGGGAATAACTATACTTGCTAAATGTACATCTTTATCTTGGAAAGACGTTAGAATTAATATAGTAGATACGCCTGGACATGCAGATTTTGGCGGAGAAGTGGAAAGAATATTATCCATGGTAGATGGAGTAATATTACTTGTTGATGCAGCTGAAGGAGTTATGCCTCAAACTAAATTTGTACTTTCTAAAGCTTTAAAACTTGGCTTGAAACCAATCGTGGTAGTAAATAAGATTGATCGTCACGATAGTAGAATTGATGAGGTTTTAGACGAAGTAATAGAGTTGTTTATGGTGTTAGAAGCAAATGATGATCAATTAGGCTTTCCTGTTATTTATGCTTCTGGGCGTTCTGGATGGGCTATCAAAAATCTTGATGATAATAAAGAAAATTTACATATATTATTTGATACAATACTTGATGTTGTTTCTGCGCCTAAGGGTGATGAAAATGAGCCTTTTTCTATGTTGGTTACAACTCGTGAATATAACGCCTTTTTAGGTCGTATGCTTACTGGGCGTATTAGTTCTGGTGTGGTTAAAGTAAACCAGCAAATTAAAGTGTTAAACCGGGAAGGTAAATTATTAGAAAATGCTCGTATAAGTAAAATTCTTTCATTCAGAGGTTTAGAGCAAGTTCCAGTAGAGGAAGCTTACGCAGGAGATATAGTTGTGTTAGCAGGTATACAAAATGCTACAGTAACTGATACTATTTGCGCCGTTGAGGTTAACGAGCCGCTACCTTCTTTACCAATAGATCCACCAACATTATCTGTTAAAATTTCTACTAATGATTCACCTCTTTCGGGTAAAGAGGGTACTAAGGTAACTTTATCTAGTATTGGTGAAAGATTAATGCGTGAAATTGAGGGGAATGTTGCTCTTAGGGTTAAAGAGAGCGATGAAAAAGATTCATTTGAAGTTTCGGGTCGTGGAGAGCTGCAATTAGGTGTTTTGATAGAAACAATGCGTAGAGAAGGTTTTGAGCTTTCTATTAGTAGACCAAGGGTTCTATACACTAAAGATGAAAAAGGCAATAGATTGGAACCTATAGAAGAAGTGCAAATCGACGTAGATGAACCATATGTTGGCCAAGCTGTTGAAGCTGTTAGCCTTAGAAAAGGTGAACTGCAGGATATGAGACCTTCTGGGGGAGGAAAAACTAGAATAGTTTTCCATGCTCCAGCAAGAGGTTTAATAGGATATCACGGACAATTCTTAAATGATACTAGAGGAACAGGTATTATGAATAGAGTGTTTTATGAATACGCACCCTACAAAGGTCCTATAGAAAGTAGACGTAACGGTGCTTTGATATCAAATGGAACTGGTCAAGCTGTTGCTTATGCATTATGGAATTTAGAAGATAGAGGTAAAATGTTTATTAAACCTCAAGAAAACGTATATACCGGTATGATTATAGGTGAACATAACCGCGATAATGATTTAGAAATAAATCCTTTAAAAGCAAAACAATTATCAAATGTTAGAGCGTCTGGTAAAGATGAGGCTATCAAATTATCTCCACCTACTATTCTTACATTAGAGCAGGCTATCGCTTATATAAAAGATGATGAGCTGGTTGAAGTTACGCCTAAATCAATAAGACTAAGAAAACGTTATCTAGACGCTACCGATAGAAAGCGTTACAGCAAAAGTATCCTAGATTAATTTAATATAGTTAATATATTATCTTTTGATATATTAACTATATCCCTGTGCAATTATATATAGTTGTAGTAATGTGCGTTATAGAATCTAAAGGCAAAAACTCCAAAGATGTCATATAGCTTATATTTTAAAGAAAAACTAATAAAGTTCATCCATGATATATTGTGCTTGTTGCAACAATAGGGCCATAACCTAATTTGAATTAGACAAGAGGTATTTAACTCTAAACCTATAAAGGCCGAAAAGATGCTATGTATAGTAAATTAAGTGGATATAGATATCTTGAAAAAAAGAAATTTATTAGTCTAATAAGTGGTTAAAATTCTTAATTTGTTGCTTAATGCGCCTTTTTATATTAGCCTAGAGGTTTTTCCGATTTATACCAAGAGAGACAAAAATAATGGGTGCTTATTAAATAGAAGTAGACTAAGTTATAGACAATTCTTTTTCTAACGTATTGCTTTTATATATAGAGCTATTCTATTCACATACTGATAAAAGCTAGACACCTGAAATAGTGTAGGAACATATCCTTCCTTTCACCAAAAAAAGAACTTTAGGTTTTTTTAAAAGCAAACTACAGCTATAGTCTAGCTGTAGGCTATTAGTAGTATGACATCAAGGCACAAAAGAATTATGCTCATAGACTTATTATAACTTTAGGTGCGCACGAAAATAAAATAATTTATTACTCTATGATTTCTAACTGGCTAAAGAAAAAGGCTATTTCTCTTTCTGCAGCCTCAGGGGAATCAGAACCGTGTACAGAATTAGCCGCTATGCTTTCAGCAAATACTTTTCTGATAGTTCCCTCATCTGCTTGCTCGGGATTTGTAGCACCCATAATTTTACGATTTTTTAATATAGCATCTTCACCTTTAAGAATTTGAGCTATAACAGGTCCACAAGTTATATCTTCAATTAAACCATCAAAAAAAGATCTTTCCTTGTGTTCATAATAAAAAGCTATAGCTTGCTCTTTTGTAAGACGAATTCTTTTTTGTGCAACTATTACAAGACCTGCTTTTTCAAAAAAGCTGTTAATTTCTCCAGTTATGTTACGTTTAGTAGCATCGGGCTTAATCATTGAGAATGTATATTGCATAAAGATAAAAGATAATTGTTTAGTTGTTTATTTTTTAATCATATTATTATCTGGGTATTTGTCAAATCATTATTTAAAATTTTTATGTATTAGAGAATAAAAATAACTAGTCATAATCAAAAAATTCAATAATTTATAGACTTTATCTGCCTGCAAAGCTATCATTTAAATATGAACACTTGCAGTTTTTATAATGATATTTTCCTTAAATTCTATTTATATAGAGCAATATTTACCTATTATATTATTTTTTGCTATAGCAGTAGCTTTGGTTATAGTCATAATGGTTTTACCACAATTATTATCCCCCAAATTATATAATAAAGTTAAGTTAGAACCGTACGAGTGCGGTTCGGAGTTGATAGAAGAGATATCGGGTAAATTTGATATAAAATTTTATCTTGTTGCTATGCTATTCATAATTTTTGATCTTGAGATATCTTTTTTAATACCCTGGGCAATAAGTTTAAAAGCTATAGGTGCATTCGGATATTATTCAATGATGGGCTTTTTATCGCTGTTACTACTTGGGTTAGTTTATGAATGGAAGAAAGGAGCTCTTGAATGGTAAAATCTTGGCAAGAAAAAGATACAAATCTTAATACTCATTTAAAAAATGATGGCTATGTGCTGGCTAAAGTTAACGATGTAGTAAGCTGGGCCAGATGTAATTCTTTATGGCCACTTAGTTTTGGTCTAGCTTGTTGCGCAGTTGAAATGATGCAAGCTGCTGCTAGTAGGTATGATATGGAGCGTTTTGGTATGCTATTTAGAGCAAGTCCAAGGCAGTCTGATCTTATGATAGTAGCGGGAACACTTACTAATAAAATGGCACCATCATTAAGAGTGATATACGACCAAATGACAGAGCCAAAATGGGTTATCTCTATGGGAAGCTGCGCTAATGGTGGCGGATATTATCATTATTCTTATTCAACCGTTCGTGGTTGTGACCAGATTATACCTGTTGATGTGTATGTTCCTGGCTGCCCACCAACAGCCGAAGCTCTGCTTTACGGGGTTACGTTGCTACAAAAAAAAATTAATCGTACACAAGGAATAAAATCTATACAATGGAAAGCTTAGAAAAATTATTTATACAAAATAATCTTAAGTCCAAGATCATCAACACGCATATTACATCTGAGCCTGAAGAAATTATTCAAATCATTACTTTATTAAAATCTGAAAAATCTATAGCTGCATCAATCTTAATTGATATTTTTGCTGTAGATTTTCCTTCAAATAGCCATAGATTTGAAGTAGTTTATAATTTTCTGAGTTTAAAATTCAATAAAAGATATATAGTCAAAACTCATTTGTTAGAAAATCATCCCCTACAATCTTTGGACTCAATATTTCCAAATGCAAATTGGTATGAGCGTGAAGTGTTTGATATGTTTGGTATAGAATTCACAGAAAGTAAAGATTTGAGAAGAATTTTAACAGATTATGGTTTCGAAGGCCATCCTTTACGCAAAGATTTTCCTTTAAGTGGATACAAGCAAGTAACTTATGATGAAAAATTAAAAAAAGTTATATACGAAGACGTGAAATTAGATCAACAATATCGTAATTTTGATTTTTTATCCCCTTGGCAAAAAGCATCTCAAATTCTACCTGGGGATGAAAAAGCAAGTAAGGTCTAGGAAAATTGGAGAGAGAGGGGGGGGCTGGCACGCATGGTTTAGTTGTTGCCTATACCAGCACTAAATGAGTTACTTATTTTCTTCATATTAGGAGTAGCAAAAGTTTGTCTATTAGGCTGTTGTGCTTTTAAGGTTTTTTGCGTTTTCTCAACTTGTAATTTAGTTTCCTGGTTAACTTCCTTGCTTTTAAATTGTTCTTTATTTTCTTTAGTATCAGTTTCGCTTTGGGGTATAGAGTTAGTTAGAGTTTCAATTTTCTTTGTTGTACTTTCTACCTTAGCATTACACAATTTTTTTGTGCCCCAGCCAATTGCTGCAGCAACCGCTAGCCCACCTAATCCTGTAGTTGCTAATACTAATACACCCAAGCAAACAAGAGTTTTACGTTGTTTGAATAATGATTGTCCTTTCTGCCAAAAATTTTTGTTTTTTCAAGACGTGTTAAGTTTGAATCATTGATTTTGGGTGTTGCCTTAAATGATTTTGCTAGTGTGTTCACCTTAGAATTACACAATTTTTTTGTGCCCCAGCCAATTGCCGCAGTAGCCACTAGCCCAATAGGGCCGGCTACAACTGCAGCAGCTACTGCTATACACAGCGTAACTGGTATCACTTTTGATTGTATTGCTTTCCAACGTTGGTATGGTTTACTTGAGGGGTTTTCTGTTACTTGTTCTTTTTTTGAGTCTGATTCTTTCATATATTTTTTTTATTTTAAAAATTTAAATAGTTACTAAAAATAATTTTTAGTGCTTCGTTCACTCGGCCCAAAATAGATCCAATTTTGTTAGAAGATAACAAAGAGGGGGAGGGGGGCTGTTATTTATTTAAACTATAACGAGTGAACTGAGTTTTTTTGTTTTTGTCGATATATGCAGCAGAAGTAAGATTTGGATTACTAGTTTTTGCAAAAAGGAATTTTTCAAGATCTTCCTCCAGTTCTGTCTTTACCTGGTCAGCAACTTGCAGGTTCACGTTGGTCGGTGCATTTGAATTATTGCTTTTCTTCAAATGCTCATCAAGTTCATCTAATGTCTCTTTTTTATGGTGTACTGGTTGTGGTGAATAGTCTGCTATAGTTGAGGGGGGATTCTCAACATACACATTATCACTACTTACGTTTTGTTGGTTAAGTTCTTTTTTTACTTCACGATTTTGGTCTATACTACTAGTAGTAAGTTCATTAAACATTGTATTATCCTGAGTAGGATTGTTTGCCTCATTGGCAACAACCGTTGGCGCAACACTCTTGTTATTAAGGTTATTACGTGCATTTTTTTGTTTAATATAACCCTGTATCCCAACTAAGCCACTAATTGTTGCGCTAACTGCAGATACTGTTAATATATAGGGTAGCAAAAATGGTGCATTGAAAAATGCAACAACGCAAGCAACAGAGCCAATCAAAGAAGATAAACCAAAAAAAGTCATACCGGTTTTTTTTTGTGTTTTGCCAGATTTTTCTACATTTTTTAGTATTAGATTTTGCTTTATGTTTGAGATGTCATCGAATGTTTCTTTATTGTTTTCTTGATCTGTCATATATTTTTTTATTTTAAAAATTATCTTTAGAAAGAATATGTTAAATAGCATCGCAAAATAAAATAACAAGCAAGTAATAGATTATGCGCTTGTTATTCACGGGCCACTTATACCCCCCCCTTTTGACTGGACTCCCTTTTCGTCTTGCTTAGGTTTCTGTATAAGCTGTTGAGTAGTGTCAGAAGAATCAATATATTTAGTAAGATTTGGGTTCTTCTTTATAATATATTTAGTAAGATTTGGGTTCTTCTTTATAAATTTGTCTGCTACAACTCTTATAGCATTTTGTTTAACAGCTATTGCTTTCTCAGTAGTAATTTCTACGGTATCTTGCTTCTTAATTTTTACGGTATCTTGCTTCTTAATAGGAGCAAATAATCTTTTTGCTGCATAATGATTATTTATCGCAGAGCTTGTGCTACCTATCGCGGCAACTCCAGACATTATTGATACTGCTAATACATATGGAAGCAGAGATGGTGCAACAAAAAAAGCAGCAACAGAAAACATAGTACATACAAAAGAAGAAAAAGCAGAAATATTCGTGGCCCTATTTCTTTTGCCAATCAATTCTTCTGCTGCATTTGCTTGTATTGCTGCATTTTTTCTTGCTAGGTCTTCTTTTTTTTCTTCTTCTTCTGAGGTTTCATCCGAAAATTCAAACTCAACTTCTACTGCTTTTGCTTCTTTTGCTTCTTTTTCTACTGCTTTTGCTGTTGTTGGATTTGCTGTTATTTCTGCTATATCTGCTAAAAAGCTAGCTACTTTTTCTGCTGCTTTTTCTTCTGCTGTATTTTCTGCTATATCTGCTAAAAAGCTAGCTACTTTTTCTGCTGCTTTTTCTTCTGCTGTATTTTCTGCTATTCCTACCATATTTTCTAAAAAGCTAGCTGCTTCTTTGTCTAATTCTCCTACTTCTTTTTCTTCTGCTTTTTCTTCTGCTGTATTTTCTGCTATTCCTACCATATTTTCTAAAAAGCTAGCTGCTTCTTTGTCTAATTCTCCTACTTCTTTTTCTTCTGCTTCTTTTGCTTCTTTCTCTAGTTTTGCTTCTGCTGCTTCTTTTGCTTCTTTCTCTAGTTTTGCTTCTGCTGCTTTTTTTGCTTCTTCTGCTTCTTTTGCTTCTTTCTCTAGTTTTGCTTCTGCTGCTTTTTTTGCTTCTTC
>CANGIW010000017.1 GCA_947454145.1 Rickettsiales bacterium
CTTTGTCTTCTTTGTCTTCTTTGTCTTCTTTGTCTTCTTTGTCTTCTTTGTCTTCTTTGTCTTCTTTGTCTTCTTTGTCTTCTTTGTCTTCTTTGTCTTCTTTGTCTTCTTTGTCTTCTTTGTCTTCTTCGTCTTCTTTGTCTTCTTTGTCTTCTTTGTCTTCTTTGTCTTCTTTGTCTTCTTCGTCTTCTTTGTCTTCTTCGTCTTCTTTGTCTTCTTCGTCTTCGTCGTCTTCTTCGTCTTCTTTGTCTTCTTCGTCTTCGTCGTCTTCTTCGTCTTCTTTGTCTTCTTCGTCTTCTTCGTCGTCTTCTTCGTCTTCTTCTTCGTCTTCTTTGTCTTCTTCGTCTTCTTCGTCGTCTTCTTCGTCTTCGTCGTCTTCTTCGTCTTCGTCGTCTTCTTCTTCTTCTTCTTCTTCGTCTTCGTCGTCTTCTTCGTCTTCGTCTTCTTCGTCTTCTTCGTCTTCGTCGTCTTCTTCGTCTTCGTCTTCGTCGTCTTCGTCGTCTTCGTCTTCGTCGTCTTTAGAGTTGGATAAAGATTTTGAATTTATCGAATCATCATTACCTTTGTTAGAAGATACCTCTTCTGAATCAACTGATCCTAAAGCATAAACACACAACTCTTCAAAAGAGACGTTGTTTTTTATCGCTAAATTTTGTAATTTTGTTATCGCCTCCATAACTGGTGATGGAACGCTTCCGCCTCTTTCTTTTGAAAGCCAATCAGCTTGAAAATGTAGAGGATGGTGGCCAGGCTCTGGAGTACCAATATATATAGTAACGGGTGACATTTGACCCGCAAAATCACAATTAATAACAAATTTTTTCATAGATTTTTTAGAGATACTCTTTTTCTATATACAAGATTATAATATTTTGAGAGAAAAAAATACCAAAAATTGAAATAAATTCATACAAGTAACTAAAAGAAGGGAGTCGTTGTCTGTAGATTAATTCTTACCACGAAATTAATAATACTTTTATTTTTTAAAAATTATTTCGAAAGGAATAAATATATAAATAAAGTTTTTGAAAGTATTTAATAATTTGAATCATAGTAATTTAGAGGGTTTGCTACTCTGTACTGCAAAATGGATTTAGCTTACGTAGCTTTTTGTTTTATCTATGGAGTTTAGTTTTTAGTACCTAAAAAACTACATAGCGAAGGACTTACTACAACCACATCTACCTTTTTCGTTTGGGTTAGCAAAAACAAAACCAGATTTAAATTGGTCTTCAAAATAATCCATTTCTGTGCCTATGAGATGCATAACAGCCATAGGGTCTATTACTATTTTTACTCCCTTATCGTTTACTTCTTTGTCAAATTTTCCAATATTATCAGCATATTCCACAATATAGGTATAGCCTGAACACCCACCTTTTTTGATTTTGACTTTGATACCCAATGAATCTGATCCTCTTTGGGCTAAAAGCTCTCTAACTTTTATAGCGGCAATATCAGTTATTGTGATTATTGTTTGATTTGTCATGTAGGCTTCAGCAATAATAAAAGTTTAATTTTGCGAATTTTTATTTCTGTAATCATTAATAGCCGACTTAATAGCATCTTCTGCTAACATAGAACAATGCAACTTAACAGGCGGTAGAGATAAATATTCTGCAATATGTTTATTACGAATGGTAGAGGCTTCTTCCAAAGATTTACCATGAATCATTTCTACGGCAAGTGCGCTTGAAGCAATGGCTGAACCACAACCAAATGTTTTAAATTTTGCTTCCGAGATAACACCATTTTCTACTTTTATTTGAAGCTTTACTACGTCTCCACAAGCGGGAGCTCCAACTAAGCCAGTTCCTACATTAGGATCGTTTTTATCTAAAGATCCCATATTCTTACGATCTTCGTAATAGTTTAAAATTTTTTCGTCATATGCCATAATTTACCTCAAAATTAGATTGATAAGCTTTTATATTTTTGTAGTATTAAATTTAATCTAGTAATACCGTATCTTTTGGCTCTCTTATATTTCTTCCGTAAGTACCCTTGCTATGTAAAGATTTCTGATATTTTTCTTCTTTATTGATTTCATCATGAACATATTCTTTAACTATCTTCTCTACTTCTTCTAGATGGTCTCTAAAAAAATGATCCCCTTCAGGAACAGCTTTATATAAAACTTCTGGGGTTTTTTGATGAGATAATTTTTCTACAAATTCTAATACAGACTCTTCAGGAACTACGCTATCTTTACCACCTTGAACAATTAACCCAGGAGTTGGGCAAGGTGTAAAAAATGAAAAATCATATTTGTTAATAGGAGGTGATGCTAAAACAAAATTATTTATTTCAGGCCTACGCATAGCTATTCTGGCCCCCACCCAAGCTCCAAAAGAAAAACCAGCAACCCAAAGTTTTGAACCCCCAGGCTGAGCTGTGTGTAACCACTCTAATGCTAAGGAAGCATCCATCAATTCACCTATTCCGTTATCGAAGGTGCCTTGAGATTTACCCTGTCCTCTAAAATTGATTCTAAGCACTGTAAATCCTTCTAACGCAAAAGCTTTATATAAAGAAAATACAACCTTATTATGCATATCCCCGTTTCGCAAAGGATGCGGAGGTAAAATCAATACCTTAGGAGAGTCGTTATCTTTAGAGTAATGACATAAGCCTTCTATTCTGCCAGCTGAACTATTAAAAAATACTTCTACCATAGTTATATTTACCGATTATTATTATATTATTTTTGACCGCAAACAATATGTCTTCATAATATTGAGCATATTAGATCTTAACAGATTTTAGTGCGTGATTTCAAGATTTTATTTTGTTATTTACTAATAACACTTAAATTAATTTTATTATTTATTCTTGTGATGAAATGATTTTTGTACGAATAGACTCAATAGCTTGAAATCCTATTAGCATATTAATGCGATTTATTATTGTATTTGCATTCATGTTAATCTGGAAGGCTGCAACGCTATTTTGCGCTACCACCCAAAGAGTGGCTAACTCTTGAGTTTGTTTATTTAAATAAGTTATTTTAACTGGATAAGTAGTGGTATTTAATTTTTCGTCAACTACCTTGCTCCAATTTTTTAAACACAAAACAAATAGCTTACCTTGTTTGTCAAAAATCTTCATCAATAGGTTATCGATATGACTAGATATTTTTTTCATATTTAAAATATTCTATGTATTGTAAAGTAACAAGTAGAAGTTGTGCGATGAAGAGTATATCTTCAAGAAAATCTTTATACCTCTATCTATTTTAAAGTTTTTTGGCTTTCATCAGTAAGGGGTTTTTGAGAAGTATCATTAGTTTCAATTTTTTTTACCCCCTCTTTTTTGTCTACACTATCTTTATTTTTCTGAAGTTTTTTTCTGTATGAATCCTCTCTTTTTAAAAAAGCCTTAGCTTTAGAGCTTAATTTTTTATAAGCCTGCATCTTTTCTTTGTTTATATCTTTAACATTAGCACGATATTCTTCAATTTCTTTGTTTATTTTAGGATTCATAGAACCCAAAAATGATTGATAGTCTTTTATTGCTGTTTCATGCCCTTTAAAGGAATTGGAATATAACTCCAATTCTTCTTTTGTATGATTTTTTGGTAATTTATATTTAGTTTTTCTAAGGATTTTTTTAAACTCTGCATCTTTTTTTAATGAATTTTGCGCTTCTTCCGAAAGATTGCCGAATAAAATATTCTTTGATTTACCCAAAGCAGCATCTTTTTTACGATATGTCACTATCTCTTTTTCAAGTTCTGGAGTAACTTTTTTTAATAATTCTTTATATTTATCTTGCAATATCTTATAATCAGCTTCATTATTACTGTTATTTTTTTCTTCTGCAATTACTTCGCTATTTTCTGAAGTATCTACATTTTTGTTTATGTTTAAATTTGAATTAACTGCGAAGATACTTAGAGTGATAAAAAATAATAGAAAAATGATTTTCAATATATTAGCCATAATCGATCTTGTATAATGTTTAAAGAATTAAATAATGTGATTTCTTCTAAAGAGTATATTATTAATAACTGAATTGTAAATATAAATCTAAATATTTTATGAAATGGTATAAAATTTATCTTGAGTTGCTATATAAAAATATAGGAGCCTGCGAGGAATATCTATCTAGGGAAATCTCGGATCAGTTATGTCTTTTCGCTATAAAAACCCAAGAATTAGATAAAATATCCGATGATGATTTATGGGGTCTAGAAATATATGCTAATAAATTATTAGAAAATCCAGATATTTTGATAGATCTAGGGGCTTCAAATATTAGCCAAGAAGAAATCACGCCAGATAGTTGGCAAAATTTTTTGCAACAAGATATATATCCTATAATCTTAGATGAAATCTATATAGCAAGAGCGCCAATTGCTCAATATGATGATAAAACCGCTATTTTATTAGATTCTTCTATGGCTTTTGGCACAGGTGATCACCCCACTACTAAAGGCTGTTTGTCAGCTATTGCAGCATTAAAAAATTTTGAATTTATTTCTTTAATAGATATAGGATGTGGTAGTGGTATTTTATCAATAGCCGCACAAAAACTTTTAGCCATAAAACAAATTATAGGCACCGACATTGACTTAAATTCTGTTGAAATATCAAAACGTCACGCAAAACTTAATAAATGCAAAATAGAATATTACTCAGTAGAGGAATTTAATAATACCTACACAAACCCAAAATTTGACATAGTTTTATGCAACATATTCGCTAACGATATTGTCAATCTACACGAGTATATAGTATCTATGCAGCCTCAAATTATCATTTTTTCAGGTTTTCTAAGTCCACAAAAAGATAAAGTTTTGAAAGCTTATTCAGAAAAATATACTGTATTAAATGAATGTAATTTAAATAATTGGATAACGTTGACGTTGCAAATAATTTGATAATGCTGTAAAATTTAACTGTTTGTAAGGAAATAGAGTAGTTTTTTATATTCTTGACTTCAATAAAGCTAAAGATATTTTTATACAAAATATTTTTTATCAATATCCTTTGACTTTAAGAGCATTTTTAGTTAAAATATTCTAACTAAATTACACTGTGATTTTTTTTAATTAAATTTAAAAAACGTCGCAGCTGGTGTTTTGTTTATTAACCAAAATACAATAAAAAAATCTTATTAGATTTTATTGAAATGTTTTTTGACAATAACCTTACAGACGCAATGATACAAGGATTATGTGAATTATTGCTTGATTTATTTTTTATGTTTCTCTTTAATTAATTTAAATTTAATATCAAATTGTTATGAATTTAGCCCAGATAAAAAATATAGTTTGGCCTATAGAAAATAGAGAATTGAAGAAATTCTTGCCAATGGCTTTTTTTATGTTTTGTGTTTTGTTTAACTACTCAATGCTACGTTCTATAAAGGACGGCTTAGTAGTAACAGGTATTGGTGCTGAAGCTTTAAGCTTTTTAAAATTAGCTTTCGTACTGCCTTCCTCCATATTATTCTTTCTTATTTATACAAAAGCTTCAAGTTCATTTAGCGCGCAGCAGTTATTTTACATAATAACTGGATTTTTTGCTGTGTATTTTCTATCGTTTGCTTTTTTACTTTATCCTAACATCGCAACATTACACCCAGATCCTGCAAATATTGACTATTGGGCAGAAAAGCTTCCAGCGATAAAATGGTTTATCCTGATAGGTGGTAAATGGATTTTTGCAAGTTTTTATATAATAGCTGAACTTTGGGGTTCAGTAATGCTAAGCTTTTTGTTTTGGTGGGTAGCTAACGATATAACCAAAACCAGTGAAGCAAAGCGATTTTATCCAACTTTTGGTCTATTAGGTAATATTGGTTTAATACTTACGTCTGTTGCGGCTGCAAAGTTCATCTCAAAAAATCCTGAAGATGCCGGTACAGAGTTTAATGTAATTTTACTATTATTATCTTTAAGCTGCTTGGCTATAATGTTAACTTATCGTTGGATTAACACTAATGTTATGACAGATCCAAATCTATATCAAAAAGAAGAAAAAACAGAGAAAAAGAAAAAAGCTAAACTATCCGTAATGGAAAGTTTGAAATTAATATTAACCTCTAAATATTTGGGATTAATAGCTTTATTGATATTTGCTTATGGTGTATCAATTATATTAATTGAAGGTGTTTGGAAAAATCAGATACGTCAACTTTATCCAACAGCTGCTGAATATACTGCTTATATGGCTGAATTCATGGGCTTTCAAGGTGTTGCAACTATGATATTCATGATTCTTGGTAATAATATTATAAGACTTACATCATGGAGATTTGCTGCAAGCTTAACACCTTTAATGATACTAGCGACAGGCATACCCTTCTTTGCCTTTATTGTATACGGAAAAGTTATAATAAGTAATTTTGCAGCATTAGCATTCATTAATCCTATTGCTATAGCAGTTTTCATAGGACTATTGCAAAATGTTTTAAGTAAAAGTACAAAATATTCTCTTTTTGACCCAACAAAAGAGATGGCATATATTCCTTTAGACCCTGAATTAAAATCTAAAGGAAAGGTAGCTGTAGATGTTATAGGTGGACGTTTAGGTAAATCTGGTGGGGCTGTTATTCCAGCTATATTATTCACTTGTGGGCTTAATTTTACAGAAGCTACACCTTATTTAGCTGTAATCTGCATAATAGTTTTAGGTTTATGGTTATGGACTGTACAGCTTTTAAGTAAAGAATATACAAAAGCTTTAGACGAATCTAAATAAATAATCTAATTATTACAAATCTAGTACGCTTTAGAAGAATTATTAAATTAATTTGATAAAGCGTATTTTTTACTTACCTTTCACACTTAGCTCAGTTCAGTTTAAATTATTTTTCTGCTATACAATAATTTAAATAATTAAGTTTAATGTAAAATTCTTATTCTAAGAAATCTAGACATACAAGCTTTTTTGAACACACAAAATTACTGTAGTCGTATATGTATTAATTTTGTTCCATTAGACATCTTTTTTATTTTTATAATTAAATAACACAATTAATAGCTAAGCTGATCATTCTATGCAATTGCTTAGTTTTTTTAAGATTTCTAATGGAACGAAATTAATATACTTAAGGGTTAAAAAAGCATACTTAATTTGTTAGTGACTTTTTAAAAAATTAAGTATATAGTGATCTTAATCGTAATGGTATTAAAATCTAAAAGTACAATATTATTCATTAGAACTAGTTTTATACTTAATTCTGCTATGAATAGATCTACTTTGGCACTAAAAAAAAGAAAATATAATATAACACTATTTATTTTAGTATACAAATATAACTTATTAATTACTAAAAATTCATATTAACTAATTATTATCTTATGGAAAAAGCCAATAATTCTAGTAATTCTACTAACAATAAACTACAAATAAAGCAAACAGCACTAGAACAAAAAGTTGGAAAGCACCTATTAGAATCAGTGAATTGGACTAATATAGATAATGTAAAAAACATTGTGACAGGGGGGGGAACTAATATAAATTATCAGAATGTATTTTTGTTATCAGCTTTAATGCTAGCAGCTCGAAAAGGAAAAAGTGAGATATTAGACTTTCTGATTACCGAAGGTGCTGATTTAAATTTACAGGATGTTAATGGAAATACGGCTCTATTACTGGCAATTCAAACAAAAGAGAGTGAGATAGAAAAAATTAGTATAGCAAAAAAGCTGATTAATGCGGGCCCAGATTTAAAGCTCTGCAATAATCAGGGGTTTACACCTCTAATTTTAGCATCCTCTCTAAATGAAGTAAGGATAGTAGAATTACTGATTAATAAGGGCGCAGATTCAAACCTCCGCACTAAGGACGGTTTTACAGCTTTGATGCATGCCTGCTCTAATGGAAATGAAGAGATAGTAAATTTGCTGATTAACAAAAGTGCTAATTTAGATTTGGATGTGCGGGGGGGGGTAAATAACACTACAGCTATAATGATGGCAACCGATGAAGGACTAACAGGCATAGTAAAATTGCTGATTAATGCCGGCGCAAATGCAAACCTCTTAACTACTCATGGTTACTCACCTTTAATGGTTTCAATTGATAAAGAATACAATGCCATAGCAGAATTGCTGATTACTACTAAGGGCGTAGATTTAAACCTCTTAACTAATAAAAAAAATTCTACAGCTCTATTTATAGCAATAACCAAAAAGAGCGAAAAGATAGTAGAATCACTGATTAATGCGGGCGCACATGTAAATATTAAGGATGTCATTGGATGTACACCTTTAAGTATAGCAATTATGGGAGGTAACAAAAAGATAATTACATTATTGTTCCAGGCAAAAGCCGATTATACTACCCTTACTAAGGATCTAGTTAATAAAGCTTTTGATACGCTACAAGATTCAAAACAATCCGAAGTATTAAATTTCCTAGAGGGTCATAAAAAAGAGCTTAATAAAATATATAAAGAATGGTTTAAATCTTTAGATCAAAACACAAAATTTGAGTTAAAAGAACTGTTAAAGAGCAACCCAGATCTTAACAATAGGTTGGTACTTGCAAATACTCTAACAGCAAAAAATATTTTATTAAACAAAGCACGTAACGATTTAATAGCAAAAAATAAACCTCAGAAAGAAGAGAGTAAACATCAAGAGGAAGAGAGTAAACATCAAGATGATAATAATCGGTCAAAAGGTGAAGTAAGAAATAATTTTAGTGGCAAGCCTGAAAATAAACCACAGAATAATACACAAAAACTCAAAGCATTAGTTATAAATTGTGTAGTTAATGCTTGCAAAACTCTTGAGCCTAAGCTAAAAAATGAATTGGCTGATGACATAATACACATTCTAACAGCACAACATAAAACTAGTGTGCATACTCTTAATGCCTTAAAAGAATTGTGTGTATTAAAACAACTAACAACCGAAAAGACTAATAGCTTATTACAAAATCTTGAGTCAAAATCTCTGCTTAATTACAATGACTTATGTTGTGAAAAAGATTTAGTTAAAATAATAAATGATATTATAGATCTATGTTTGAAATTCAACTTTAGATATAAAAATAACTCTTCTTATGCTGAGTTAATCGATAAGTTTAGTGAAACAGCAAAGGGATTATTACATCTTCATTCAGAGCTTGACTCTTTTATAAAAAGAGAAGAAAACCAATTTTCAAAGAAAGCTAAACTTGCTCTTCAGAATTATTGTGACAAAATGTTTGATGTAGATGAAACCTCTAAGACTCAAAAAGAACATAAAAGTACACAACAAACAAAATCAATTAAGAAGAAACCAATTAGATACGATCAAAATCCTCAAAATGATCCTGCCAAAGAACAAGAAGAAGAGAATCAGCCTAATACAGATGAGAGGCAAATAGTAGTAGAAAATTCAGCTATTGATTTTGAAAACGATGATAATGATTCTAATCCACAAGATGTAAATGTGTATACGATTGGTGTAGATAGTGAATGGAAAGAGTAACAATACAAAACAATCTACCTAGCTACCTAATTATCTCCTGGTTTTGTACTCAGAGATAATTGGTACGATTTTCTAATGTAAACTAACAAATATTTATAAAATCAGTGTTAAAAAAAAACATAATCTTACTCAGATAAATTTAAAAATTTTTCTGCCTCCAGTGCTGCCATGCATCCAGTTCCTACAGCTGTTGCTGCTTGTCTAAATATTTTATCTTGCACATCGCCTGCTGCAAATACACCCTTAATATTAGTTTTAGTAGAATTTGGTTTTGTTATAACATAGCCTTCAGAGTCTAGATCTAAAACATTAGTGAATAAATCACTATTTGGCTTATGCCCGATAGCAACAAAAACTCCCGAAACATCTATTTGATGTCTTTCTTGTGTTGTAACATTTTCTATTATTGCAGCTGTAACTTTTTTAGGTGCTTGGTTACCTAGTACTTCAACTAATCTACTATTCCACATTACTGATATTTTGGGATGAGCAAATAGTCTTTCTTGTAATATGCTCTCGGCTCTTAGTGTATCTCTTCTATGAATTAACGTAACAGAACTTGCATGATTAGTTAAATATAAGGCTTCTTCTACTGCCGTATTTCCACCACCTATTACTATAACCTTTTGATTTTTAAAGAAAAATCCATCACATGTTGCACAACCAGAAACACCATAGCCTTTAAATTTATCTTCAGATTCAATACCCAACCATTTTGCTTGTGCTCCAGTTGTTATAACAACTGCATCTGCAGTGTAAGAGCAATCTGAAGTTTTTGCTATAAATGGTCTAGCAGAAAAATCTATCTGGTTAACATCATCAAAAATAATCTCTGTGCCATATTTCCCAGCTTGTTTTATCATTTGATCCATAAGATGGGGCCCCTGAATTGCATCATAAAATCCAGGATAGTTTTCTACTTCTGTGGTTGTAGTAAGTTGTCCTCCAGCCTGCATTCCTGCAATCATGATCGGACTAAGATTAGCTCGTGCCGCATATATAGCTGCAGAACAACCCGCGGGGCCTGAGCCTATAATAAGTAATCTGGTATGTTTGTTTTCCATAATTTTATAAATATAATAGTCAGTTTAAAAAAAGTGAATAATAGTTATAGGCCAAAAAATAAGTTACTAGATGAGTATAACTGAAGAATAAACTATATTTTATCTTTAGAAATTACTTTTTGCAACACTTCAAGAAGTTCAGCTTTACTATACGGTTTAATTAAGTGAGCTGATGCACCAGATTCCATAGCATTTTTTATGATATCGGAATTCACAACACCACTTTGTAATATTACTGGAATGTGTGAATATCTTTCATCAGATTTTATTTTCTCAAGAATTTCAATTCCTGTAATGCCATTTAGCATAATATCAAGAAGAATAAAATCAAACTTCCTTTCATTCAAACGTTCTAAAACATTATGCCCATCTTTTTCAGCAAGAATTTGAACCCCTGAAGATTCAAGCATCAAGCTAGTACTTATTAAACAAATTACTTCATCATCTACTATCAAACCTAGAGATTTAGTTAAGTCCATACTATGTTTTTCAGCCGAATTATCAATAGCTATTTTTTCTTCTTGTGTATAATTAATGTTAATAGTTCTTTCTTTAGTGGATATGAACCTAGGGCTTGAATTGTTATATAATTCTTCAAATTCTAAATTATTTTGAGAATAAGGTAATATAACCGTAAAAATGCTACCTGTTGGCTTATTATTTGCAACAGATATAGTTCCTTTATGCATTTTTATATATTCAGACACAAGCGCAAGACCTAGACCAGTACTATTTAGTTGGGAAAAAGCCTTAGAACTTTGCGAAAAAGCTTCAAAGATTTTTTTATGCTCGCTCTCTGCTATGCCAGTTCCCTGATCTATAAATTTTAGCTGCAATAAAGATTCTTTTTCTAAATGATTGATATCTATTATGATCAATGTATCAGATTCGCTATATTTTAGTGCATTAGATATTAAATTTCGAATCACCTGGCTGATTTTTGGTTTGTCTAATAAACATAAAATACTATCTGCATTATGCTCTACCAAAATTTTTATCCCTTTTGATGTTGAAAAAGATTGAAAATCTATTACTATTTCTTTTACAAACTCTACTATATCATATAAGGCTAAAGTTAATGTGGTTTTTCCAACATTGAACTTAGCAAAATCTAATAGATTAGAAGCAAATAACATTAATCTATTACAACTATGATTAATTATACTAATATATTCATATCTTTTTACCTCATCTAATTCTTGCCATTTTGTATGCAAAATTTCTGTTACCCCTAATATTCCTTGCAAAGGAATTCTTATCTCATGACTGGCGTTGTTAACAAAATCTATCTTTAATTTTAAAGCATCTTGTATTTCTATAGTTCTTTGATGTATTAAATCTTCCAAATTAATATTTATGGCTTCTAATTCTCGAGACTGCATCATCAATGTTTTGATAGAAATTTGACGTAAATAAGAAATCCAAAAACCAATTACCATAATTAGTAGATTTGAAGTTACAGCATGGTTTAAATCAATATAAATATTGATTGGTGTCAAAAACAATAAATAATACATATAACCTAATAAATAACCAAATATATTAAAAGTTAAAAATAAAGCTGGTTGCAATAAAGAAGAAAGTAAGAGAGTTGTAATCATACTATATTCAATTGCATAATGCTCTAAATTTGTAGCTAATAAAAATATACAGCTAAAACAAGGGAAAATTAACAATATCAGCAGATACCGTAATATCATTAGAAGATGATTATTTTTTTTACTTTTGCTTATGTAATTCCCATATTTTGTAGCAAATATTCCACAACAAACTGCGATTATAAATTCTTTGAAAACTTTGAGTTCTTGAATGTTGTTTATTCCATAAAATTCTTCAAAGGCAGAAGATGAAAAAAATACTACACAAAGAAGTGAAATTATAAAATAAGTAAGTCTATAATGCTTAAAACTACTTTCAAATAAGATAAATTCTAAATATGAATGAATAAAAATGCGCAACTTTATAAAAAGTTTAGCAAAATTTAAATTTTTTATTTTAAACATAACAGTCTAGGTAATTGAATATTTATGAAAATTAGATTAATAATTTTTCTAACTTTTTTATTTGGTTTCGTAAAATCGCTGCTTTTTCAAATTCTAACGAATTTGCAGCTTCTTTCATCTTTTTTCTTAAAGTCTCTATTGAAGATTCACATGCTAGATCATCTTGTATAGATTTTATATTATCTTCACCCATTTCTTCAACAATCTCTTCAAAAAGAGTTGATAAATCTTTGGATATTGAAGAAGGAGTAATATTATGCTCTATATTATAGTTTGCTTGAATAATTCTGCGTAAATTTGTTTTTTCTATAGCTTTAGCCATAGAATTAGTAATCACATCTCCGTATAATATTACTCTTCCGTTGGAATTACGTGCAGCTCTACCTATTGTTTGGATTAAAGCTGTTTCTGATCGTAAAAACCCTTCTTTGTCTGCATCTAATATAGCTACAAGTCCGCATTCTGGTATATCTAGCCCTTCTCGTAATAGATTAATGCCTATTAAAATATCAAAATCACCTTTGCGTAATTGATGGATAATTTGCATTCTTTCTAAAGTTTTGATCTCTGAATGCATATAGGAAGCTTTATAAGATAAGTCTTTTAAGTAACTTGTTAGCTCCTCGGCCATTTTTTTAGTTAACACAGTAACAAGTATCCTAAAACCAGCTTTTATCGTTTTTTGAATTTCACCTAAAAGCAATTCTACCTGATTGCTTGATGGTTGAACTATGCACACAGGATCTAATAATCCAGTTGGTCGAATAATTTGTTGGACAAATGCACCAGAAGTTTTTTCTAGCTCTAAATTACCGGGTGTAGCTGATATATAAATAGTGTTAGGTCTAAATTTTTCCCACTCATCAAAGCGTAAAGGTCTATTATCTAATGCTGAAGGCAGCCTGAAACCGTGTTCTACTAGAACTTCTTTTCTTGCCCTGTCTCCATTATACATTCCTGCAATTTGAGATAAAGTAACATGACTTTCATCAATGAATAATAATGATTCTTTTGGAAAATATTGAAATAAAGTTGGAGGGGGAGCGCCAGATTTTTGACCCGAAAGATACCTAGTATAATTTTCTATTCCTTTACAATGACCAGTTGTAACAAGCATTTCTATGTCGTAGCGTGTTCTTTGATCTATCCTTTGAGCTTCAAGTAATTTGCCCTTAGACTCAAATTCCTTTATTCTGATCTCTAGATCAGACTTTATTTCTATAATAGCTTTATCAACAATATTTCTGGGTGTTACATAGTGAGAATTTGCATAAATTACCGCCGAACTTAAACGAGCTAATTTTTTTCCAGTCAGAGGATCGAATTCATTAATTTCTTCTAGGTGATTCATAAAAAAAACTAATCTCCATGCTTTTTCTCCATAGTGAGAAGGAAAAATATCTATATTTTCTCCCGAAACGCGGAAAGTACCTCTAACAAAATTAATATCATTACGGTCATATTGAAGTGAAACTAATTTTTCAAGCAAATTTTTGCGTTCATAATTTTTTCCCACCTCCACAGTAACCGTCATGTTGTAGTAAAGCTCTGGAGAACCAAGGCCGTAAATACAAGATACAGAAGATATTACTATTACATCACGCCTTTCTAGTAAAGATCTTGTAGCTGAATGCCTCAAAAGATCTATTTGTTCATTAATTGAAGAATCTTTTTCTATATAAGTATCTGTTTTTGCTAAATAAGCTTCAGGTTGATAATAATCATAATAAGAAACAAAATATTCTACAGCATTGGTGGGGAAAAAATGCTTCATTTCCTGATATAGCTGACCAGCTAAAGTTTTATTAGGAGCCATAATTAAAGATGGCTTACCTGATTTTGCTATTATATTAGCTGTGGTAAAAGTTTTACCAGAACCAGTTATACCTAGCAAAACTTGATCTTTTTTATTATCTTTAAGTCCGGTTAAAAGCTTTTCAATAGCATAAGGTTGATCTCCAGAAGGAGAGAATTGAGAAATAAGATGAAATTTTTCCATGCATTGTTAATAATTGCATTTATAGTAATTATAATTAGTTAATTTTCTTTTAAAAGCACTATGAAATTTTATTCTAGCATCTTTTATTAACTTTGTCATTTCGTGGTCTTTAATTTGTTGAGCAAGAGAAATTAAAGATTTATAATCAAAAGCCCCCCGAGACTGCTCTAATAAATATGACAATATTTCTCTTCTCTTAATTTTTAATGCTAAATTAAGTAAATTTTCACCACCTGCATTAACAATCCCCAATAATTGAGGGTAAGATGTAATCAAAACTTTTATTCGAGAAATATTGTCTTGTTGAACAGCTCTAAAGGCGTCAGTAGCTAAAAGACAAGCTTCTACATTAACAACATTAAGTTTGTGCTTTGTTTTTGTAGTGTAATAATGATTATAATTGTCAATAAAAATATCTGTTTTTAAATCAGCTTCTAATGTTTGATATTTTATTTCTTCCTTTTCATTATATCTAATGTAGTCTCTGCCGTTCATTAATTCAATTTTAGCTTTTTCTGTTGCTTTTCCTAAAATAACATCTCCTTCTGGTATTAGGAGCATGGTTAATTCGGCATCAATGAATTTTTCAAGAGGCATATATAGATCAACAAAATTCTCATCAGTATATTCTTTCGAAGTATCTTCAAAATTAGATGAGGCCTCTTGGTTTTTATTTCCTATATCTATTATAGCTTTATCTTGGCTATTTTTATGTATATTTGAATTTTCTAAAGACTTTATTGATGTTTCTGGTTTAGTAATTTGTTGATTTTCAACTATTACCTTTTTTTCTAATTTTACTTCAGGTTTTGTTTGAACCATATTAGGCAATGATATATCTTTAGGCGATGCTGCTATTTCAGCTGGAGTTTTCTGCGCTTGATTTGCAGCTGCCAGTGTTGGTGATTGCGGCAAAGCTAGTGGTGGCAATGATATATCTTTAGGCGATACTGCTATTTCAGCTGGAGTTTTCTGCGCTTGATTTGCAGCTGCCAGTGTTGGTGATTGCGGCAAAGCTAGTGGTGGCAATGATATATCTTTAGGCGATGCTGCTATTTCAGCTGGAGTTTTCTGCGCTTGATTTGCAGCTGCCAGTGTTGGTGATTGCGGCAAAGCTAGTGGTTTTTTTGTTACCCCTTGTTTGTTTGCTAAAGTATTTTTGCTTTCAGCACTAGATCCAAAAAATGATGTTAAAAAATCACTTATACTAACCCAAAAAGATTTCTCTTCATGCGTACCCAGAGATTTTTCTGCTTTTGAATCAGTGTAATTTGTATTCGTCTGTTTTTGCGTAGTTTTTTGGGTGAATACCGGAATTGGAGGAAGAAAATTATTATTATCTTCTGCCTTGATATTTGTTACAGTGAAAAAAAATAATATTAATAAAGCAGTTCTACCCTTTGTCATTATGTAACAACTTGTTTATTTCTTTTTCTACTACTGAATTTACAATATTTGGTAAATTTTCTTCAAGCCAATGCTTTATTTGAGGCTCTATTAATTTAACCAAAAAGTCTTCAATTGAATTTGAACTAATTTTATTTTCAGACTCCTTAGAATTTATTTTAGTAGAAATTGACAGTAATTGCTTTATATTTTTTAGCAATTGATCCTGTGAAATCAAATCTGTATTTTGATGAGGGTCTGACCTGGTCATTTTTTTTCTATCTTTAACATGATCATGGCTATCAAATTCAACTATATTAGTTAATTCTAAAATATCATCTTGATTGGAATTTTGGTTAGAAGTTTCATGTATAAGATTTTTAATCGATTTTAATACGCTAGCTATTTCAACTTTTTCTTCCATATCTCATTAAATTTATATTATTAAAAACTTATGAAGCCCAATTTTTTACGGTTATATACTTTTGCTGGATCAAAAACTTTTACTCCCAAACGTAATTTTTTAGCTGTTAATTCTCCAACTAAAGACTTTAATGCATAAAAAGACTTAATATTATTTGCCAATGTTTGCACATAATTAATTTGGTGTTTAGCAAGATCACTATCAGCCTGCAAAAGATCTAATAAAGATTTATTACCAAGTTTATATTCCTGCTCTACCCCTCTTAAATATAATTTTTGAGCAGCTACAACAGTTTTACTATAATTAATACTAAGTTGTAATGTCGTATAATTACTCAAAGAAGTTTGAATAGCAGTTTTTACAGTTTTTTCTGCATTAGCCAAATTAAAAGATTGAGCTCTATGCCTACTTCTGGCGGCGCGAACATCAGAAAATTCTTGGCCACCATTTGATAAAATGGGTATATTAATATTTAAGGCCCATGATGCCTTTGTTTTTTCACCCCCAAAATTCGTAAAATCTATATTTTCGACATCAACTTTATCTCCAAGAGAGCCCGTTGCTGAAACTTTAGGAAAAAAAACAGAAGCAAATGTAGCTGTAACATTAGCACTAGCAGATTGTACATTATGGAAATAGATTTTTAAATCTAAATTTTGCTTTTTTCCTTTATTTATTAAGAAAGCTTGATCTTTAAATTCTTCAGAATTAATAACTGGGAGCTCAGTTTCTTCCGGGGCTACATTAAAATTTGTTACAAATTCTTGATATTTACTTTCTTTTGTTGAAAGGCTTGATAATTCTTCAGTTTGTGCTTGTAAAAAGTTTGCCTCTGAAAAAGCTAAATCTGTTTTAGTAGCTTCACCTAAATTTACTTTTTCTTTTACAGCCTGATAATTTTGACTGGCATTTTTTGTTGAAGCTTTTCTTATTTTAAGAATCTCATTTGCCACATGATAGTCAATATACAAAGTTATTAGATTCAAAATCTTATCTTGTTCGCTTTTATAATACTGATATTTTGCAGCCATAACATCATTGTGACTAGCTTTTATCAAAGCTAGTCCTGACCCACCTGAAAAAATTGGTAATGTCGTTTGTATAGAATTACTGAATTGCACTTTATTATGATTAGGGATTTGTTGATTTGTACTAATAGTTGAAGAAATATTGGTTTTTGGCATAAATGAATTAGCAACAGCTCTAGATAATTGCTCGGAGCTTTGTAAAAAACTTTCTTGTAGTATTTTAAATTGTTCGTTTGATAATAAAGCTGATCTCAAAGCTTCTTCTAAACTTACCGCAAATGAACTTGATGTATTAAAAAAAATACTAAATCCAATAAAAGCTAAAGACGAGATGAATTTATTTTTTTTTGACATTGCTATATTTACTCTTGTCTGTGATTTTATATAATATATACATTATGTAAGAATAACTAACTCTTGTTTCTTTAACAAGAATAATAATATTTTTTTAATAAAAAATCAATGACGCAATGGGTTAACTTTAAAGGTATCACTGATTACAAAAAGGCGTCTATTATTATGGATCAATATGTAGAAGAAGCTATTGATTACAAAAATAAAAACACCATTTTGCTTTTTGAGCACAATGAAGTCTATACTTTAGGTGTTAGTAGTCAAGAAAACGAAGTAAATAATTCTAATTTAGAAATTCCTATAATAAAAACAAATAGGGGGGGGAAAATCACTTATCACGGCCCCGGCCAAAGAATTATATATCCCATAATAGATTTACGCCAAGATAGAGATATAAAAAAATTTGTTAAAAATTTAGAAAATTGGATTGTTGCAACTTTACAACATTTTGACATTCAATCTGAAATTATTGCAAATAGCCCAGGTGTTTGGGTTAAAAATAGCTCGCATATCTATAGCAAGATAGCTTCTTTGGGTATAAGGCTAAAAAAATGGGTTACTTATCACGGCTTAGCGATAAATATAAATCCAAATCTTTCTAGGTTTAATGATATAGAGGCTTGCGGGGTAAAAAATTTATCAATTACCTCATTAAAGGATCTAAATAGAAATGTTACTTTTGATGAGTTTGATTTAAAACTTAAGCATGAGTATAAAAATTTTTTTATATAAGACGTTGATTATATATTCCTATATGGGAAAAAATTATTTAATATCAATATATAAGTGCATGCAACTAATATTTTACAATGATTTTATTTTTACATGGTATTTGTCAATAATGGATTCTAGTAAAACAACCCTTGATTATGAAAAAAAATAACCTGGTAACCAAAGAAGATATAGACACAGGTTCTTATTTTGTTGATTGTATTATTTGGTATAATACTAAATATTTATTGCCTTTTACCCAAAGAAGCTATTGTAGTTTAGTTTTAATTTTTGCATTTATAGCAATTTTCAGTCTTTCTGCAAATATTTATTTATTATTTCCAATAAAAAAAATTCTTAACTATGCCGTCTATACAGATGATTCAAATAAAAGTACTATGAACCTTACCAAAGCTGATAATATCAGTAAGGATCCTATAAAATCTTTAGTTGCGTCATTAGTAGATAACTACATACTTGTGAGAGAGGGGTATGATTATGATCACTTAGAGAAGCAATTTTTATATGTGAAAAATAATTCAACTAGATTTATTTATACAGCTTTTTATAACTCTATGGATTTGGGTAATCCAAAATCTCCTGTATTAATATATCGCAGGGAATTTGTAAAAAAAATTTCAATTTTATCTACCCAATTTATTAATGATACAAATATAGAAGTTACTTTCCAAGCTAATATACACCCAAAAGAAAATTTAAATAAAACAATTAATAGTACGCTCTGGAAAGTTAATTTAAAAATTTCTGTTGACGACCTTCGTTATAGACTAGAACTAGCTGATAAATTCAATTTTTCAGTTATAAGTTATACATTGAATCAGTTAAATCAAATGAACAATAAGAACAATAAAAATTGATAATGATAAATATTTTAGAGCATTTAAAAAAATCACTGCCCCTTGCTTTCTTTTTGTTGTTTACAAGTTATGCTGTTGCAGTAAGAGAACCAAGACCTATCAGCACAGACAGTAGAATTAGGGTTATGACGTATAGTCCAAATGAGGTATTTAAATTCACAGGATATTATAATTATCAAGCTAGTATTGAGCTTGCTAAGGATGAAGAAATAGTAAGTATTTCTATGGGAAATCAGACTGCTTGGCAAATGGTACCTTCTGGCTATAGAATATTCTTAAAGCCTATAGAGGATGATGCTGATACAAATATGACTTTAATAACCAACAAAAGGGTGTATTTTTTTGAACTTTACGGCTTATCAGCAATAGATATGAGAGATCCCGACATGGTATTTAACGTAAAATTTTTATATCCAGATGAAGAATCTAGTCATACTTCTGAAATAGTTAAGCTTAATACAAATACGACAAGTGATTTGCCAGACTTAAATCATCCAGAAAAATATAATTTTAACTACACTATTAGTGGTAGCGATATAATTGCTCCAGTAAAAATATATGATGATGGTGAATTTACATATCTAGAATTTAAAGATATAAACGCAGAAATGCCAGCTATATTTTCTGTAGATGAAAATTTAAATGAAAATATTGTTAATTATAGAATTAATAATCAAAAAGCACCAACAGTTATAATTGAAAGAGTTTATGCAAAATTAAGTCTAAAGTCTGGAAAAAATATAACTTGTGTTTTTAATGAACAATTACTAGCAACCTTTGTTAAAGGTAACAAAAAAACAAGTACTTTTTAGTACATATTTTTTATATAACATTTAAATGTTATAAAATTTTACTTTACAATCTTGGGTTACATAAGCTAGTATTTTTAGTATGAACAATTTTATATCACTATTTTTTAAAATAATTTTTATAAGCTTATTTTCGATCAATAACTTGCTTTACGCAAAAGATGCTATAAAAGTAGATGTCATAGAGATAGAGAGAAGAAGCTTGCAGGAAGTTTTTGAATATCCAGCTTTTTGTAGAGATTCACAAAGCAAAGATTTCTATGCTCAACAATCTGGAGTGGTGGATTTTATAACTCCAAAACAAGGTGAATCAATTAAAGCAAACGAAATATTATTTAGTATGCATTCTGCTTTTGCAGAAAGTTCTTTAGCTAGCGCTTCTCATAATTACAAAATAGCATCAGAAATTTATCAAGATAATGTAAAATTATATCAAACAAAAGTAATTAGCCATAAAGCTTTGGAGAATTTTAAGTTAGCTCAGGATAACGCTAAATTTCAATTAGATCAAGCAAAGTTACAATATCAAAATTTGATTTTGACAGTACCATTTGATAGTTTTATAGGTGTTGTTAATTTTCAAATAGGCGACAATGTTAAAAATGGCGATTATTTATTTACAGTTGTACATGGTGAAGAAAAAACTTTGTTATTAGATTTACCAGAAAATTTTAGACCGCTACTTTTAAAAGATTTTTCAATAACTGCATTAGATCAGGAAGGTGCCGAAATAAAAACAAATGTTAAAGCTTTTTCTAACTATCTAGACCCTATATCAGACTCAATCAAAATCTCTGCCTCCGTGAAGGATAAAGGTAAATTTATCCACAACAGCACAGTAATGTGCAGAATATTTGCTAATAAACACCAGGCCCTAGCTGTACCTGAATCTTGCGTAATGGAGGGGCCCAATGGATCATTTATTTTTTTAGTTAAGGATAATAAAGCTAAAGTGCAATTAGTAGAATTAGGTACTAGGACGGATGGTTATATAGAAATTATTAGCAAAGATATTACACAAGGTGATTTAATCGTCTTTAAAGGATTAAATAAAATATATGACAAAAGTTTAGTTGAGCCAAACTTAATCCAAACAAAAAAGTGAACAGGTGAAATAGATGTTATTTTCTGAAATATGCATTCGTAGACCAGTTTTTGCAAGCGTACTTAATATTCTTGTAATATTATTTGGAATATTAGCCTACTGCAGAATGGAAGTTAGGGAATCTCCAAATATTGAAATACCATTAATCAATATAACAAGCACTTATCCAGGAGCTGACGCAAGTTATATGGAGCAGAATGTTACAAATGTTTTAGAAAATGTAGTCCGAAGCTTAGAGGGATTAGATTATTTCACTTCTTCTAGTGGTGCTGGCAGAAGCACAATTAGCTTATATTTCAAATTTGGAAGTGATATACATAATGCTTTGAATGACTCACGAGCTATAGTAGCTAACGTGGCTTCAAAATTACCTTTAGGTATGATTTCTCCAAGCGTAGCTCAATTGCAAACGGACGCTTTTCCTGTTATTTGGATGGCAGCTTCTAGCGATAGATATGATGGTATGGCTCTTACAAATATTATAAGTAAGGAAATAGTGCCTGAGTTTGAAAAAATTTCTACTGTTGCGTCAGTACAATTATATGGCTCAAGAGATTACACTCTTTATGTTGAACCATATCCTGAAAAATTACATTCTTATAATCTTACACCAATAGAATTAGAAAAAGCTATAAAAACACAAACTATAGATTATCCCGCTGGTTTGCTAAGAACTGAAGATAAAAATTTTGTTCTAAGTATTAATTCTGCGCTAAATAACATAGAAGAATTTGAAAATATTATTGTTAAAAGAAATAAGAATAAAAACTTAGTATTTTTAAAAGATGTTGCTAAGATTTCATTAAAGCCTTTAAATGAAAGTACAATAGTACGTTATAATGGTACTAACGCAATAGCAATAGGTATAATTAGAAAGCCTCAATCTAATTTGCTAGATTTATCAAATGATGTAAAATATACCTTAGCTAGATTACAAAAATCAATTCAATCAGGAATAAAATTAGTTATATCTGTTAATACAGCAGATTCTTTAGAAGAGTCTATATCTTCTGTTTATGTAACATTATTCGAAGCAGTCTTTTTAGTTGCTTTTATAATCTATTTATTTATGGGATCTGTACCCTTGAGCATAATACCTTTAATAACTATACCTATATCATTAATAGGTGCTTTTGCTTTAATGAAATTATTTGGTTTTTCTATAAATTTATTTAGTCTTTTTGCTTTAGTTTTAGCAATTGGTCTTGTTGTAGATGATTCTATTGTAGTTTTAGAAAATATATACAGACGTAGAGAGGCCGGTGTAGCTGCTTTTGAATCTTCTATTGTAGCTCTACGAGAAATTACTTTTGCTGTATTGGTAATGACAATAACCTTGGTAGCTGTATTTTTACCAGTAGGCTTTATACAAGGAATAATTGGAGAATTATTTATAGAATTCGCTTGGACTTTAGCTTTTGCTGTGCTAGTTTCAGGTTTTGTTGCTCTTACCCTTACACCAATGTTATCGAGTAAATTACTAAAAAATGATGTTAAAATCAACAATATTTTGACAATAAACTTTAATAAGTTATTAAATAATGCGCAGGATGTTTATATTCAATATTTAGACTATTTTTTCAATAACAAAATGAAATTTTTTGCTATAGCAGCGGGTTCAATAATTATAATGGTTTGGGGATTTATTAGAGTGGAAAAAACTTTTGACCCTACAGTAGACACTGGGTTTTTTCAGGTTAAGATTGTGGGGCCAGAAGGTTCTACATTAAATAATACAGAAGCTGCAATGGTGCAAGCTACAAAATTACTTAGAACTACCCCAGAAGTTTCTGGTGTTTTTACTATTAATGGTTTTAGCGGTAGTGACAATCAAGGATTTAGTTTCACAAAACTAAAAAATATAAAAGAACGAAAAAGGCGTCAACCTGAAATTCTAGATGAGCTTAATAAGCAATTTAAAAATATTACTGAAGCTAAAGTTGCAGGTTTTAACCCCATATCTAGTTTTTCTCAGGGTAATTATGATATAGAATTTAATATTGTGGGAGATGATTTTGAATCAATAGATAAATATTCTAAAATTTTTGTTGAAGCGATGTTAAAGGATAAAACTTTTTTAAACCCAGAACGCATTATTAATACTTCTGTACCTTCACTTGACATAATGGTAAATCGAAACAAAGCTTATCTTTGGGGTGTTTCTATGGATAATATTGGCTCAAGTTTACAATATTTAATAGCTTCAAAACAAGTAGGTACTTTAATGCTAAAAGGTGAAAGTTATGGGAGCTATTTAAGATATGATCCTGACAAAATAAATAAAGTAAATGATCTAGTAAAAATTTATTTAAAAAATTCTGAAGGATCAATGATGTCTTTAGCTAATTTTGTTACAATTAAAGAAAAACCTTCCGTTGCGGCATATACTCATAAGGACGGTAGAAGTATAATTAGTATTTTTTCTAGCTGTGGTAATATTCAAGATCTTAAACTCATAGCAAATCATATTACAGATATGGCAAAAGATATTTTGCCCCCAGAGTTAAAGATAGAATTTACTGGTCAAATTAAAGCAATGGCTAATAATAATATTCAAATGCTTATAACTTTTTTACTAGCTTTAGCATTTATTTATTTACTTCTTGCGGCCCAATTTGAAAGCTTTAAAGACCCTATATTAATTTTATGTTCTGTACCTTTTTCTATAACGGGAGCGCTTTTAGCTTTGATAATTGGTGGTAGCAGTCTAAATTTATACAGCAATATAGGTATTATAACTCTTATAGGTTTGGTAACTAAAAATGCTATAATGATTGTAGAATTTGCTAATCAGCAAATAACTCTAAATGGGTTTGAATTTAAAGCGGCTATTATAAATTCTTGTAAATTGAGATTTAGACCGATTCTTATGACATCTTTTGCAACAATTTTGGGGTCTATTCCTTTAATTTTAGCTAGCGGTTCTGGCTCTGAGGCACGTAATTCCATAGGCCTTACTATTGTTGGGGGTATGATTGTTAGCACTATATTTACAATATTCGTTATACCAATTTTATATTACTTATTTAGCAGTAAAAAATATTATGTTAAATATAATGATGCACCAATATTAAACTAAAGGATAGGTATATGTTAAAATTACACATTCTCTTGGCATTAAAAAATAGTGTGTATAGAGATTATACTTTATTATTTTTGAGTCTGTTTTGTAGTTTCTTTTTTGAGTTTCGGAAGTGGATATGCTGTTGCTATATATCTACTAAGAGTGCTGAGCGCCTTCTTAGTAGCGGCTGCTATTAATGCTTTTTTTAATTGATTGCTTTTGTCTATAACAGATTTTGTTGATTTACGAATTTTAGAAAATGCAAGTGCAGGTGTTCTTTTAACAGCTTTCATATAGTCTTTTATAGAATTATTTCTTAGAGAGCTTTCTTTCTTGCTGTTTATATCCTCGTGGGTTAATGCATCAGTGTTCTTTCTGTAGTCTGCACCAGAATGAAAACCTTGGGTTACATTAATTTTGAAACCAACATGTCCATAATCAAAGATTTCAAGAGGAAAACGCGGTACAGGGTCTTTTCCTATTTTTACTCTTAAGGTTTTGTTACTTAATTCTTTGTCAGTATAAAATTGTGCAGTAGCTTTAGAAAACACTCTTGGCCCCCCAAATGTAGTCACAGCAGATACTTTTTTTTGTGCATTCGTAGTTAAGTCTAGTGCAGCTATTTGTGCAACAGCGCCTCCAAGAGAGTGGCCTGATATATGCAGTGGTTTTGGGTCGTCGGTGTTTACTTTATCCAAAGCTTGCATAAGACTATCTTTTGAGAGTTCATATTCTATTTTAAAACCTGTATGAACCTTACCTTTATGGTCTCCAAATTGCATGGTGGACTTAGCAATTCTTAAGTCATTTATTGCCTCTCTGGCTCCAGAACCCAGCAATTTATTAAACTGTGTTCCATGATAACACACCATAACTTCTTTGTCGGTCTTGATAACATATCCAGCTGGATTCTTAGTACTACCTTTTTTGTAGAACGGTTCTGGTGTACCAATTATATTATTTCCGGACTCACGCAACGTTTCTGTTAGATCTTTTAAAGATTTTTTATAACCGTCTTTACCAGGAATTTTACTAGCAAGAGAAACACCCCAAGACATAGCCTTAACCGTTTCTTTTGTTTGAAATTGAGATATTTCTGTTTCGCCAGCTTTCATAATAATACGATATATAAGTTGCTTTAATAAACAAAGTAACTAATATCATTAGTTACTAAATGATACAATGCCATTAGTTACTAAATGATACAATGCCATTAGTTACTAAATGATACAATGCCATTAGTTACTAAATAATTAACAATATATCATGCATTCGACAACATCTATCTGCTTTTTTCCCTTTGCATGGCAAGAAGTTATAACAAATGTTTAAGAAAGACAATAATAGAATACGTGTAATCACGAAAAAGGCTATTGTAGATGATGTATCGATATTCAAAATTAGTGAGTCTGCCATAGGAAGATGGTGTAGAAAATGCAGGACAAGAATCATTCCAAGAATAATAAGGAGTTCAATAACAATTGAACATAGCTAAACCTTAATCTAACTTTAAAGAGCTAGAGACATTGCTAGGTATAAGCTAAGCTCTTGCATGCCAAATAAGCCGTCATTAACTGATGGGCTGCTTAAACTTTTTTCCTCCATTAATAATGCTATTAGCCATTCGTCGTGTTGGTTAGTTGTTTTTAGTTCATTTATAGAGCTAAGTATGCCGTATGCAGACCA